>VBCY01000619.1 GCA_005882995.1 Betaproteobacteria bacterium
CTTCTTACTCGCAGGCCGTCGAAGCGCTCACGCCAATCCTGCGAGGTCTGCCGGGCATCATCGTTACGATCGATGGCCGCGGAGGCGTGGGGAAGACAACGCTCGGACGATATCTCGCGTGGCAGTTCAACGTTACGCTGATCGAAACCGATCTTTTTATGATCCCGGCCGAGGACTATCTCATTCACCTTGACGACCAGATCAACCGCATCATCGAGCGCCGTATTACAACGCCTCTGCCGGTGATCGTTGAGGGCGTCTCTGTCCTTCAGCTCATGAAACGGATCAACCGCACGCCCGGGTTCAAAATCTATGTCACTCATTCGCGACCATCGACAAGCGCTATCATGGCCCGCAAACTGGCGGTGTACGAGAGCGACTTTTCCCCTTCAGCGAGCGCAGATCTTGTGCTCGGAGTGGAGTACTGAGCGTCTACTTGCTCGTGCCCGATATTGCCGGGAACGGGCAATGCGGCACTCTCGATCGGCACTCAGCGGAGGCATAATTGAAAGTCACGGTTCGCGCAGCTTCGCCTGAGGACAATCCATGAACGGCGAAATTCCTTCCGGGGCGACGTTCCAGCTTGCAGTTTCAGAGGCCGCTGGTCAACTCGACGATCGTTCAGCCCTGCGATCCATTCCGCTTTTTCGTCATGGGACGCTGCTCGTCAAGTACTACGCGCCGCGAGGCACTGATCAGCAGACGCCGCACACCCGCGACGAGATTTACGTCGTTGCCCGCGGTCGTGGAGTTTTTTTTGATGGGGCATCGAGACGTCCCTTTGCCGCGGGTGACCTGATTTTCGCCAGAGCGGGCGTCGAGCACCGCTTCGAGGATTTTTCCCAAGACTTTGGCGTATGGGTAATGTTCTATGGACCGGAGGGCGGCGAGGCAACCTGAGCCTGCAACCCAAAGGCTCGCCGTCCGGCGTTTGGAGGCGCAAATGCTGCATCACGTCTCACTGGGCAGCGCCGATCTCGCGCGATCGACCAAGTTCTACGACGCGGTATTGTCCGCTCTGGGCTATGCGCGAGTCTGGACCACTCGAACGGAGATTGGTTACGGTTACCGGGGAAGCGGGGACAAACTGGCCATCAAACTGAGGGATGACGCTGCAGTCGGTTTGGGGTCGGGCTTCCATCTGGCATTCGCCGCATCAAGTCGCGACGCGGTTGAGGCGTTTCACCGCTCCGCACTGGAGCGCGGCGGACAGGACAATGGCAGCCCTGGTCCTCGTCCGGCTTATGGACCCAACTACTTCGCAGCTTTTGTCATCGATCCCGACGGACATCGGCTTGAGGCAGTCATCAATGAAGCGATTTAGGCTCTGCTTTTTATCGATCGCGGGTTTTCGACGCGCCTGGTAGCGACCTTCCCTCTACGGCCAATGCAGTCGCCATGTGGCATATCCGCCAGGCGTCAACATCCGATAGCGAGTCCATCTGGACCATTTTTCATGCAGTCGTGGCTCGCGGTGACACCTACGTGTTCGATCCGGAGATTGCGCGCGAGGAAGCTCTCGCATACTGGCTGGACCCCGCAACCCGCTGCTACGTTGCGGAAAGCGATGGAAAAGTGGTCGGCACCTACATTCTCAAACCCAATCAGCTCGGACTCGGCTCACACGTCGCCAACGCGGCGTTCATGGTCGCACCGGACAGACAAGGTCGAGGCTTGGGGCGCGCGATGGGAGAGCATTGCCTTGTCGAAGCGCGCCGGCTCGGTTTTCTAGCCATGCAATTCAACTTCGTAGTGTCCACCAACGAACCCGCGGTCAGTCTCTGGCGGAAAATCGGATTCGACATCGTCGGGACATTGCCCGGCGCCTTTCGCCATGCCGAACGGGGCTTCGTCGACGCCTATGTCATGTTCCAGTCCCTTGGCGACACAAAATGACGTGATAGGCGCGCGGACATATACTTTCTCCTTGAACGAGGGCAGGAGATGCGTCTGATCGAGTCGCCTGCAATGCGTCTGGAGCCCCTGGTCGCCGCACATGCGGAGGAGATGTTTGAGACTCTGTCCTCACCCGCGATCTATGATTACATGCCGGGTGCTCCGCCCCCGTCCGTGGCTGCACTGAGAAAGCGCTATGAACGATTGGAGATGCGTCGCTCCGGGGACGGGACTCAACTGTGGCTCAACTGGATCGTGCGCATCCTCTCCGGCCGTTGCGTGGGCTTCGTGCAGGCGACAATTCATCCGGGAACGACCGCCGACTTTGCCTTTGCCTTCGCTCCAGAATATTGGGGGCGCGGCATCGCTTTCGAAGCGTGCCGAATGGCGCTCGGAGAGCTCGCAGGCCAGTTCGGCGTGGGCAAGTTTTTCGCCACAGTCGATCCCAGGAATCGTCGCTCGACGCGGCTGCTGGAGCGACTGGGCTTCAGCAATGTGCCGCCGGAGAACTACCCGAACGGCGATGTCGTCCCAGATGACCGACTGTTCGCGTTGATTGACACGACCGCGTCCAGGCCGGAGGGTCTATAGGGCAGATAAGGGCACAGTATCGATTCTAGGGCCTGATTTCTCGCTTGAAAAAGCTTGAAAAAAGCGATGACGCCATTCCTTGTTCTCTTCGTCATGCCGATGGTGATCGGCCTTGCCTCCGCCATGATGTTCCGCAGGATACGGAGCGCTTCGTTCGCCGCCGCCATCGGTTCGCCGCTGATGGTCTACTTGTTCGTCAAGGCGGTGGACCCCTCTGACCAATGGAGCCCCTTAGCGACGCTTCTCGTGTCGCCTTTGGTGATAGCGGTAGCGGTCACCACGGTGCTGCTATGCGCCGGAAGATCCCAGGTCCGCAAGCATCGGGCATGGGATGATGCCTGACTCGGATGGGATCAGCCAGCGCAACGACGATCCCCGCAATTCCGCACGGGAGGTTGATATGAATCTTGAAAACGCCGTTGTCGCCCAGGTGATGATTCCCATCGATGATTTCGATCGTGGAGTATCCTTTTACCGGGACGTGCTCGGGATTCCATTTCTTTTCTCGGCTCCGCCACAGATGGCTTTTTTCATGTGCGGCGGTGTGCGGCTATTGATTAGCGTAGTGCCGCAAGGACAGCGGGCACAGCGGGGCTCTGCCGTATACTTCGGCGTCACGAACATTCAGGCGGTCTTCACCTCTCTCAAGGCTAAAGGAGTCGAGTTCGTTGCAGACCCGCACTTGGTGAATCGCGGCCCCAAGTCGGAACTCTGGCTGACCGAGTTCAAGGATCCCGACGGCAATCAATTGGCACTGATGGCGGAAGTTCCCGTTGGCAGTTGATGTTCAACCGGCAAACGGAGAACTCAGGGGATGAGCAATAAATTTTTGATCGGCTGGATCGTAATTTTCGTCGTCTGGTTCGCCGGGAGCTTCGTGGTCCATGGCCTTCTCCTGCACGACGATTACGGCAGACTGCCGACGCTGTTTAGAACCGAGGCGGATGCGCAGAATTTTTTTCCGTTAATGATCCTCGCCCATATCATTCTGGCTGGAGCCCTCGTCTGGATCTATTCGCGCGGCGTCGAGCCAGGACCGTGGTTGCCGCAAGGGTTGCGCTTCGGGGTGGCGGTCGCCTTGCTGACGGTCGTCCCGACCTACATTATTTATTACGTGGTGCAGCCGATGCCCGGCGGGCTTGTTGCGAAGCAGATCGTATTCGACGGCATTCTGCTGCTGATCCTCGCTTCCATCACCGCCTTCATTTATCGGCAGCGTCCCGGCACGTGAAGCAACCGCTGTTTTCCCGTCACAGGCTGATCGGCCACTCATGAGCGAGCGTTGTGAGCACTTCAGCGAGATTCGCCCAATCGTGCCTAGAGCCAGTGGCTGCGAGGAATGCATCGCCCTTGGGGCCGCTTGGAATGAGCTTCGCGTCTGCTTGAGCTGCGGTCATGTCGGGTGCTGCGAAGATTCCGAACATGCGCACGCGCTCGACCATTTCAACACTACCGGACACCCCATGATCGCTTCATTCGAGCGTGGCGAGACGTGGGGCTGGTGTTACATTCACCGCCGCTACTTCGAGCTCGCCCGCGAGCTGCTCCCCAAGCGGCGTTCTGCCCTCGCGGCGTTGTTCGGCAGGCTCACTGCCAAGTGAAATGCGGGCATCTGCGCGTCAGGTGCGGCAACCTTAAGGAGGTCGTTCATGTCTGAAGGCAAGAGGTCTGAAGGCAAGAGTTATGCGGGTTCCTGTTTTTGCGGCGCGGTTCAGCTCACCGTGACGGGTGAGCCTGCGGCGATGGGTTATTGCCATTGCGATTCCTGCAGGCATTGGTCGGCGGGTCCGGTCAATGCATTTACGCTGTGGAAGCCAGAGGCGGTGAAAGTGGCCCGCGGCGCAGAACACATCGGCTCCTATAACAAGACGCGCGGCAGCTCGCGGAAGTGGTGCAAGCTTTGTGGCGGTCATATCTTTACCGAGCATCCCGGCATGGGACTCACCGATGTCTACGCCGCAGTGATACCGGATCTGCCCTTCACGCCGGCGGTGCATGTTCATTATCAGGAGACGGTATTGCCGATCAAGGACGGCGTGCCCAAGCTCAAGGACGTACCCAAGGAAATGGGTGGCTCCGGCGCTTCTCTACCGGAATAAGCTCGTGCCATGACCTCGAGCCAGCTTCATGTCGATCGTCTGGATCATCTCGTTCTTACAGTCGCCAGCATCGAAGCGACATGCGACTTCTACGAACGCGTGCTTGGCATGACCACGGTCACCTTCGGACAAGGGCGAAAGGCGATCGCCTTTGGCCGACAAAAGATCAATCTGCATCTCGCCGGCAGGGAATTCGAGCCGCACGCCGAGCGTCCGCTTCCAGGCTCAGCGGATCTGTGCTTCATCACCTTGACGCCGCTTGACGCAGCCATGGCGCACATTCGAGCGCAAGGCGTCGATATCGTCCTCGGGCCCGTCGATCGCACCGGCGCAACGGGTCCGATGCGATCGTTCTATTTCCGCGATCCGGATGGGAATTTGATCGAGGTGTCGAACTACGTTGCCTCGACCGATTCTGTTCCCGCACAGCCGACGCGGTGAATCGCTTTTCGCTGATTACGCGCTGGCACCTGGACGCACCAATCGACCGGGTATGGGAAGCGCTGGTTGACAGCGGGCAGTGGCCGTCGTGGTGGCGTTACGTGCATGCGATCGAGGAGGTCGAGCCGGGTGACGCCGACGGACTCGGCGCGCTGAGGGGTTACACATGGTCGAGCCGCCTACCGTACCGCTTGTCGTTTCGGATGCGGATCTCCGCGGTCCAGCGTCCAACGTTGCTGGAAGGCAGAGCCGACGGCGACTTAAGCGGCATCGGCACATGGCATCTCGCGGCCGAGGATACGACGACGCGGGTGCGCTATGAATGGACCGTCGCCGCGACCAAACGCTGGATGACTCTCCTTGGTCCACTGCTAGCACCGGCCTTTCGCTGGAATCACGGGCAGGTGATGGCGGAAGGCGGACGCGGTCTCGCGCGACATCTCAGCGTTCGTCTTTTGTCGCTTGACGCTTGACTCCCGACCAAGCCGGTTTCACAGTTCAACGCTAGCCTCAATTCAACTGCAATCCAGCAAGGAGGCACCATGAGCAGTAATCTACGCACAATCGATTATTTCTACGTGATGATCCCGAATACCGCGGGTCAAGGCTCCAGGGTTCTCGCCGCTCTCGCAGACGAAGGCGTGAATCTGCTCGCCTTCTCCGGGTTCCCCAGCGGCCGGAAGGGCCAACTCGATCTCATTCCCGAAAACACCACGCAGTTTCTTCGTGCGGCAAAAAAGCTCAAGATCAAACTCTCCCGAAAGAAGACAGGATTCCTCGTGCAGGGCGACGACCGTGTTGGAGCATTGGCCAAGTTGCTTCAAACGCTAGCGGATGCGCGCATCAATATCACGGCGATGGACGCGGTAAGTTCGGGCAAGGGACGCTTCGGTGCGATCTTCTGGGTGAAGCCGGCGGCGGTCGCCAAAACGGCCAAGCTCTTGCGTGCACGATAACGCCGCGACCGAAGAAGACAATCATGACCATTTGCCCAATCGCCATCACAGTCGGTTGCAAGAAATGTCCTGCATTCCGCATTTGTCCGCTGAAGAGCGTGATCGGCGATCAGCGCCCTGCCGACGAAATTCAGTCGAAGGCGAATGGGGCCAAGCCGGAGCGGGCAAAGAAGCGCGCATGACTTTGCTAACCCCTCCTCAGCGCCGTGCGCTGCGCGCGAAAGCGCATCACTTGCAACCGGTCGTTACAATCGGCCAGCACGGAATCACTCCAGGCGTGCTGCATGAGATCGACGTCAATCTGCGTGCGCACGAGCTGATCAAGATCCGGGTGTTCAGCGACGATCGAGTCCGTCGCGAGGCGATGCTCGATCGCATCTGCGCCGAGCTCGACGCGGCAGCGGTCCAGCACCTCGGCAAGCTCCTCATCGTGTGGCGCCCGGCGCCCGAGGAACCCTTGCCCGATCGGGTACAGCGCTCCCCGCGATCAAACCCGAGAAACCCTTCGCTGGCGACGCGCTCGGGGCGCCGCGGAGCACCCAAAGGAGCGGGAGCGATGGCCAAATCGAAACCACAAGCGAGACGGCCGCGAACGCCGATGGCGCGTTCCCCGGCGCGTCCACCACGCAGCGCGCCGCGCGCTGGGGCGCCCGCTGCGAATCCGCTCGCACGCGGGAATCGCAGGCGACGTGGCAGTGCGAAGGTCTAGAAATAGCGAACAGCCAGTACTTCGTATTCCCGTACGCCGGCAGGCGCCTGCACTTCCGCAATATCGCCGACGCTCTTGCCGATTAGCGCGCGAGCGATGGGCGACTCGATCGAGATCTTGCCGTGCTTGATGTCGGCCTCCTCGTTGCCAACAATCTGATAGCGTACTTCCTCGCCGGTCTCCAGGTCTTCCAGATCGACGGTTGCACCGAAGACGATTCGTCCCTCGGCGTCGATAGCGGCGGGATCGACGATATGCGCATGCGCGAGCTTGGACTCCAGTCGCGCGATGCGGCCCTCGAGAAAGCCCTGACGCTCTTTCGCCGCGTCGTACTCCGCGTTCTCGGCGAGATCGCCGTGCGAGCGCGCCTCGGCGATCGCAGTAATGGCCGCGGGCCGGTCCACCGTCTTGAGCCGATGCAGCTCGGCTCTGAGTTTCTCAGCCCCGGCGACAGTCAAGGGGACCTTGTCATTGCTCATAGCTGGACCTGAAATAAAAGACCGGACGCGGCGGCGCCGCACCCGGCCATCGAGTCAATCTTAACGCAAACTGAATTCTAATGCAGCCGCTGGTGCAGTGCCTGCATCGAGTAAGGTACCAACTCGCGCATTCCCTGCATGCCTAGCGCCGCAGCCCGCGCACCATCGATAGTCGTGTAGGTCGGGATCTGATCGTTGAGCGCGGCGCGACGGATCGCGTAGCTGTCCTGGATGGCGCTGCGCTTTTCCTCGACGGTGTTAACTACCAGCGCGATTTCGTCGTTGAGGAGCATGTCGACGATGTGGGGGCGGCCTTCGGCGACCTTGTTCACTGCAGTGACCTGCAGGCCGGCGTTGGCGAGCGCAGCCGCCGTGCCTCGCGTCGCGACGAGTGCGAAGCCAAGCTCGGCGAGGGTACGCGCGATTTCGACGACGCGCGCCTTGTCGGGATTCTTCACACTGACGAAGACCTTGCCGCTGCGCGGCAGTCTCACGCCCGCTGCGATCTGCGATTTAAGGAACGCTTCGGCAAAGCTCTCGCCTACCCCCATCACTTCGCCGGTCGATTTCATCTCCGGCCCCAGAATCGTATCGACCCCGGGAAACTTGATGAAAGGAAACACCGCTTCCTTGACCGAAAAATAGGGCGGGACGATTTCGCCGACAATGCCCTGATTGTCGAGCGTCCGCCCCACCATGCAACGTCGAGGACGTAAACGACGCCTTTGCCGCCGTTGCTTTTTGGAAACTGAATGGCGAATTGCACATTCATCAGGCCCACCACACTCAAACCATGGGCCATCGCCACCGTCTGTCGCCGCAGCTCGTCCTGGAGCTCCGCTGACAGCGAAAAGGGCGGCAGAGAGCACGCCGAATCGCCTGAATGGACCCCCGCCTGCTCGATGTGCTCCATGATGCCGCCGATGATCACTCGCGAGCCGTCGCACAGTGCATCGACGTCGACCTCGATCGCGTCGTTGAGAAACCGATCAAGCAGCACCGGCGAATCGTTCGACACCTTCACCGCTTCCCGCATGTAGCGCTCGAGGTCGCGCTGCTCGTGAACGATTTCCATCGCGCGGCCGCCAAGGACATATGACGGGCGCACCACCAACGGATAGCCGATCTCCTCCGCAGCCTTGATCGCGTCGTCTTCGGTGCGCGCCGTTCGATTGGGCGGCTGGCGCAACTTCAGCCGATGCAGCATCTGCTGGAAACGCTCCCGGTCTTCCGCCATGTCGATCATGTCCGGAGACGTTCCGATGATGGGCACGCCGTTTTTCTCGAGGTCGCGCGCGAGCTTGAGGGGCGTCTGTCCGCCGTACTGCACGATCACTCCGTAGGGCTTTTCGACATGCACGATTTCCAGCACGTCCTCCAGTGTCAGCGGCTCGAAATACAAACGGTCCGAGATGTCGTAGTCGGTCGAGACGGTCTCCGGGTTGCAGTTGACCATGATGGTTTCGTAACCGTCCTCGCGCAGCGCCAGCGCCGCGTGCACGCAGCAATAGTCGAACTCGATGCCCTGCCCGATGCGGTTCGGTCCACCGCCGAGGACGATGACCTTCTTTCGCTCGGTGGGTGCTGCCTCGCATTCTTCCTCGTACGTCGAATACATGTACGCGGTGCGCGTCGCGAACTCGGCGCCACAGGTGTCCACCCGCTTGTACACCGGGCGAATTCCCAGGGTATGGCGTCGCGCGCGAATCTGCGCTTCGCTCGACTTGAGCAGATAGGCGAGCCGCCGGTCGGAAAAACCCATTCGCTTGAGCGATCGCAGTTCGTCTTTCGAGAGATCCTGCAGCGAGCGCTTTTCGACGGCGAGCTCGGTATCGACGATCTCCTTGATCTGCGCAAGGAACCAGCGATCGATCCGGGTATGCTGGTACACCTCGTCGAGCGGCATGCCGATGGCGAGCGCGTCGGCGACGTACCACAGCCGTTCGGCACGCGGGTATGCGAGCTCGTCGGCAATCGTGTCGGGATCCACCGTTTTCAGATTGAAGCCGTCGACACCCGTTTCCAGGCCGCGCAGAGCTTTCTGCAGCGATTCCTGGAATGTGCGTCCGATGGCCATCACCTCGCCCACGGATTTCATCTGCGTGGTGAGCCGGTCATCCGCCTGCTGAAACTTCTCGAACGCGAAGCGCGGCACTTTGGTAACGACGTAGTCGATGGTCGGCTCGAAGGATGCCGGAGTCTGCCCGCCGGTGATCTCGTTCCTGAGCTCATCAAGCGTGTAGCCAACGGCCAGTTTGGCTGCGATGCGCGCGATGGGAAATCCGGTCGCCTTTGACGCAAGCGCCGAGGAGCGCGACACGCGTGGATTCATTTCGATCACGATCATGCGGCCATCGTCGGGATTGATCGCGAACTGGACGTTCGATCCTCCGGTATCGACGCCGACCTCGCGCAGTATGGCGATCGAGGCGTCGCGCATGATCTGCAATTCCTTGTCGGTCAGTGTCTGCGCCGGCGCGACCGTGATCGAATCGCCGGTGTGCACGCCCATCGGATCAAGATTCTCGATCGAGCAGACGATGATGCAATTGTCCTTGCGGTCGCGCACGACCTCCATTTCGAATTCTTTCCAACCGAGCAGCGACTCTTCGATCAGCAGCTCGTGCGTGGGCGACAGGTCGAGCCCGCGCTTGCACAGGTCGACGAACTCGTCCTTGTTGTAGGCGATGCCGCCTCCGGTACCGCCCAGGGTGAACGAAGGGCGGATCACCGCCGGAAACCCGATCGCCGCCTGCACTTCGTGCGCCTGTACAAGGTTATGCGCGATCCCCGAGCGCGCAGAAGCGAGGCCGATGCGGGTCATCGCCGCCTTGAACTTTTCCCGGTCTTCGGCCTTGTCGATCGCCTTTTTCGAAGCGCCGATCAACTCGACATCGAAGCGCGTCAACACGCCTTCGCGCGCGAGGTCCAGTGCACAATTGAGCGCGGTCTGTCCGCCCATGGTTGGCAGCAGCGCGTCGGGCCGCTCGCGCTCGATCACTTTGGCGATCATCGGCCAGGTAATGGGCTCGATGTAAGTCACGTCGGCCATCCCAGGATCGGTCATGATCGTCGCCGGATTGGAATTGACCAGGATGATCTTGTAGCCTTCCTCGCGCAGAGCCGTGCACGCCTGAGCGCCCGAATAGTCGAACTCGCACGCCTGGCCAATGATGATCGGGCCTGCGCCGATGATGAGAATGCTCTCGATGTCGCTGCGCTTAGGCATGGTCTCTGTGAGCACTCATTCAGCGGCGACCTGTAATCCCGGCCTCTCCAGGATGCGGACGAAACGATCAAACAGGTAACCGAGATCGTGTGGACCGGGGCTCGCTTCCGGGTGCCCCTGAAAACTGAACGCGGGCTTGTCGGTCAACGCGATGCCCTGGAGGCTTCCGTCGAAGAGTGATACATGCGTCACTCTCGCATTCGGCGGCAGCGTCGACGCATCGACGGCAAAGCCATGGTTCTGACTGGTGATCAGAACGTGTCCGGTGTCGGTGTCGAGCACTGGATGATTAGCACCATGGTGGCCGAACTTCATCTTGATCGTCCGTGCGCCGCACGCAAGTCCAAGGAGCTGGTGACCGAGGCAGATCCCGAAAATCGGAATCCCGATACGGAGAAATTCACGGATCGCCTCAACGGCATAAGTGCAGGGCTCGGGGTCACCCGGTCCATTGGCGAGAAAGATTCCGTGCGGCTTGAGCGCGAGCGCCTGGCTTGCGCTCGTCTTTGCGGGCACAACGGTGAGTTCGCAACCCCGTGCGGCCAGCATGCGGAGGATGTTGTGCTTGATGCCGAAATCGTAAGCGACGACATGAAAGCGCGGCTTTGGCGCGGATTGATAACCTTGGTGCAGCCTCCAGGTACCGTCCGACCAATCGTAGGCTTCGGTGCAACTCACCACCTTGGCGAGGTCCAGTCCCACCATCGATGGTGCGGCTCTCGCGCGTGACACCGCCTCGCGCTCGTCGACGTCATGCGGCTTTGAACCCGCCATGATGCAACCGTTCTGCGCGCCCTTTTCGCGCAGAATGCGCGTGAGCTTGCGAGTGTCGATGTCGGCAATGCCTACGACTCCGCCTTCGGTCAAATAGGCACCGAGATCGCGCTCGCGCCGCCAGCTTGATGCGAATCGCGGCACATCGCGGACGATCAGTCCGGCAGCAAAAATACGCGGCGACTCGATGTCCTCTGCGTTGACGCCGGTGTTGCCGACGTGAGGATAGGTCAGCGTGACAAGCTGCCCGGCATACGATGGATCGGTGAGTATCTCCTGGTAGCCGGTCATCGCCGTGTTGAACACGACCTCGCCGGCGCTCGAGCCATGGGCACCGGTGGCGCGGCCGCGGAACACCGTCCCGTCGGCGAGCGCAAGCAGCGCAGGGACGTAGGCAGCGAGCACGGCGAGTTTCCTCGAAGCGGTGACAGACGTGCGAAGCGGGAAAGGCCTGATCGCCTTCCCCGCTCCGAAGGCTTTGAATTATACCTTAGCGTCGCGATCGCTTCAATCGCAACGAGCGAGCGCGATTCGACGGCTCCGATCCGTGCCTGATTTGTTGCAACCGCGATTTGATCTGGCAGCGGCTGAGGTCTGAGGACGAAGCGGACTGGCGTAGACTAAAACCACGGTACTCGAGCCAAGGATTGTCCGCCGGTCAAATCCTGCTTCGAACGAAGATGAACTTTATTCACGGAGAGCCACATGCGAGCCACTTCGATTGGAACGTTCTTAGCTTGCTCGGTCGCATTCGCCGCCATCGCCGCAGGACAAACACTCCCCGCTGCGCCAGCAAGTGCGCGA
>VBCY01000618.1 GCA_005882995.1 Betaproteobacteria bacterium
CGATGACCGTGACACTGCCGTTATCGCCCGTGTTGAAGCGCAGTTTGGCGTTGACCAGATCCCGCGTGGCTTCGCTGTGCTCGCGATATCCGTGGGTGTGGAAAATATTGCCGGCGACTACGTAGTTGAGCGCCGGCGTGGCGCCGCCCAGCTTGACGATGGAATTCGATGTGCCGTAGCTGCCGGCAACGACCTGCGCCTGCGCCTGAGGCGGATCGGGTCCATCCTCGGTGAAGATGGAGATCACTCCGCCCGATGCGTTCCCATAGATCGTCGAGAACGGCCCCCGTAATACTTCGATGCGCTTGGCGGAGACGAGGCTGAAGCTGCCCGTCTGCCCTTGGCCATCGGGCATGGTCGCCGGGATGCCGTCCTGGTAAAGACGCACGCCGCGCACCCCGAAATTGGCGCGGGCGCCGAAGCCGCGCGACGAGATCATGAGATCCTGCGCGTAGTTCCACCGATTCTGAACGACGATGCCCGGCACCCGCGCCAGCGACTCGGAAAGATTGAGCTCGAGCTGTCCCTGCTGGATCTGCGCTGCTTCGACACTATCGATTGCGACCGGAAGATCGAATGCACGAGTCTCCGACCGCGTCGCGGTGACTACAATCGGGTCCAGTCGCTGAGGGACCTGAGCCCCTGCGCTGAACGCCGTAGACGCGAACAGGATCGCTGTCTGCAACCTCATCAGCGGTCGATCGCTATTCGTTCGCGGCTCCACGGGTCGAAACCTACATTCCTTCGTTGAGCAGCCCCGCGTGCAGCGCAATCAGTGTCAATTCCGCGGCATTCTGCGCACCTAGCTTCTGTTTGATGTTGTAGAGATGTGTGCCGATAGTCCTCGGGCTCAGGGATAACAGGTCGGCGATCTGCGTCACGCTTTTGCCTGCGGCAAGATGCACAAACACCTCGAACTCACGTTCGGAAAGCAGGTCCACAGGCCCTCGCGTGCCCTTCAGGCCCTGTACCGCCAGTCTCTGCGCTATCCCGGGCTCAATGTAGGTCGAGCCTCGAGCCACTGCGCTCACCGCCCGCAAGAGTTCGCTCGGCGCGCCTCGCTTCGACAAGTAGCCGAGCGCGCCAGCCTGCATCGAGCGCCGTGGATAACTCGTATCCTCGTGCGCCGACAGCACTAGGATGCGTGCTCTCGGATCGCGTGCAAGGATTCGGTTGATCGCTTCCAGACCCCCCATCCCTGGCATCGCGATGTCGATAACCAGTACGTCAGGACTCAACTTGAAATAGAGGCTGAAGGCTTGCTCTCCGCTGTCGGCTTCGCCGACAACGCGGCACTTGCCTGTCGTCTCGAGCAGAAGGCGAAAGCCCATCCGTACAATGGCGTGGTCGTCGGCGAGCAGGACGGTCGTCGAAGCATCACTGTCGTGGGAGGTCTCGATCGTGAGTGCCATGCGCGGTCACGCTTCCACGATGGCAGGCAGTGGCAGTCGCGCATGCAAGGCGAGGCCGCCCGAGCCGATCTTGGCGAACGCGAAGCTGCCACCGAAGGACTCTATGCGCTCGCGCATACCGCGCACGCCAAAGCGACCGGCCTTGTTGAGATCGGCTTCCGCCACGCCTCTGCCGTCGTCTTCCACCGTAAGCGAAATTTCGTCCCGGGCCGCTGCCAGATTAACGGTGCAGCGGCTCGCTTGCGCGTGCTTGACGACGTTGGTGAGACTCTCCTGGACGACGCGATAGAGCGCAATCGCCATTTCACCCGGTATGGCGCCGAGATCCCCGCTTGTTATGAGATCGATGGAGAGCCCGCTGTGATGCTGGCGATAATCATCGACCAGATCGCCTAGAGCCTCCGCGAGTCCAAGCTCGTCGAGCGCAAGAGGCCGCAAGCGCGGCACCAGCTCGCGCATGCCTTCCTGCAGTCGAACAGCGAGCCCTTCAATCATCTCGATCCGTTTTGCAGCATCCTCCGTAACGGTGTCCCGCGCGATCGAGGCGGCGATGGAGCGGATGGCAGTAACGGTCTGACCCAGCTCGTCGTGGAGCTCACGAGCAAGCATCCGTCTTTCTTCCTCGATGCGCGCCTGGATTTCACGCGCAAGTGCACGTTCGTTGGCGAGCTGCCCTCGTGTGCGCTCCGCCTGCTCACGGATGCGCACGGTTTCCTCCACTGCGGCCGCCATGCGGTTGAAGCTTTCCCCGATTTGTCGCGCCTCTCGGCCAGGCAAAAGCGGCAGCCGAGTATCGAGCGCGCCGTGCTCGACGCCGGAGAGCGCCTTGGCGATGCGCTCGAGTGGAGCGACAGCACGACCTGTAAACCAGAAAATCGCGACGTTGGCCACAATCAGAAAGACACCACAGATCAGCGCGAAAGTCGACAGATTGTCCCAGGCATCGAGAATCGCGCGGGAAGCGTTCGGCGTCACGCGCAGCGTCGCCCCCTGAAGCGGAATCGCCAGAGGCTCAGGCGCCGGGATCATCAGCCTCGCAAACCATTCCGGTGCGTTGCGTCCCGCCTTGTAGGTCGCCGGCGGCGAGCGATATAACACAACACCGTCCGGGGCGATCAATTCGATCTCGTTGGCGCGAACGCGCCCGAGCCGCGCCAGGAAGGTTCGCACCCACATCGGCTCGAATCCTTGGTCAGCCCGCGTGGCCTCTCGCAGAAGCTGGCCTGCAATTCGGCTCGAAGCTTCCATTTCTTCGGCAACCGAGCGCCTCGAGTCGTCAACTTCGACGGCAACCAATGTGCCGATAAACATCAGCATCAGCACGGTGATTGCGATATTGATCCGTACTCTCAGGCTCACGTCAAACAGTTCCTTCGCATCATCCACATCCATCGAGCGGCCGGTCGCCCTTTGCTTTTCGATCGGCGGAAATTCATGATTTTCATGAGCGCTGAAAGGCAAATTTTACGACCACCGACTGTTGTGGTGACCAGGATAATAGCCTTGCCTCAAAGCCTCGTTTTTCTCATGTTGCCGGACGGGGTGCAAGGCACAACCGAAGGAGATCGTATGCAATGGTCCAAACCGTCCTTCCAGGACATTCGCTTCGGCTTTGAAATCACGATGTACATCGCCACGCGTTAGGCGAATGGCGCGGCGCCTCGCTGCCCTCGCGGCAAGGCGCCGCTTTTGTGCGCGTCAAGATTCTCGGCTCTTCTGCGGGCGGCGGCTTCCCGCAATGGAATTGTAACTGCCGCAACTGCGCGGGATTGCGGGCAGGTACTCTGCATGCTCGGCCCCGCAGCCAATCCTCGATCGCGGTGAGTAGCGATGGGAAGCGGTGGATCGTCTGCAACGCTTCGCCGGATATTCTCGCGCAGATCCGCTGCACACCGGAGCTGCAACCGACGCAGCTCCGAGGCTCCGGCATCGCCGCGGTGGTGTTGACTGACGGGCAGATCGATCACGCCGCCGGTCTGCTGCTGCTGCGCGAAGGCGAGCGGCTGCCGCTGTACACGACCGAGTTGGTGCGCTCCGATCTCACGGAAGGCTTCCCGATTTTGGGTCTGCTCGGTCACTTCTGCGGCGTCGATTGGCACTGCATTGCAATCGATGGGCGTTCTTTCCGCGTCGATGGCGTCGTCGGCGTAGAACTGGAGGCGCTGCCGCTGGTGAGCAAACCGGCGCCTTTCTCTCCGCGGCGAGACGCTCCGCAACCGGGAGACAACATCGGTCTAACGATACGAGATCAGGACTCGCGGCGCAGTCTCTTCTACGCCCCTGGACTGGCAGAAATCGGTGAAAAAGTCCGGGGAGAGATGGCAGGCGCAGATTGCCTGCTGGTGGATGGAACGTTCTGGACCGACGACGAGATGATCAGGCAGGGAGTCGGGCGAAAGCGCGCAAGCGAGATCGGCCATCTGCCCCAAACGGGACCTGGGGGGATGATCGAGCGCCTGCGCGAATTCCCCAGCGCCCGCCGGGTGCTTATTCATATCAACAATACGAATCCGATTCTCGATGAAGACTCCGAAGAGCGCCTTCTGCTCGAGCGCGAGGGTATCGAGGTGGCCTTTGACGGCATGGAACTGGTGTTGTGAGCGCCCCATTCAGTCGCGAGGAGTTTGAAGCGCGGTTGCATGCAGAGGGCGCCCGCTATCACATCCATCATCCCTTCAACGTACGGATGAATAACGGCCAGTTAACGCCACAGCAAATTCGTGGCTGGGTCCTCAATCGCTTCTACTATCAAGTCAGCATCCCGATCAAGGATGCTGCGATGCTCTCGAATTGTCCGGACCGCAGCGTTCGCCGCGAATGGATCAAACGCATCCTCGATCATGACGGGTACGGCGATGACTCTGGGGGGATCGAGGCCTGGATCCAGCTCGGCGAAGCCGCCGGGATCGCGCGTCCGGAAATAACGTCGCTGAAACACGTTGTTCCGGGGGTGCGCTTTGCTGTCGATGCATACGTCAACTTCGCCCGCACCCGACCTTGGCAGGAGACGGTCTGCGCCTCGCTCACCGAGCTCTTTGCGCCGAAGATTCACGAGCAACGGCTCGCCAACTGGCCGCAGCACTATCCATGGATCGATTCCAGAGGTCTTAGCTACTTTCGCAATCGTCTGTCGGAAGCGCGGCGCGACGTGGCACATGGGCTGACCATCACCCTCGATTATTTCAACACGCGCCCTCTGCAGGAGCAGGCGTTGGAAATCCTGCGCTTCAAGCTGAACGTCTTGTGGAGCATGCTCGACGCCATCGACCTCGCCTATCCGGATGAGGCGCGGACGCCGGCGGAGGTGGCAGGTGGCTGAAATCTCGCTGCAAGCGCAGCCGGTGCTGCGCTCCCTCTATCGTTTGCAATGGGAAGAGGCGCAGCAGGCCTGGGTCCTGCTCTATCCTGAGGGCATGGTGCGCCTGAACGGACCCGCCGCTGAAATTCTCCGGCGCTGCAACGGTACCACGAGGTTTTCGGCGCTCGTGGAGGATCTCGAGCGCGCCTTCAGCGCGCCGGGGCTGCGGGATGATGTGAGCGACTTTTTGACAGAGGCGACTAACCGTGGCTGGATCGAATTTACCGAGTAAGTCGTCCCGAGCCGGGCCGCCGCTATGGCTCCTTGCGGAATTGACCTACCGCTGCCCGTTGCACTGCGTGTATTGCTCCAATCCGCTGGATTTTGCGAAAGTCGAAGACGAGCTGTCAACCGACGACTGGAAGCGCGTGTTCCGCGAAGCTCGCTCGCTTGGCGCCGTACAACTTGGATTTTCGGGCGGTGAGCCGATGCTGCGCGAGGATCTCGTTGATCTGGTTGCCGAGGCGCGCAACCTCGGCTTCTACACCAATCTGATAACGTCGGGAGTCGGCTTGAACGAAGAGCGCATCAAGGCGCTCAAATCGGCCGGCCTGGATCACATCCAGGTGTCGTTTCAGGACTCCAGCTAGGAGGTCAACGACTTTCTGTCGAATACTCGGACCTTCGATCTGAAACTCAGAGTTGCACGCCTGGTGAAAAGTCACGGCTATCCCATGGTGCTCAATGTGGTGCTGTCACGATTGAACATCGACCACATCGAGCGAATCATCGAGATGGCGGTAGCGCTCGATGCGGATTTCCTCGAGCTCGCGAACACCCAGTACTACGGTTGGGCGTATCTCAACCGCGACCATCTCCTGCCGACTCGCGCGCAGCTCGAACGCGCGGAGCAGGTCACCAACGACTATCGCCGCAGACTCAGGGGACGCATCAAGCTGTTTTTCGTCGTACCGGACTACTACGCCGGCCGGCCGAAAGCCTGCATGAACGGCTGGGCATCGGTGTTTCTGAACATTGCCCCGGATGGCCTTGCGCTCCCGTGCCAGGCCGCACGGATGCTTCCTGGACTTCAATTTCCCAATGTGCGCGAGTCCAGCGTGCGTGAAATCTGGCACGACTCAGCAGCGTTCAATGCGTATCGCGGTGAGGACTGGATGCACGAACCCTGTCGTTCGTGCCCGGAGCGCACCAAGGATTTTGGCGGATGTCGCTGCCAGGCGTACATGCTCACCGGTGCGGCGGCGAACGCCGACCCGGTGTGTGAACTCTCGCCACATCACGGCAGCATCGCCGAGGCGGTCGAGCGAGCGCAGGTTGCTCAGGTGCAAGTGACACGGCCGCTGGTGTTTCGCGATCGCTCAGCCTCGGTCGATCTAATCCGCGCCTGAGCCGAATAGCGCAGATCACTGTCCAGAATCCCTAGAGGTGCTGGGCGTGGAAGCGCAGGTGCTCGTCGATGAAAGTGGCGATAAAGAAGTAGCTGTGGTCGTAGCCTTCCCGCATACTAAACGTAAGCGGAACACTGCAGCGCTCACATGCCTCTCGAAGCAGCTCCGGTTTTAGTTGAGTGTCCAGGAACGGATCCTTGCTGCCCTGATCGATGAGCAGCGGTGGGCCGCCCCAACCCTGGTCGTCAAGCAGCGCCGTTGAATCATATTCGCGCCAACGCTTCCGGTCGTTGCCCAAATATCCCGTAAGCGCTTTTTCACCCCATGGACAACGCATTGGAGAACTGATGGGGGCGAACGCAGACACGGATTTGTAGTCTTGAGGGTTCTTCAGTGCAATCGTGATAGCGCCATGTCCGCCCATGGAATGTCCAAAGATGCCTGCGCGCGATGAATCGACCGCGAAGCTTGCGGCGACGATGCTGGGCAACTCTTTGACGACGTAAGAGTACATGCGGTAACCACGCGACCACGGCGCTTCTGTCGCATCGACGTAAAAGCCCGCGCCAAGGCCGAAGTCATAGGTGTCGGACTCTCCACTGATGTTCAAACCGCGCGGGCTCGTATCCGGCACGATGACCGCTAGCCCCAGTTCAGCCGCAACGCGCTGGGCTCCGGCCTTCACCACGAAGTTCTCTTCGGTGCAGGTAAGGCCGGAGAGCCAGTAGAGCAGGGGTACACGGCCCTTGCTCGCCTGCGGCGGCAGGAAGGCGCCAAAGCGCATCGTACAGTGCGTCTCGGACGACTCGTGCGAGTAGATTCCTTGTATGCCGCCGAAGCATCGGCTCTGCGAGATCGTGGTGACGGTCATGCAGAAATAGCTGACTGAAATGGGTGACGCGCGGTGCTGTGTCTGGATCCCGCAAAGGAAGAGTCAGCGCCCAACGACGCCGACTCTACCCGAGAAAGATCTCACCCCGCC
>VBCY01000620.1 GCA_005882995.1 Betaproteobacteria bacterium
TTCAGTTCGACCCTTCTCGGTCACGCGCCTGACGAAGCCGACCGTCTGCTCCGCCGCGACAGCGGCCATCGGCCCGATGCTCGCCAATTGGCGCTATCGGCCAAAACCGGTCCTAGCCCTTCATTCTCAGAGCGGACGCTGTCGTGGACCGATCCCCGGTCTTGCCTGCAATCGGCGCTCTCAGCGTCTATCGGATCGTCTGAAAACCGATCACGTAACCGCTGAAGTCCGGAACGCAGTGCCGTCCCTTGAAAGCAAACTGCTGGGCTATCTGTTCGCTAAGGTCTCCGAATTGGGCTTCGAAGGCATCATCGCAAAGCAGGCGAATGCCGTCTACAAGGCCGGACGGCGGCCCGAGTGATCAAGATGAAGAATCCCAACTATTCGCGGCGCGACGCGTTGAGATGCGGCGACGAATTACAAGGAGTTCCGTCCGCGCTGACAACAAAATCGGCCGGCGCCCGATAGACAGCAACCGCACCACCCAATAGCCTTAAATCTAGGAGCAATGGTCTCCGTTGGAACCTAGCCTCTGAGCGACAGTAAGATGAACCGCAACGCTCGAACTGGGGCGCGCATTGAGTTGGATGAGAGTAGTGCCCGGGCGGAGAAGTTAAGCGTTACCCAGGAGCAGCGGCGCGGACCGGGAGCCTTCGCTTCGTTGTGATCGTTATGTGATGGGTTCTGATTACCAGAAGGAGAAGCTATGTTGAAGTTCTCGATGATCATTGCTCTGTTGGCTTGCGCAACGGCACCCGCCTATGCGCAGTACGATCGCGCCCAAGAGTGCTGGAATCCGCACGCGGGCCATTTCGAGGGGGTGCGGCCGGGCGAGCGGCAGAACGACTTGGACTTCTCGCGTTGCCGACCGGTGAGCGACTACCGCGCCAGCAACCGCGACGTGCCGCGAGAGTGCTGGAATCCGCGCGCGGGCCATTTCGAGGGGGTGCGGCCGGGCGAGCGGCAGGACGACCTCGACTTCTCGCGGTGTCGCCGTCGCTGAGGCTGCGCGGCGCGTAAAGCATCACGCGCATCAGAGGCACGACCACCGATGCCAAAGCAAGCACTCTGTTATCGTTCAACCGGGTTGGTCGTTGGCGCAAAACGTTGGAGTAGTTCGGATCGGCCGGTGCTGCCGCGTTGCGCACTGCGTCCTGACCGCTTTCTGCGTGCCTGACAGTTCAATCCGGCCGAGCCGCCGGTGGCGTAGAGAGGCGTGGTTGATTGCCCGTTGCCGACAACAATGGCCTCGCCGCCGGCGCTCAACGTCGCCAAAAAGGCGACGGTCCCTTCATCATTGATGGAGGCGCCGCCAACGAATGTGCTAAACGCGCCGCTAGAATCTGTGACCTGCGTGAAGGTGTAAGTTAGGGGGTTCGCCACCCCGCCGGTCGGCGGGCTGAGAATCAGGCCAAGTGCTGGTAGCCACGCGAGCCGTAGTACTTTCATGGCATCACCCTCCTGTTCTTCAAGAAATGAAGGTCGCGCTAGCCGTCGGGTGGCAGCGAGATCCATGTGCAGATTGTCGGACAAGCGGCGCGGCCGCGCCAGCACCATGGGTTGCGCCTGCGTGCCCTGCGACCACAAGTCGAAACGCGCGGTGCTATTGTTGCTGAGGTATGACCGCATCGGCCCGAAGGCGATCGTTGACTGTGTTGCTATATGTCTTGCGCGCCCGCGGGTGGCTTGAGGTGATTCAGTAGTCGAACGTCTCAAGTTGATGCGGTGGAATGTCTGGTTCTTGTCAGGCGCAACGGCTGGAGTGGGTCGGTCAGAGACTTCCACCTTTCCGATACGAAGGACCGCTGCATAACGCACACCGGCCATCGAGGCGTGAACGGCCGGTGTAGATCGTAGAACCGCCGCTCATCGCGAAGGACCGGGCGGCCGTGCCCGACCCTCAACGGCCAGTCGCAGCTGCCACAAAGCTGACGGTCGAAACCAAGACAGCGGACATATCCTTTTGCCGCAGCAAGGTGAGGACAAGTGTCCGCGCGAACTACTACGTCTTGAATGGCGGCCGCGGCACTGCTCTGCACGATGAGGCATCGAGCCCGCGCGCGGTGCCACTCCTCACGAATTGCTCGTACACCTTGCCTAGACAGTCACTCCATTCGGTATGTCCGCGTCCTCTGAGTACGATCTCAGCGCGATTTTCAAAGCCCCGTGCGACATGCTGCGTGAACCACATTGGGGAGCCGCCGTCGGTATCGCCTGATACGAAGAGCGTGGGCACGGACGAGCGTACGGGCGCGCGGTAGCCTTCGGGTAGCACAGCTCGGGGCCAATGCTCGCAGGCCGCTCGTTGCTGCCGCACGCGATAGTCACCGAGAGACGTGCCGCGAGTCTCACGTTCGATGTCTGTCTCACGCATGAAGGCGATGTCTTCACTGCAAGTAACGGAGAAAAACACGCCAAGACTGAGCGCGGAGCGCAGCCCGAGGGCGCTGGTGAGGATGCCATCTACGATCGGCCGCCAGTCGCCCTCGTACGCCTGATGAATCAACCAGGGGACTGCCGCGGCGGTTCCGGGGCGATAGAGCTGGGACCGAAACCACTCCACGACCCGGCCGCGATCGAGCGGCACGGCACGGACAACGCCTGGAACGGCGGCGCGCGCAGCGCGCGCGTCGAGGCGCGCAATGACATCGCGAAACTCGTCGCGCAAATTGGGGAATGCGGCTCGGCATGCGGCATCATCCGAGCACGCCAAGAATACGTCCTCCAAAGCAGACTGAGCAGTCTTCGCCATGGTCAGCGGAGGCGGTACATCGATCGGCACGACGCTCGCGAGATGCGCCGTGCGCACGCTTTCCGGGTACGCGCGCAAATACACCTGGGCGGCGCGGGTCCCATATGATCCCGCCGACACGTTCAATGGACCGTAACCGAGCGCGCGCCGCACGTGCTCCAGATCGTTCGCGAACTGCGCGAACGTGTACTGGGCTAAATCGGCACGCGCTTGCGACTGTCGCGCGCAGCGATCTACTGCGCGCGGCGGGAATAGATCGCGCAGGGCAGCGGACGGGTCTTCATCTGCGAACAGGTCGCAGTTCAAAGCATTTGAGCGGCCGGTCCCGCGCTGGTCGACGAGCAGTAGGTCTCGATCTCGCAATAGCGGGGCGAACTGTTCGGCAAAGATGGCCGCGGCGCTGATTGCATCCTCTCCCGGCCCGCCCATCAGTACCGCGATCGGATCCGGCAGGCCGGGGCCAACCGCTGCCGGGATGACCGCAATGGCGATCGCGATGTGCCGGTCCCGTGGCCGCTCGGGATTTTCAGGAACCTCGAGCGAGCCACAGCGTGCGGGCCGACTGAGCTGCGGCAGCGTGCACGGCGTAAGCCGGAGAGAAGCTCGTGAGTTCTCCGCCGCTCCTTCAGCGTCTATCAGCGACGTGACGAGAAGCAGGGACGCGCAAAGTTGATTCAGGACCGTCTTGCGCATGCTTTGCCTCGGCAACCGCCGAT
>VBCY01000621.1 GCA_005882995.1 Betaproteobacteria bacterium
AAAACGAAAAGCATTTCGCCGACGTGAGGCCGTTGTGTAGCCACCCGGCGTTAGAAACCATCCCGCGCCTAATCGCCTGCGGCGCCATGTTCGAGGATGCCGGCACACGTCCACTGAGGCACTTCTACGATCCCGCACATGTCGGAAGAGGACTCACCGTCTTGGGCCATTCTTTTATGTCGTCGGCCGACTGGGCAATACAGGACAACAACCAAGATGCTGACCAGGAGTTTTCTTTCTCGTGGGCTCGGCGTTATTTTTACCGCGCCCTGACTACGCCCGGCGTAGCATCCGCACCGGATGGTCGCAACGAGCAATGGGGCAGACTGTTCCAAACCCTCGGTCAGGTCATTCATCATCTCCAGGACATGACCCAGCCGCAGCACGTACGCAATGACGCGCATTGGGATGGAGCCTCGTTCCTCGGCGATCTGACAAACGTCGGCTTCAGGCATCCAAGCCGATTCGAAAAATACTCCGGGTTCAGCAACCAGGGTCAGGCGAAAGTCGAAGAACAACTTGCCAACGGCAGTTTCGAAGCGGTGTTTCCTAAGTACCGCCAGGTATTACGCAACGCGCGCGACTTCTGGACGGGTAGCGCAGGCGTCGCGGATTACACTAATGCCAACTTTGTCAGCCAGCGCACCAACTTCGTTGCCGACAGCGCCGGTCGGGTGCTTGCACATCCCGACTTCTCGCAACCCACTCCCATCAGGGGAGCAGATCTGAGCGTCGTCGAAGCATTTGGCTCCGATCCGGTTCCGCCGACGATAAGGCAATTCTGCGCCAACGTTGGCGTCGACCAGTGCACGATGACTTTTTACAGCTCCGTCGTAACCGATAATCTCGACGGCGCTACGCTGGTCAACGCTCGATCGTCGACTGAATCGGTCTTCGATGAAGATCTGCGCGTCGTGCTGAGGTACTCGTATCTGAACGAGACTTTTGGGACCAGCCGAATCTTTGCGCTGAATCAACTCAACTTTGCAGCCGTCTACCCGTTTTTGATCCCCAAGGCAGTCAATTACTCCGCGGGAATGCTGAATTATTTCTTCCGCGGCCGGATTAGCATCGCGCCGCCGGAAGCAGGTGTTTACGCAGTGGCCGACCAGTCGACTGAGAATTGTCCGGATCATTGCGGCTTCAGACGGATAAGGGCGCAAATCACCAACAGCACGCCGGAAGAGGCAATGGCTGGCGGTTTGGTCAGCGCAATTGCCAAGTACCATCGCAACACATGCTATCGGCCCGACTTTGAAGGCACGCCGCCATCTCTTGGCTGCCGCACGGCCGACGAAGAGATTAGCGTCTCAAGGCCGGTTCTACTGGAGTCGCCGCTTTCTTCAGGCGAAAGGCGTGAGCTGAGCTTCGACTTTGACACGTCAATTCCAATCAATGCGACGGATGTTTTTCTACAAGTGCTGTTCGAAGGGACTCTCGGTAGTGAGCCGCATGCTGTCGCCATGGGCACCAAAGACATCTCCGAACCGACCTTCATCACTACCTATAACGACACTGACTACGTGGCGATGCCCAAAGGCTGCTACAAGGCTGAAGCAATCGCGGCGAATGATGCTCTCTGGAACCTGCTCGCGCCGCTGTGCCGTGATACCTCAGGTGGGACTCGAAGAGTTTCGGCCTACTGCGCCAACGTGCCGCTTAACGTTCGCTACACCGGAGGGCCGGCGGAGCAGCCCTGGGTAGTTGCGATGGAGCGCGGGGCAGACGGCGATCGACGTGTGCCTCCCCGGCGGCTCGCTCGTTTCGCGATGCTCGCAGATACGGCTTCGCCAGTTGGCATGAAGCTTGGCTTCAACAATCCTCCGCTCTACCTTCCCGACGATGGGGCCTTGCAATTCCCGATCTACGAGCTCGAAGAACGGCTCGACGGCTCGCGCGTCGAGGGGATCTACATGCCGGTTCGTGGTGTCAACGCCTGGGAGAGCGTGGCCTTCATTATCGATGGGACCACCGGAAACGTGGGCTCGTCCTGTCCGCAGCAGGCTGATGCATTGATGGAAAACGAGCGGCCACCCGTTCCGGCTGCGATCACGGGCTGGTAAGACCGCCATCCCGACGCGATTCCGAATGACGGAGAACGTCATGACGCGCAATCACGCACTAATAATGTTGCTGACCGCCACGTTGCGCGGTCTGTCAGTGCTGCCTGCAGCGGCACAAGACCGAGACAAGTCCAAAGCAGCCAGCGTGTTGCAGCCTGGCCGCCCCGACCGATTCGAGCTCGACGTTGCGAAGCAGATCAGCGCAGTTGCTCGCTTTGATGGTGACCGCTTCTACCTCGCCTCACTGGAACCCAGGGAAGATGTCGCATTCAATTTCTACGATGAAGCAGCTCGATGCGAACGCGCTGCTTCCTTCAGCGTCGTCGCTTTGAAGAACGTTCAGGGTTCGATCGCCGTCGGCATTTGCGTTAAGGATGCAACGCGTGTTCGCGATGCGGCCCGGAAGGCAGAGCGAAGACTCTCCGAAACGCTGAGCGAGCTTGCCCGTTCGCTCCCGGAACCCGGAAAGCTAACATCGACGGGGTGGAAATGGGCCAGCAAGACCTACAACGACGGATGGGAAGCTTTCAGTTTCCCCGTCGTTGCAGTCGGTCACGGGATCTTGTGGACGAACACCATCGTGCTATGGAGCTCCGCGACTCATCGTGCGGTGATCGTGCAGGCTGACTTAAGTCAACTTTGCGATTCCAACGCTGGACATCGGTCGCCGATTCAGACGCCGCTGTGCGATGACACGGCCAAGGCGCTCACTGACATTGCACTGGCAGTCGCCCGCACACCGTGATTGGCGATGCCGATTCGACGCGATTCTCGATGCGCCAGCTTTCAGGCCCCCGCTACGGTTGTCCCAGGTTGAAAAATTCCCGCCGGCCACGCATGCCCTCGATGTGCTGCAGCAGAAGCTTCAGATGCCCCGCGTCGTCGACGAAGTTGAGCCGCTCGCTGTTGACGATGAGCAGCGGCGCGTCGTCGTAGCTGTAGAAATAGCGGCTGTACGCGTCGGCAAGCCGCGCGAGGTAATGTTCGGAGATGCTGCGCTCGTAATCGACGCCGCGCTTGTGTACGCGATCGATCAGCGTGGTTACCGGCGCCTGCAGATAGATCACCAGGTCGGGTGTGGGTGTCTGCGGCTTCAAGTGCGAGTACACCTTGTCGTAGAGAGCGAACTCGTCGTCGCTCAGATTGAGCCGGGCAAACAGTGGATCCTTGTCGAGCAGGAAATCGGCGACGATCACGCGGCGGAACATGTCGAGCTGGCTCAAGCCGCGCAGCTGATCGACGCGCTGGAACAGGAAATTGAGCTGAGTCGGCAACGCGAAGCGACGCATATCATCGTAGAAGCGCACGAGAAACGGGTTCTCGTCCGGCGCTTCGAGCAGCGCGTCCGCGTCGAGGTGCCGCGCGAGCGATCGGGCGAGGCTCGTCTTGCCCGCGCCGATGGGGCCCTCGGCCACGATGTAGCGCAGCTTGTCGACGTTCATCGCAAGATCAGTGAATCAGCGTGAGGCATGGCGTCGCGTCCGCGCGATGCGCTGATCGCGCACCGCGTGCAACCACCGCCGCGCCACACCGCGTCCGGGGATACGCACCGAAGGCGCGACTTCGAGCAGGGGTTTCAGCACGAACGCACGCTGGTGCATCCGTGGATGCGGAAGTGTGAGCCCCGGCTGCCGCGTCCGGCGTCGACCGTAGAGCAGAAGGTCGAGATCAAGCGTACGCGGGGCGTTGCGTACAGCGCGCGATCGCTGATCGCGATGGTGACGACGCTCGATCGCATGCATGCGGTCAAGAAGGCTTCGCGGCGGCAGCGCGGTGCGCAACGCGGCGACAGCGTTCACGTAGTCCGGCTGCGGCTCCTCGCAGCCCAGCGGGGCGCTCAGGTAATTTCCTGAAGCAGCAACGACGCGTGACCGCGGCAGCCGCGCGAGCTCCGCCAGCGCGCGCGCCACCTGTCGTCGCGGGTGATCGAGGTTGCTCCCCACGCCGATGTAGACGAGATCCGTCATTACGAGTCTCCGGCCGCCGGCGCTGCTTCGCTTGTCGTGCCGCCGTCCCCGCCGCTGCGCTTTCGTCCCCGACCGCGCGAGCGGCGGCGTTTCTTGGGCGCTTCATCCGGATGGAGCATCTGCTCGCGTTCCGTCTGACCGGCGTGCTGGAAGCGCTCCCACCAGTCGGCAAGCCCAGCGCCTTCGCCTTTGAACTCGCCGCTGTCGCAGCGCAGACGCAGGAAGTCGTACCCTGCGCGGAAGCGCGGATGCTCGAGCAGCCGGAAGGGGCGCTGTCCGGCTCGCTGCTCGAAGCGCGGCTGCAGCGACCAGATCTCCTTGATCGTCGCTTCGAAGCGGCGTGGGATCGCCAGACGAGCGGCTTGCTGTTCCAGCACCCGATCCATCGCGTTGAACAGCGCGGGCATGGGGCGCTCGCCCGAGCTCTTGGCGGCATTCCAGCTCGCGAGCACTTCGTGCCAGAGCAGCGTCGCGAACAGGAAGGCCGGAGTTACCGACTTGTCTTCCCGCACCCGCGCATCGGTGTTGGCGAGCGCCAGCTCGATGAACCGCTGCCCGAGTGGCTGCTCGAAGATCACGTCGAGCAGCGGTAGCACGCCGTGATGCAACCCATGCCGGCGCAGGCTCCTGATCGACTCCACCGCGTGTCCGGAAAGCAGCAGCTTCTCCATCTCATCGAAGGTGCGCGCGGGCGGCACATTCTCGATGAGCGATGCGAGCTCGGGGATGGGCGCCGAAGTCTTGCGTTCCAGTGCGAGTCCGAGCTTGGCCGCCAGTCGCGCCGCACGCAGCATGCGCACCGGGTCCTCGCGGTAGCGCGTCACGGGGTCACCGATCAAGCGCAACCGCCGCTTGTTGACGTCGTCCATTCCGCCGACGTAATCCCAGACTTCCTCGGTCGTCGGGTCGAAGTACAAGGCGTTGATTGTAAAGTCGCGCCGCAGCGCATCGTCGGCCTGCGAGCCGAACACGTTGTCGGAGAGCAATCGTCCGTGCTCGTCGGCCGTGTCTTCACCGGTTTGCCGCGTGC
>VBCY01000140.1:0-1872 GCA_005882995.1 Betaproteobacteria bacterium
CGGCTGCCAACGAATATGTGTCGCGAAGGCTAGGGGCCGAGTTCAATCCGCACGCGAATTGCCCGACCTGGTGCGCCTTCCTCGACCGCATCACGGCACGTGACAAGGCGCTTATTGATTTCCTTCAGCGCGCGATCGGATACACGCTGACCGGTAACACCGGCGAGCAGGTCATCTTCGTTTTGCACGGTCCGGGCGCCAACGGCAAGAGCGTGCTCCTTCGCATCATCCGCGACCTCGCCGGCGAGTACGGCGCGGACGCTCCCATCCAAACATTCGTCGATCGTGCGCGCGGCGAAGCCTCGAACGACTTGGCGCGCCTGGCCCAATTGCGCTTCGTGTGCGCCTCAGAGCTCGAAGAAGAACGTCCACTCGCCGAGTCACTGGTCAAGACCGTCACGGGTGGCGAGGCCATCTCCGCGCGGTTCCTCTACGGTGAATATTTCGAGTTTCAGCCGACGTTCAAAGTCTGGATCGCGTGCAATCACAAGCCGCGCATCTCCGGCGACGACCATGGCATCTGGCGCCGCATTCGCCTTACCCCGCTGCGCGTGACAACTGGGCCATTGCCGGCGCCCTGGCGTGGCAGCGCGACGGCCTTGGGGCGCCGGCGGCAGTGTTGGATGCCACTCAGGCCTACCGCGACGAATCGGACAGCATCGGTGGCTGGATCGATGAACGCTGCGTTCAGGGGCCACAGGCACTGATCCAGGCTAAGCCGCTCTATCTGGACTACGCCGGGTACATCAACGAGCGTGGAGGACGTCCGTTGTCGATGAAACGTTGGGCGCAGCGCATGAGTGACCGTGGCTTCAGGAAGGACGAAGGTCGCATCGTGAAGTATCGCGGCATCGCCCTCTGCGACCTTGCGACCATTGGCGACCATTAGTCGTGAAGTTCTTCATATTTCTCTTCATGAGAGGATTTCCCACAAAAAGGTCGAGAAGGTCGCAATGCTCGCAGAGACCCTGACCAAAAGCTCTGATTGGCGAACTCCTTTGGTTGGAATGCAGGAAGCTACGTAGCAGACGTGTTCAAGCCCCCACACTTCTCGACATCGATCCCTCTCGCGCCGGCGAGGTACGTGCGCACGAGCGTCTTTGAGGCCGTGACCGGGTATTCGGTAAAGGCACTGGAGGAGAAAATACGGACCGGTGTCTGGATCGAGGGCCACGAGTATCGTCGCGCCCCGGATGGGCATATCCTTATCGACCTGGAGGGCTACGCGAAATGGGTAGAAGGTCAACGACGGGCGGTGTAGTGCCACATGGGGCAGGCATTCAGCTCACGCTCTATTACCGAGGCGAGCGTATACGTCCTACGCTGAATCTCCGGCCTACGGAGGCGAATCTCCGTCATGCTCGCAGGTTGCTGGTTGAGATCCGAGAGAAAATCAGGCACGGCACTTTCGCAATCGCTGATTATTTTCCCGATTACGCAGGTGTCGCCGATACGCGCGCCTTGACGTTTGGGGACTATTCGAAGCGTTACGAGGCCTCGCTCAGTAAGAAGGCTGCGGCGACACGAGAGGACTACCGCAAACAGCTGCGCGCGATCTGGTCACCGGTATTCGGCGATCGGCTAATTCACGAGATTCGCTACAGCGAAATCGAGCAAGTCATCGGTAACTTGGGCGTAACTGCCAAGACACTCAACAACTACTTGATCCCGCTACGTGGCGTCTTGGCTTTCGCTGTGAAGGATGGGGCAATTTCCAAGAATCCCGCGGATGGGATCGAAAACGCGAAGGTTCAAAAACCTCAGCCCGATCCGTTCGAGCAGTCCGAGGTCGAGCTGATCATTGAGGATCTGGCCGCAAACGCTCACCCACAGATCGCGAATTATTTTGCGGCAGCGTTCTTCGGGGGCTTT
>VBCY01000140.1:1966-11531 GCA_005882995.1 Betaproteobacteria bacterium
ACAGCACCAAGACCTATGTTGCGCGCGACGTTGAACTCACAGCGCGGGCCTGGGCTGCGTTCGAAGCACAGCGGAGGCATACCCAGCTCGCCGGCCGCCAGGTGTTCTGGAACCCGACCACAGGCCAAGCTTGGCACGACATTCAGATGCAATGGCGCTACTGGGGTGCGAGCTTGAAGCGACTAGGTATCCGCTACCGAGAACCCTATCAGACGCGTCACACATTCGCGACGTTGGCGTTAATGGCGGGGAGTAATCCGGCGTGGATCGCGCGCCAAATGGGCAACAGCGCGCCGATCATGTTCAAGACTTATGCGAAGTGGATTGACGGTGCAGACAAGGGGGCGGAGCGTGCCAAAATGGACGCTGCTACATCTGGACCGCCACAGGAACAGCCACAACGCCCCGCCAGAAAGTAACCAACTACTTAATTTAAAATAGAGTTTCTGGCGGAGAGAGAGGGATTCGAACCCTCGATACAGGTTTTGGCCCGTATGCTCCCTTAGCAGGGGAGTGCCTTCGACCTCTCGGCCATCTCTCCGTTTGCGGCTACTGTGCGGAATTGAGTACTGCGAAGCCGCGTGATTTTACCTGCCGCCCGTAGGCGGGGTCAAAGCGAAGTTCCCTGTTGCCGCTCCGATTGCATTCGTTCCTGACGGGGTGGCACGTCGAGCTCAAAGGCGCGGTGGAGCACGCGCACAGCCAGCTCGAGGTATTTTTCATCGATCACCACCGAGGTCTTGATCTCGGAAGTCGAGATCATCTGGATGTTGATCTGCTCGTCGGCCAGCGTCTTGAACATCTTGGCCGCGATGCCAACGTGCGAGCGCATGCCGATGCCCACCAGTGATACCTTGCAGATGCGATTGTCGCCGATGATGTCGCGAGCGCTGAATCCCCTGCCCTTGTCGCGCGCCAGCACGTCGAGCGCCTTCTGGTATTCGCTGCGGTTCACCGTGAACGAGAAATCGGTGTGGCCTGATGCTCCAATGTTCTGCACGATCATGTCAACGTCGATGTTCGCCGCCGCAACCGGCCCGAGGATCGCGTAAGCCACGCCTGGCCTGTCCTCGACACCCATAAGTGAAATTTTGGCTTCATCACGGTTGAATGCGATGCCGGAAATGATCGCCTGTTCCATGGTGTCGTCTTCCTCGAAAGTAATCAGGGTTCCGGTCGCCTGGCTTTCCGGATCGTCGAAAGACGATAGCACCCGCAGTCTCACCTTGTACTTGCCTGCAAACTCCACCGAGCGGATTTGGAGTATTTTCGAGCCGAGGCTCGCCATTTCCAGCATCTCCTCGAACGTTATCCGCTCCGCGGTGTAGACGCCATCCACGTCGGTGTAGATCTGGCATTCGTCGGCCGACAGCGCCGCTGCCAGCGCAACGCCGGAGGTGTCGGAACCGCCGCGACCGAGCGTCGTGATGTTGCCTGCGGCGTCGACGCCCTGGAATCCGGCGACGATGACGATCGTCCCCTCGGAGAGATCCTTGCGAATCGGCTCCTCGTCGATCTTGAGGATGCGCGCCTTGGTAAATGCATTGTCGGTGAGTACCCTCACCTGGCCGCCGGTATAGCTCTTCGCCTTGAGGCCGAGCTCTTGCAGCGCAATCGCCAGCAGTCCGATGGTCACCTGTTCGCCTGTCGCAGCGACCACGTCCAGCTCACGCGGATCGGGGTTCGGCGAAATCTCTTTGGCGAGTGCGAGCAGCCGATTCGTTTCGCCGCTCATCGCAGATACGACGACGACCAGCTGGTGTCCATCGCGGTGATGACGCGCGATGCGACGTGCTACGGTGCAAATGCGCTCCGTGCTTCCGACCGACGTGCCCCCGTATTTCTGGACAATCAGTGCCATGACATTGAAAGGGACCGCGGTGCCTTGATCGAATGGAGACCGACGAACATCAAACGGCGCGGAAGGCCAGCGTCGCGTTGGTTCCGCCGAAACCGAAGGAGTTGGAAAGCGCGGCGCGAATCTTCATCTCGCGCGCCACGTTGGGAATGAAGTCGAGATCGCACCGTGGATCCTGATGGAAGAGATTCGCTGTCGGTGGCGCCATCTGGTCACGGATCGCAAGCGCGGTAAATACCGCTTCGATGCCGCCCGCAGCGCCCAGCAGGTGCCCCGTCATTGATTTGGTCGACGATACGCCAAGCTTGGCGGCGTGCTCGCCGAAGCAGCGTTTCATGGCGATGCATTCGGCGAGATCGCCCAATTGCGTCGAGGTCCCGTGCGCGTTGATGTAGTCGATGTCGCCGGCGTTGAGACCACCGTTTTTGAGCGCATTGGCCATGCTGCGCGCCGCACCTGCGCCGTCTTCAGGCGGCGCAGTGATGTGATGTGCGTCGGCAGACATGCCGTAGCCGGCGAGCTCCGCATAGAAAGGAACGCCTCGCTGCCTGGCATGCTCCATTTCTTCCAGCACCAGCACTCCCGCGCCTTCGCCCAGCACGAATCCGTCGCGGTCGATGTCCCACGGCCGGCTGGCAGTGGCAGGATCGTCGTTGCGGTGGGACAGCGCTCGCGCCGCGCAGAAGCCACCAACACCCAAAGGGCTCACCGTCGCCTCCGCTCCCCCCGCGACCATGATGTCGGCGTCGCCATATTCAATCAGTCGCGCGGCCTCGCCCAGGCTGTGGTTGGCAGTCGAGCACGCCGTCACGGTCGCCAGGTTGGGGCCCTTATAACCGTAATGAATCGACACCAGGCCGGAGATCATGTTGATGATCGTACCCGGCACGAAGAACGGCGAGATCTTGCGCAAGCCTCCTTCGACGAAGTGTCGATGCGTCTCTTCGATCATGGGCAAACCACCGATTCCCGAGCCGATGCACACGCCGACGCGCTCGTGATCACCGCCGTAGCCCTCGAGGCCGGCATCTTTCACCGCTTCCATCGTCGCCACCAGCCCATAGTGGACGAAGGTGTCGTAGCGGCGCGCTTCCTTGCCGGAAAGATACTTGCTCACGTCGAAGTTCTTAACTTCGCCCGCAATGCGCGAGGGAAATGCGCTCGCGTCGAAGCGGGTGATCGTGGCGATGCCGGAATGGCCTGCAAGGATGTTCGCCCATGACGCGTCGACGCCAATGCCGACTGGCGAAACGATTCCCATCCCGGTAACAACGACGCGGCGTCTGGACATTTAAATCGATTCGATGGCGAGCCGGCGCCGCTCGCGAAAAGGATCCGCGCCAGGCCGATGGCCCGGCGCCGCCGGCTACTTCTTCAGGTGCGCACTGACGTAATCGACCGCCTGTTGCACCGTGGTGATCTTCTCGGCGTCCTCGTCAGGAATCTCGGTCTCGAATTCCTCTTCCAGAGCCATGACGAGCTCAACCGTGTCCAGCGAGTCGGCGCCAAGGTCGTCGACGAACGACGACTCATTCTTGATCTCGGCTTCGTTAACGCCGAGCTGTTCTGCGACGATCTTCTTGACTCGCTGCTCTACGTTTTCCATGCGATTCCTCCCCTGAAGGGATTGTACGTTCGAAGTCGCGCGATTTTACCAGATCGAGGCGATTCGCATAGCCTGATCTAGCTGGCTACGCCATATACATGCCGCCATTGACGTGCAGCGTCGTGCCGGTGATGTAACCCGCTTGCGGTGACGCAAGGAACGCAACCGCGTGCGCCACGTCCTCCACCGCGCCAAGACGACCCAGGGGAATGCGTTCGAGAAGACGCTCCCGCTGCACATCGGTGAGCGCGCGCGTCATCTCGGTATCGATGAATCCCGGGGCAACGCAGTTCACCGTGATGTTGCGACTTCCGACCTCCTGTGCCAATGACTTGGTGAATCCAATCAGCGCGGCCTTCGCGGCTGCATAGTTGGTTTGTCCCGCATTGCCGCTCAACCCGACGACTGACCCGACGCTGATGACGCGACCGTAGCGCGCCTTCATCATTCCTCGAAGCACGGCCTTTGAAAGGCGATACGCCGATTTGAGGTTGGTATCCATGATCGAATCCCACTCTGCATCCTGCATGCGCAATAGCAGGTTGTCGCGTGTGATGCCGGCGTTATTGACCAGGATCGTCACGTTCCCATGCCGCTCAGCAATCGCGCTCACGGCGGCTTCCACGCCGGCGCCGTCCGTCACGTCGAGTCGGATTCCTTCATTGTTTGAATCGAATTGCTTGAGCTGCTCACTGACGCTCGCCGCGCCGGCATCGGTCGTGGCGGTACCGATGACGCTTGTGCCCTGTCGTGCGAGCACCTCGGCGATGGCCTTGCCGATGCCTCGCGTTGCGCCGGTGACCAAAGCCACTCTAGCGTCGGACATGGTTACTTCAGGGCGCCTGATGCCGCGTCAATGGCCCCGCCGTCGGCCAATGGCATGACCGTGACATCGGCGGCGATGCGTTTGCACAGGCCGGTGAGCACCTGCCCAGGGCCGCATTCGACAATGTGAGTCACGCCCTCGGTGACGAAAGCCTGAACGGTCTGGACCCAGCGCACCGGACTCGCTGCCTGTTTCGCCAGCGCACTGCGTATTGCTTCGGGGGTTTCAGCGGGACGTGCATCGACGTTGTGCAACACGCGAATTCGAAGAGTGCTGATGGGCACGTTGACAAGATAGGCCGCGAGTCGCTCCGCCGCAGCCTTGAGCAGAGAACTGTGGAACGGCGCACTTACGGGTAGCAGGACGCCACGCTTGGCACCCTTGGCTTTGGCCGCCGCGATCGCCCGCTCGACCGCCTCGCGATGGCCGGCGATCACAGTCTGCCCAGGCGCATTGAAATTCACCGGCTCGACCACCTGACCTTGCGCAGCTTCCGCGCATGCGGCAATGATTGATTCGTCGTCCGCTCCCATGATTGCAGCCATCGCGCCGACTCCTGCCGGAACGGCTTCCTGCATCGCCTGGGCGCGGAAGCGCACCAGCGGTAGTGCAGCATTGAGCTCGAGCGCCTCCGCTGCCACCAGGGCCGCGTATTCACCGAGGCTGTGGCCCGCGACGATCGCCGGTTTCGTTCCTCCTGCTGCGCGCCAGGCGCGATAAACGGCGATGTCGGCCGCAAGCATCAGAGGTTGCGTATTGACGGTGCGGTTGAGCTCTTCGGCGGGACCATCCGCAGCGAGAGCCCACAAATCCTGGCCAAGGATCGCGCCAGCCTCCGCGAGCGTCTCTCGCACAACTGGATAGGCGTCGTAGCCGGCGAGCATGCCGACCGACTGCGATCCCTGTCCGGGAAAGACCATCCCAAGTTTCATGGCTTCACCATCGTATCAGCACCGAGCCCCACGTGAAGCCGCCGCCGACGCCTGCGAGCATGACGTGATGACCGGCGCCTATTCGCCCGTCGCGCACGGCGACATCCAAGGCCAGGGGAATCGATGCCGCCGAAGTGTTTGCGTGCTTGTCGACCGTCGTTATCATGCGCTCACGCGGCAGCCCCAGCTTCTTCATGGTTGCGTCCATGATGCGCACGTTGGCCTGATGTGGAATGAGCCAGTCGATCGCGCTTGCAGGCAGTCGGTTCGCCGCAAGCGCCTCCTGCGCCACTTCGGCCAAGACTTTCACCGCAAACTTGAACACCGTGCCTCCATCCATGTGCAAGAAAGGCTTGCCGCTAACGGCTCCATTGGCCACTGTGCCCGGTACGCAGAGAATTTCGCGATAATGGCCATCGGCATGGAGGTGCGCTGACAGGATGCCGGGCGCCATCGCAGGCACCAGCACTACCGCGCCAGCGCCGTCGCCGAACAATACGCAGGTGCCGCGATCGTTCCAGTCGAGAATGCGCGAATAGATCTCGGCGCCGACGACCAAAGCATTTTTCGCTGTGCCGCTTTTCACCATCAGGTCGGCCAGCGCCAATGCGTAGACGAAACCACTGCAGACCGCCTGCACGTCGAACGCGGGTCCGTTACGTACGCCAAGCTTGGCCTGCAGGATGCACGCGGTCGACGGGAAGATCATATCGGGCGTGGTGGTCGCCACCACGATCAAGTCGACGTCGGCCGCTGCGATACCGGCCGAAGCGAGTGCCAAGTGGGCCGCCGCGAGCGCAAGATCGCTCGTCTGCTCGTCCGGCGCAGCAATGCGCCGCTCGCAGATCCCGGTACGCGAGCGCACCCATTCATCGCTGGTATCGATGCGACGCGCAAGCTCGGCATTCGTCAGCACCTGAGCCGGGAGGTAGCCACCGGTGCCGGCGATGCGGCTATGCATCGACAGGACCCACAGGGGTCACCGGAACAGCCATCGCCGCGAGTCGCTGCTCGATGCGCTCGAGGACGCGCTGCGTACTTTCGGCATAGGCCTTCTTGAGCGCGTAGCGGAAGGCGAGTGCATCCGCCCCACCGTGGCTTTTGACGACGATGCCTTTCAAGCCGATCAAAGTCGCGCCGTTGTAGCGGCGAGGGTCGACGCGGCGACGGAAGGCGTTGAGCGTAGGAAGCGCGAACAGCGCCAGCAGCTTGCGTAATGGATTGCGGGTGAACTCTTCGCGGAGAAAGTCTGCGAGCATTCTCGCGAGCCCCTCGGAAGTCTTAAGCGCTACGTTGCCGACGAAGCCGTCGCAGACCACGACGTCGGTCGTACCCTTATAGATGTCGTCGCCCTCCACATTGCCATGAAAATTCAGGTCCGAGGACTTGAGCAGTTCCGCCGCCTGCTTGACGATCTCGTTGCCCTTGATCTCTTCCTCACCGATGTTGAGCAGACCAACGCTCGGCCGCTCGATGCCGTCGATCGCTGCGACCAGAGCGCTACCCATCACGGCGAACTGCAAGAGTTGCTCCGGCGTGCAGTTGACATTGGCGCCCAGATCAAGGGCTGTGGTGACGCCGGTTCGGGTCGGCAGCTGCGATGCGATCGCCGGCCGATCAATACCGGGCAGCGTCTTGAGCACAAAGCGAGAGATCGCCATCAACGCACCGGTGTTGCCGGCGGAAACGCATGCCTGCGCGGTACCGTCCTTGACCAGGTTGATCGCGATCCGCATCGAGGAATCCTTCTTGCGGCGCAGAGCGTCCGCAGGAGCCTCGTGCATTTCGATCATTTCACTCGCTGCGTGCACGCTGGCGCGGCTTGCGGCGGGCGAGCGCGCAGCAGCAATCGCCGAGTTAAGCGGCTGTTCCAGCCCGACCAGTATGATCGCGGCGTCGGGCGTTTCCTCGAGAAAGCGCAAAGAAGCAGCCACTGTCACCGGCGGGCCGTGATCGCCGCCCATGGCGTCAACTGCGATGGTTATCGGCATCGTAGCCAGCCGCGCACCGTTCGAAGTTCTTGGCCATGGAACAGGAAGCGACGCGCCGACGCGAGGCAGTGGCGCAGCGCCCTTCAAACCGGCGGCGCGCTGCGTTTGCGGCGTGATGGATCGACTATTCGTCGGACTTTGTCTTGACGACTTTCTTGCCGCGGTAGTAGCCACTTGGGCTGATGTGATGGCGAAGATGGACTTCGCCGCTGACCGGCTCGACTGCGAGCGTCGGTTTGTTCAGAAAGTCGTGCGCTCGGTGCATGCCGCGCTTCGATGCCGACTTCTTATTCTGCTGGACAGCCATGTTCAGTTACTCCTCAACGGTTGAGATGTAGCTCAATTCCTCGATCCTTGCCTTGCCTTGAGCTGCGCAAGTCCGGCGAAAGGGGACTGCACCGCTCGGCCGCTCTGCGTTGCGACGGCAGCGGCGCACTCGTTTTCATCGTGACGCGGCGAAAAGGGCAGCGACAATAACAGTTCGTCCTCGACCAGCCCAAGCGGATCAACCGGTGCGTTGGCCAGCACTACCTCGGGTTCTGCTTCGTCCAGCACCGCGAGGTCCAACTCGCTAGGCGCCAGCAACAGCATCGTCCTTTGCGATATCGACACTGCCACCGGACGCAGGCAACGCTGACAGATGAGCCGGACTTCTCCTTCGACTGATACAGTCAGCGCCGGTCGCCCCATTGCATCGTGCCCGCCGTCGATACGCCAGGTGATCCGGACCGGCAAGGAATCGGCGGAAGGCGCCAGCCGATCGGCGATGCGCGGAAGCTTGCCGGGATCGACCTCTCCGCTGATGATTCCGCTGGTTCGCGCCAATTCGAGCGCATCGAACCGCCCGGGCGCCCGCTTCCCCGAGTCCCGCTTCACCGACCGCCTCCTCACCGTCTCGCCGTCGAAGAGCCCGGCGTCCTGCCGGGCAATTCCGCGCCGGCAGGGCAAACGTTGCATAATAGCGGTTTGTCGTTTTTCTGTCAAAGAAAACCGTGAAAACAATGACTTCGCGGCGTGCTGCGCAAACGCGCGAACTCGTTCTGGCTTCAGGCTCGCGCTACCGTAAGGAGCTTCTCGAGCGCTTAGGTCTCGCCTTCATTATTGTGCCGCCCGCTATCGATGAGAGCCCCCGTGACGGCGAATCCCCGGCTGCCCTGGCGCTGCGGCTCGCGGAGGCGAAGGCGCGTGCAGTAGTCTCCGCGCATTCGAATTCGCTGATCGTCGGTTCCGATCAAGTCGCGGAAATCAGTGGCTCAGCCATCGGCAAACCACGCGATCGAGCGCACGCGTTGCAAATGCTCTCCAGGATGTCGGGAAGAACGATCGTTTTCCACACGGCCATCGCGCTGCTCAACGCGGCCAGCGGGCGTCTTCAAACTGCGCTGGTCGACGTGGCGAGCACTTTCAGGACGCTCGACGCGAGCGAACTCGAGATCTATGTCGACCGCGATCAGCCCTACGACTGTGCCGGTGCCGTGCGCGTAGAGGCGGCGGGTATTGCTCTGTTTACGCGGATCGCCAGCGACGATCCGACAGCGCTCATTGGCTTGCCTCTGATCCGCCTCACGGACATGTTGCGAGCCGAGGGCGTGTCCATCTTCAACGTTAGCTGATGACGACGTCCCCGAAAGGCCGGCTTTTCGTAATCCCCAGCACGCTCGGCCTCGTTCCCGTCGATGCGGTCATTCCTCGCCGCACCTTGGAAATCGCCCGCGGGCTTGGCCACTTCGTCGCCGAGACGCCCAAGGCCGCGCGCAGATTCATCAAGGAGATCAATTCTGCATTGTCGCTGCAGGCCATCGATATCGCCGAGCTCTCGGAGCATACGCCGGCGGCCGCAGTCGAGGGCTTGCTCGGCCCCGCGCTCCATGGCAACGACCTTGGACTTCTATCGGATGCCGGCTGCCCTGGCGTTGCGGATCCGGGGGCGATGCTGGTCGCGGCGGCGCACCGTGCCGACGTTCCTGTCGTGCCGTTGCCTGGATCTTCGGCGATCGTGTTGGCACTGATGGCCTCAGGGCTGAATGGCCAGTCCTTTTGCTTCCACGGATACCTGCCGGTGAAGCCGGGCGCTCGTACCTCGGCCATCAAGTCCCTGGACGAGACAATCTCCCGCACGGCGGCCACTCAAATCTTTATTGAGACCCCTTATCGGAATGAGGCGATGGTCAATGCCGTTCTTTCGGCGTGCCGCGCATCGACGCAATTCTGCGTTGCCGCCGATCTGAATCTGGATTCCGAGCAAATTATCTGCCGGACGATTGCCGCATGGCGCAAGGCACCGCGGCCGGCGCTCTCGAAGCGCCCTGCGGTGTTTCTTCTGGGGAGAGGCTAGGAGCCTGTCGGGCTTGC
>VBCY01000622.1 GCA_005882995.1 Betaproteobacteria bacterium
CTATGGACACGAACGCGTTGCACAGCCGAAAACGCTCAGCGCAAGGCGCGAAGGCGAAGGCGGGTCGGGCACCCGGCGAGCCTTTGCAACGCAGCGATGGGCGTTTTCGGCAGCAACCCGAAGGGAACGGGTGGCATGGGGCGCCACTCTTTGTTGCTCTCCTCGCCAAGACCGCTAGTCTTGGCTTCGTCGGCTGCCGCGATTGGCGCCCCATGCCACCCGTTCGCGTTTGCGCCCATAGCGTTAACAGGCCCTGGTTGCGTAATTCTCAATAAGGACTACAGCTGAATCATATTTCGACTGATACCGCCTCGAATTTCTTAATGGCACCCTCTGTTGCGTAGCGTCGAGCGAGGCATTTCGTTTCCGAATCCGCTCGCAGAAGCCAGCCGACGCAGGCCGCAGCTTTCGGCCATCGCAGTCGAGTCTTTTCAATCAAGGAGTCCACCATGCCGTCTTCACAAGTTGCGGCACAAGTACAAAGCCTCGTCGCCGCCCAATTGCAGGAGCTGCTTCTTCAGTCCCTCGAACATGAAAAGGGAGGCGTGGAGATTTATCAGACAGCACTTCAGTGCGTGCGCAACGATGATCTGAAGGAGGAATGGGAAAAGTATCTGGACCAAACCGAAAACCACGTCGCGATTCTCACCGAAGCCTGTGAAGCGCTGGGACTCGATACCAGCCAGCCGACGCCTGGTTGCGAAATCGTGCAGCACGTCGGGCAAGCGCTGGTCGAAGCGATGAAGATGGCAGCGCGCGGCAATGAGCCCGCTGCGGCCGAGCTGGTTGCCTGCGAATGCATCGTCCTTGCGGAGACCAAGGACCATTTCGACTGGGAGATGATCGCCGAATGCGCGAAGGCGTCGACTTCGGATGAGCAGCAGGAGATTCTGCAGATGGCGACCGACCAGGTCGAAGACGAAGAGGACGAGCATCTCTATCACACCAAAGGATGGTGTCGTGAGCTGTGGCTCAAGTCGCTTGGAATGAATGCAGAGGCCGCCAAGGTCGAGAAATCGCGGAAGCAGTTGGACTGCTGCCATCCGGTCGCGAGCAGTTGGAGTTCCTCTACCCGGTCGCGAGCAGTCGGAGTTCTTCTACCCGGTCGCTAGCAGTTTGGCGTACCCACGTGCAGCCTCCTGAGCGACCTGGCTAAGCAGGCACTGTTTTGGCGGCTTGTCCGGACGCCAGCGCAAAAAGCGCGTTCCGTGACGGAAACGATCGCCGCTGAAGTGGTCGTATTGGACTTCGGCGACGAGCTTCGGCGCGAGGGGCTGCCATTCGCCACTTCGCTCGGTGCTCCACCGGCTCGGTCCGCCGGGCGCCCTTCCCGTGAACCCCGGCGGCTTGATGAGCTGCTGCAATGACCTCGTCAGTGATGCGCGATCCGCCGCCCGGATGTTCGACGCAAAACCGACGTGATGGAGGAGCCCCGCGTCGTCATACAGACCCAGGAGTAGCGATCCGACGGTCCCTCCCTTTGAGGAATAGCGAAAACCCCCGACCACGCAATCCGCGGTGCGCTCGAGCTTGTACTTTTGCATGCCGTGGCGATTGCCCGACTGGTAAGGCAAATCGGCTCGCTTGGCGATGATGCCGTCGAGACCGGCGCCCAGCGACCGCAGCCACTCGGTCGCCTTGCGAAAGTCTCGGGTGCTCGGCGACAAGCGCAGGAGCGAGCGTTGTGGCACCTGCGTGGCCATGAACTTTTCGAGCGCATCCCGGCGCTCGGATAGCGGTCGCTCAAAGAGCCGATTGCCGGCGCGGCCGCCGTCAACAAGATCGAAGACGACGAACAGCGCCGGATGCTCCCGCGAAAGCATTTGCACGCGGCTCTCGGCCGGATGAATGCGTTGCAGCAGCTCATCGAAGGACAGCATCTTTCCAACGGGAACGACCAGCTCCCCATCGAGCACGAATGAAGATTCGCGGACGTCGAGCAATGCCGCCACGACTTCGGGGAAGTAGCGGCCGAGTGGCTGTCCAGCCTTCGACCGCAGATCCACAGTCGCGTCGCGCCTGAACGCGAGGCATCGAAACCCGTCCCATTTCGGTTCGTAATGCCACTCGGGACCGGCGGGCAACTCGGAGACGAGCGTCGCCTCCATCGGGGCATAGGTCGACGGAAGCGACGGCTCGCCGTCCTTCCTGCCCGAACGTCGTACTGGCTTGCGACGGGACCGCACTGCACCGGCGAGAGCCATCTCGGGATCGATCGAGAATCGGCGCCTGAAGCAATTGCGCGCTATGGGCTCCAGATCCTCCGAGGAGCCTTTCCGGATCTGCGGCGGAAACGCATCGCCCACACAACTCCGGCAACGGTGGCGGCAAGGAAGGCGACCGCCATGCCCTTTCGCGAGGACAGCGAAGCTTTGACCAGCCCCGGCGTGGTCCTCAGCGCGGACTTCATTTCTTTCCGCTCGTTGCGCAAACGCGCTTCGACGGCGTTGATTTGATCGCGAAGTTGAGAGATCGACTTATTCGCCATGGCGCAAACTCCCCAATTGACGGCGTGTCGCGGAAAAACTCAGATCGCTCGCGCGGCGCATGATAAGGACCACGAATGGAACCATGCCGACGAGCATCACCAACGCTATGATTAAGAGCGCCAGGGGAAGGCTCAGCCAGTTATCGGCAATCCATGCCACAGCAGCACCCACCAGCAAGATCCAACCTGTGAAAGCAAGGATCAGCGCAATCGCCGAAAAGAGCGCAACCGAAACCGCGCTCGAAGCTGCGAGCTGCGCCTCGAGCTTGGCGAGCTCGACGATATCTCTGCCCGCGCCTCGTGCATTGGAGAAGAATGAACGCGTGTTTTGAACCAGGCGTACGGTTCGAGTTCCGATGGTGAGCGACATGGGGACCTCCCGGTCCTGTTAGCTACGTTCGATCCTCCAGCCAGCCTTCGGTCGCCCGCCTGAAGAGTCGCCACACTTCTTTGGGCGAGATCATCGTTGCGCCGCAGGTTGTTGATTGCGTTCTCGTTCGGGGGACCTTCCGGCGGCGGAACTCGACGGGACCGCATCCGGCGGGTGCCTTGCGCGCGATCCGTCATCTGTTTCCTGCTTAGGGGATGGCGCGCCGGGAACGGAACGGATGAGAACGGCTGACGCCATTACGTTATTGGGCACGATGATCTCCTCCGTGGAGGAAGCGTGCAGCGTCGTATAGCCGAGGCTCAACTGCGTGATGGTGCCTCGCATGACACCTTTGGGCGTATTGATTTCTACATCGTCACCGACGCGAAAAGGGTGATAGAGCAGGATCGAGAATCCGGCGATCAGGTTGCCGAGGGTGTTCTGTGCTGCGAGGCCAAGGACAACTGCACCGACGCTGAAGCCGGTGAGAAGCGCGGTGCCAACCGAGCGCAATGCGGGCACTATGTGCGCATAGAGGATGAGCGCGCCCACGACGACCACGACGTGCAGGAACTGCGCAAGAAATGATCCCGCGGTCGGGTCGGACAGGTAACGCGTGCCGCGTCTGACGACGAAATGAACGACGCGAGTCAGAATGAGCGTGATGATGGCGACAATGAACGCGTACCATAGTGCTCCGACCAGCGTCTCTGGATTGAACGCGTCCCTGAGAAATGCGTTGAGGCTGCTTGTCATCGAGACCACCGAGGCCCGCTCTTCAACCGTTCACTCCTGGATTTCCCGCCGGCTTCGCCGAAGAGCTTCCGGACGATGCTGCTGCTGTCACCTTCCCCGAATCGCGCGAGCCCCGCCATCCTTTCTGCAACGGGGTTGCAATTCTTGCCACGGCGAAAAGAAAAAACGTCGGTTTTGGAGCGTCATTGCACTTGCACAAGTCGGAGCCTTCTGCAAGCAGACGATTTACCGGCCCTCATGCATGAAACGGACCATCAAACCGTGTAGGTCAGCGCCTACTTTGGCACGTAGCCTTCGCTGATACCGTCGAGACGCCGTGGCGAGTATAGATGAAGCAATTCCCGTGCTCCGCATGAAAGAGAAGCACGGAAGATCTCATTCCTGAGAGGAACGTCATGACCACTCAAAGCGGCTACGTAGAGGATACCGACGAAGGATTCGACCCACACGCATCAATCATTCGGGATCCGGCGCAGAGCTCCGAGGGCCCCGGCCCCGACATCATGGACGCTGCCTCACTCACCGGCGACTCTGTGGTAAGCGCCACGGGCGATGATCTCGGCAAGATCGAAGCGATCATGCTCGACGTCGCCACGGGAAAAATTGCTTACGCAGTCCTCTCTTTCGGGGGATTTCTTGGCATAGGCAGCAAGCTGTTTGCCGTGCCATGGTCCGCGTTGACCCTCGACGCAGGACCAAAGCGCTTCGTCCTCGATGTCAGCAAGGAGCGTCTGGAGGCGGCGCCAGGATTCGACAAGGATCACTGGCCGACGATGGCGGATCGGACCTGGGCTGCGCAAGTGCACGAGTACTACGACGTGCAGCCGTACTGGGATGACCCAGTCTCCGCATCCAGCGGTTGAAGAGCTTCCGCGTCATGCCGACGCAGAGTCCCTGCATCGGCACCCTCGCGTGACGAGCGTCACGCGCCCACGGTTCTTTGAGGGCCCGAAGCAGCCCTTCTCGCCGCGGCTCTTCCAATGGCTTCGGCAAGCGTGTCGCACGAGCAGGGTTTTGGCAAAACTTCGAAGTCCCGCCGAATGGCCTGCTCGAGCCGCGCCGCGTAACCGGTCATCAAGATCACCGGCAGCTCTGGATCACGCGCCTTCAGCATGGTCGCGAGTGCGATTCCATCCATGCTGCCCGACATCTCGATGTCGCTCAGCACGACATCGATTCCCTCGGTCGCCCCATTGAGGTAGTTCCATGCGCCGTCACAACTCGCAAGCTGCGTGACCTTGCAGCCCAGGGATTCCAGCAACGATTTCGTGGCTTGTGCAACGGCGGTATTGTCCTCGACGAGCAGCACGCAGCAGTCGAGCCTGGCCGGCACGCTGCGACGATCCATGGCGGCCGCGGCGACGGCGGCATCGACGCGACGAAAATAAAGGCGCACGGAGGTGCCTTCCCCCTTGCGGCTTGCGATGCGTGCGTCGCCCCCCGCACTCTGGCACAAGGCGCGCACCTGGCTCAATCCGAGGCCGGTGCCCTGACCCATCGGTTTGGTGGTGAAAAACGGGTCGAAGACGCGATCCACAACCTCCGGATCGATGCCACAGCCGGTATCGGCAACCTCCACCAGGACATGCGGTCCGGGCCCGAGCTCCGGGATGTCGGCGGGCGCATTCCGCGCAATGACCGTGAGACGCCCCGACCTCGATGGCGCCGGTATCGGCGACGACACTGTTGGCGAGCTCGATCGAATGCCCGAGCAAAGGTCGGAGCAGCTCGAGCAGTACCGGCAATCGCTCCTGCAGGTCGATGCGTTCCGGCAGGAGCGCCTGCCGCCGAGAGAACGCGAGCAACTGCCGGGTCACCTTGGTACCCGATGCAACGGCCCGGTCGATCGCTGCCATCTGCGCGTTTCCGGCGAGATCGGGTCGCCGGCGCTGATGAAGATAGGAATTGCTGCCGACGATCATCAACAGATTGTTGAAGTCGTGCGCCACGCCGCCGGCGACGCGGCCGATGGCCTCGAACTTCTGCGACTGGACCAACGCAAGCTCGATGCGTTGGCGATGCGCCGTCTCCTCCGCAAGACGCTGGACGGCGTCGAGCTCGGTCCGGGTCCGCCGCTGCGCGACCCAGGCCATCCAGGCGAAAGCGAGCGCCATCGGAAAAACGAACAGCGCGATCAATCCGACCTGGCGCCACCAGCCCGCCAGCACCTCGGAACGATCCATCGCGGCCACAACGTACAGCGGATAGGGATCGAGCCGGCGAAACACGCGCAGGCGCTCGCTGCCGTCGACCGGCGACACGCCGTCGCCGTTTCCGCTGCGCTCACCCGCTTCGAAGCGCCCCACCAGTTCGCGATCCGGAGCGACCCTCGAGTTGGGCGGCGCGTCGGGCCAGCACGCGAGCACGCGCCCGTCGGTGCGCACAATACCTATGCGCAGTCCGGGCATACCCGTGGCGAGCTCCTGGTAGAAGCGGGTCAGATATTCGGGCCGCAGACTAGTCGAGACGACGCCGCCAAAGCTGCCGTCCGAGAATTCGCGGCGGCGGCTCAAGTCGAAGAACGGTTCTCCGGTCGAGCGGCTGACGAGCTGATCGGTGATGAAAAGGACACCGCGCTGATCGCGGTGGATCTTGAACATCTCCCGGTCGGAATAGTCGATGTCGCGCAGCGGCGGATAGACCCGGCTCGACGCCAGCATGCGCGCGTCGGCACCGCTGACGAACAGGCCCTGGATCTGCGGCAGCCCATTCGCCATGCGCTTGAGTCGCTCGTGCACCTCCCGCCCACGCGCGAGAATCGTTGCGTCGTCAGAGTCCCCGACCAGCTCGAGCATGCGCTGCAGCAGCATCTCGTTGGTGTCGAAGAGCTTGAGCGCATGTTCTGCGGCGACGCTGGCTGCGCCGGCGAGTTGCTGCCTCGCCTCGGCGAATGCCTGCCGGTGCAGGTACCACGCCACGGCGATGAAGAGCAGCGCCGGCACCAGCAATGCGAGGGCGGTGACCCAGCGCAGTCGCGCGAGCGCACGTACCGAGGCGAGCGCCGACGATGCGGCTGCCGGCATGTCACGCGCAACGTTTGAAGAAACGGCGTCCATCTCACGCTCTTATCGCAGCTCTCGCGACCGCAAACGTCTGGGTTGTATGCCACCGCAGCGCGGGTCTACCGACTGCCAACGGCGCTGAGCGCGAAGTATGCGCGCGCAGACGGCCTTTCGCCATGGGCTATGAACGCCGCTTGGGACAGCCGGGTCGACTTGCCAACAAGGCTGTTTCGGAGTCCGACAACCGACACGCCACGATCAGCGGCCCTCACTGCGGCTCGCTCGCGGCGCGGTTTTGTGTTATCGAGAGAGCCCGCTTCGGCTCGTCTCCGAGCAAGAACAAATGCCCTTCCCAGGGGGCTTGAGTCAGCGCATGGATGCCACGGCCAAGCACGCCGACGCGCCTTCGCCGCGGCGGGCGCACATGCGGCTCCTCGATGCCGGAATCATCGCCGGCATCGGGTTCCTGATCGCACTGCTGCTCGTGATCGCGGCACTCAATTACCGGAACACCTACCAGCTCAACGAAGATAGCGCCTGGGTCGCGCATACGCACGAAGTACTCGATCTGACCAGCAACGTATTGCGCACGCTGGTCGATGCGGAAACCGGCGTGCGCGGTTTCGTCATCACCGGCAATGAGGTGTCCCTGCAACCCTACGATGCCGCACTGAAGCGCAAGGACGGCTCGACCTTTCCGCTGCATCTCGCGGTGAGCAATGCCTTTCGCTCCGGGGACAAACGCGAGTTCAGCGGCATCGTTCGCGATCTGACGCAGCACAAGCGGCTCGAGCAGGAGATCCGCGACCGTAATGACGAGCTGACGGCCGCCAATCGCACCAAGGACGAGTTCCTGGCGACCCTCTCCCATGAGCTGCGAAATCCGCTCGCTCCGCTGCGGCAGGCGCTCGAAATCATGAAGCGCAGCGAAGGCAACGCCGCGACAACGCATGAGGCCCTCGGAATCGCAGAACGGCAGGTGGTCCAGCTGGCGCGACTCGTCGATGATCTGCTCGATGTCAGTCGCATCACCCGCAACAAGCTCGAACTGCGCATAGAGCCCATCGACCTCGCGAGCGTCGTGGCCAACGCCGTGGAGACCGTTCGTCCGCTCATCGAGCAGCGTGGCCACGATCTGACCGTGGTTACACCGGCGCGGCCGGTGCACGTCGACGCCGACCCAGTGCGCCTGGCACAGGCCCTCTCCAATCTTCTGAACAACGTTGCGAAGTACACCGCGCCGGGCGGAAGCGTCACGCTCACCGCACAAGGTCCGGGCAACGAGGCGATCGTATCGGTCAAGGACAACGGCATCGGCATTCCGGCCGAAATGCTGTCGAAGGTGTTCGATCTCTTCACGCAGATCGAACAGCCGCAGGCGCTATCCCGGGACGGGCTCGGCATCGGCCTTACGCTGGTGAAGCGCCTGGTAGAGATGCACGGCGGAAGCGTCGAAGCGCGCAGTGAAGGAAGCGGTTGTGGCAGCGAGTTCGTGGTCCGGCTGCCCGCTGTCGCCACGCTGGCGCACGCGCAGCCTGCGACTCAAACGGCGCTACCGGCAAGCGCCGTGCGCAGGCGCATTCTGATCGTGGACGACAACCGCGACGCTGCTGCAAGCCTCGCGATGGTGTTGAAGCAGACCGGCCATGACGTACAGACCGTGCTCGACGGGGCCGCCGCGCTCCAGGCAGCCGAGTCGTTTCGACCGCATCTGACGCTGCTCGACATCGGGTTGCCGAAGATGAGCGGTTACGAGGTCTGCCGCCGCATGCGCGAGCAGCTTCGCGGCAAGCACATGGTGCTGGTCGCGCTCACCGGCTGGGGACAGGACGAGGACAGGCGCCGCTCGCTCGAAGCGGGTTTTGACGTTCACATCGTCAAACCGGTGGATTCCGCCCCACTCGAAACATTGATCGCCGGGCTACCGCTGGCAACGCAATGAATCATTCTCCTGGCCAACGTCCGTCGCGTCGTTGCGGAACTCGCTGCGAGTAGCGCCGCTGGTCCCACGTGCGAGAGCGTCAGCGTTGATGCGCCGGCAAGGCCTTTATCGCGGCGGCGAACCGCGCATGGCGGTCGCGGTCGACGGGCCTGTGCTTGATCGCGGTGCTCGCAGGATCGTGGCCCAGAAAGTTGTCTCCCTTCCAGTTCCTGGACGGTCGGACCGGCCGTGCAACAAAGCCTCCACCGCAGTTCGGGCACACGTTCTCGAGGACGGAATCGACGCATTTCGCGCAGAAGGTGCACTCGTAACTGCAAATCCGTGCCTCGAGCGAGTCCGGAGGAAGCGCCTTATTGCAATTCTCGCACGTGGGTCTCAGCTCGAGCATGCGGCTCTTCTCCTTACTAGCGTCAACCCTCCGACACGAAGTTCGCGAGGCAGCTTGGACGAGAGGGCGCGTCACGCGAGGCTAATCTACCACCCTTCGACGGCGCGCAAAATCTCCGTTGGCACCTCGAGCGCATCGCGGTCCCATCCTCCCAGCTCGGCTGCCGCAACGTAGGTGGATTGAAGGAACGAAAGCAGCATCGCTTCCGGATCATCGGCCTGTCGCACCTCTTCGTAGGGCAGAATGAATTCGCGCAGCGTCGCGTCGTAGCGCGCAGGCGGAGCCACGTTCGCGCCGGAGAAACCACTCGGCTCGGGATAGGCATAGCTGTAGAACAGCGGATACGGAGCTTGTGCTCCTCCCGGCCAGAACCCTGCGCTGCTCACTTCGTGCGAATACGCGTCGCGCGCGACGCGGTCCGGAAGGTTGGGGACGCCGCCTGGATGCGGTGGCGCGACGCGGCCCGAGAAGCGCGTTACCGCGAGGTCGAAAGCTCCCCAGAAAAAGTGCACCGGGCTTGCTTTGCCGTAGTAGCGAGAGCGAAAGCGTCCGAGTACAACGGCCGACGATGAAAGGATCCGCCAGCAGCGGTTCACATATTCCGCGTCGTAGGAGCGATGCTCGTCGTCTTCGTCAAATGCCAGCCGACTCTCGACTTCGGCGGGCTTGCGATAAATCGACACCGGCATGCGCAACGCTGCCAGGGCTTCCATTACCGACCCGTAGAACTGCGACACTGACATCGGAACCAGCTGGATCACGCCGCCTTCGCCCCGGCTGGTTCGGATGTTGAGCTCGTGAAGGACGAAGTCAAAATCGATCTGGAACGTCGCGCCGTCATGCGGCATGGCTCCGGTCGAGAGACCGGATGCCGTCGGATAAAGCGTCACCTGCCAGGTGTGGTTGAGCCAAGGCATGCGGGCGAGACGGATCTTGCCGACGATTTGCGTCCACATGTGCAGCGTTTCATAGGTACTCTTCCAGGCGTCGTA
>VBCY01000141.1 GCA_005882995.1 Betaproteobacteria bacterium
CTTCCAGCCGCACGGCGCAGGACTGTCTTCGCGCCTGGGTATTCGGGCTTTCCTTGGTTCCCCACGGGAACCGGGTATGCCTGCCGACCGTTCGGCCGTCTTTGAGGAGGTGCCCTCGATTTTGAGGATGGCTTCGCAGGAATATTGTTCTTATCATTGCACTTAACCCAACCTACACTCGGGAGGCAACATGAGCGCCTTACGCCGGATCGGCACGCTTTGCACCGCAATCGCTTTGCTCCTCGGGAGCGTCAGCATTGCTGGGCAGCCCATCGACCTCACGCAACTCACCGTGACGGAGGCCGCCAAACTCATCAAGGAAGGCAGAGTCACAAGCGAACAGTTAACAAGGGCGCTGCTGGCCAAGATCGCATTGAATCCCGACCTGAACGCGTTCATCACGGTGAATGCGATCGAAGCGATTAACGCCGCCCGTGATGCGGATGAAGCTCGCCGCCGCGATCCTGCCCACTTCGGCGCCCTGCATGGCGTTCCGCTGGTCGTCAAGGACAACATCCACGTCGCCGGCATTCGGAACACCGCCGGGACGCCGGGTCTGCATGCCTTCGTGCCCGATGCGAACGCACCGGTCGTCCAAGCGCTGCTCGACGCAGGGGCGATCGTATTGGGCAAGACCAACATGCACGAACTGGCGTTTGGCATCACCAGCAACAACGCCGCATTCGGACCGGTGAGGAATCCCTATGACAAGACACGGTTCCCCGGCGGATCGAGCGGGGGCAACGGAAGTGCGATCGCCGCGCGACTCGCACCAGGAGGCATCGGCACCGATACCGGTGGATCGGTGAGGATACCGGCGGCGCTCACCGGCATCGTCGCTTTGCGGCCCACGATCCATCGTTATTCGCAGCTTGGCGTGACGCCGATATCGCACACCCGGGACACGGTGGGTCCAATGGCACGCACGGTATCGGATCTTGTCCTGCTCGACAGCGTGATCACGGGGGATTGGAGCAAGATGGAAACCGTCGCTCCCCGCCGGATCCGCCTCGGTGTGGTTCCGGAGATGTTCCAGAACATCGACGTGGAGACCCTGCACCTCGTCAATCAGGCTCTCGACAAGCTACGCCATGCAGGCGTTCAGATCGTGCAACTGCAGGTTTCTGGCTTCCTCGATCTCGACAATCAGTCGGGATTCCCGATCGCGCTGTTCGAGGCGACGCAGGACATCGGCAACTATCTGGAGACCTACAACACTGGCGTTACGCTGCCGCAGCTTGCGGCGCAAATCGCGAGTCCGGACGTGAAGTTCGTATTCGATACGTTCGTGGTTCCAGGGGCACCGATGGCCATACCGCAACCGGTGTACGACAACGCGGTCAACGTGGTTCGTCCGCAGTTGCAAGCGCTGTATGCGAGCACCTTCGAAAGTGCCGACCTCGATGCGATCGTATTCCCAACGACGCCACTCCCGGCCTCTCCGATCATCGGGTCCGATTCGACGGTAATTCTCAACGGCGTCCCGGTACCGACGTTCCAGACCTACATCCGTTACACCGATCCCGGCTCAGTCGCGGGGATCCCGGGGATCTCACTGCCGATCGCGTTGACGGGAAGCGGATTGCCGGTGGGAATCGAGATCGATGGCCGCGCGGGGAGCGACCGCGATCTGCTCGCCGTGGCGCTGGCGCTTGAGAAAATTCTCGGACGTCTCCCCGCGCCTGCGGGATTCTGATCTGGCTCGGCATCGAGGGCGCCCGGACGGGCGTCAGGAAGCCCTCGATCGCTGCGCGTCGACGCCGATCATGACTGGAACGCATCATTGGCACGCACGGCCCGTCTGGAAGCGCTGATGCAAGGCGCTGCCTTATATAGGCTCTGCGGGCGCAGGCAGCGCTTATTAGAAACCGGGGCCTAGGTTGAACGTCCGCTCCTGGAATCGTTGTACGTCTGGAGTGGGTCGATAACGCACCCGCCACCGTTTTGAAATGCGGCCATTCGACTGCAGTCTCTTCACATCGCCGATAGATTTCCGCCAATGACCGCTGTCACGGAATTCTGATTTTCCCGACAGTTTCGGCAAACGGCAGCTAACAAGGTACACGGGCCAGTCGACCAGAAAATCGTCACGGGCAGGTGTGGGTCGGGAAATCGGTCTCGATCCGGCGTCGTACGGGACGCATTCGATGCGTCGAACCAAGGCGTCGTTGATCTATCGACGTACAAAGAACCTCGCAGCCGTTCAACTTCTCCTGAGATACACGAAGCTCGAAAGCACGGTACGATATCTCGGCATACAGGTCGACGACGCGCTGGAGATCGCGGAACAAACCGAGGTCTGAGCGCCGCAGCATTCTCTTCGACTGCTCTGAAGCAGGACTGCGACCGTCTGCGGGCGGGCACTTACAGCCACAACCCAGTGGGTCGCAGCTCACTCCCAGTTTGCTCTACGCGTAGCCGTTGAGTGGTCAACATAAGATTCACGCTCACGCGGTCGCAGCTCCGCCGCAGGCATTTGCCAACGGCTATGGGCACTACGCTTAAGCGGTCGCTGGAGCCTTGCGCATCAAGCCTGTCAAGGCCATCACGGCCCCGACCACAAGGATCAGGGTTCCCAAATATACAGCCCCTAGATGGCCTACCCAATCCCACTCGAAGCGTCCCAGATAGTGCATCGGGACGCCAACTGCCAACCCCACGACCGGGGAAATCACTGCGGTTATCCACGCCCACCATGCGCCAGCGCGCACTCCAAACCATGCTAATCCGATCACCGCGATCGCGGTTGCCGCGATGAATCCGGCCAGCGCAACATGGACATGCGCAATGTAGGGCACGACAGCCGGGTTTAGTTGATTGAGCTGCGCCGGGGTTACGCCATTTAACGTTGCCACCCCTAGCTCGAACCCTTCGCCCGAGAGAGCGCCCGAAAGAAGAACACGATCGCATAGACAAGAAAAATTGCAGCACCTGCGACCATTATCACGGAGCCGCGGTGCACCAGAGAGCTTTGCGCTTGCATGGCAATTCCCCCCTTCTCTCAGAGTAGCCAATCCAAAAATTTAGTCGCGTGTCATAAAACGCGCCGCCGACGCGCAGGCCGCGACAACACCAGCATCCTGGACAGCACATTCCGGTTTCGCGCGATGTCATCAAGCGTATAGCGGTCAAGCACTGCGTAGAAGGCCTGCACGGCATCGTCGAGCACAGTACGCAGGTTGCAAGCCCGCGCTATGCGGCAGTCGTTGCCGGTGTCGAAGCACTCTGCCAGATGCGGGGTACCTTCGGTGATGCGGACGACGTGTCCCACTCTAATCGCCGTCGGCGCCTTTGCAAGTTCGAGACCGCCGCCTTTGCCTCGTACGTTCGCCAGCACACCCGCCTTACCAAGGGCATGGGACACCTTCATCAAATGATTTTCGGAGATTCCGAACGCATCCGCGATTTCGGCGATCGTCGCACGTCGCTGCGGTCTTGCTGCGAGGAAGATGAGGAGCCGCAGACTGTAATCGGTGAACGTCGTCAATCGCATGATCTTCAAGCTTCAATCGTGCAGCGAGTCGAAGTTATCGCGATGACCGTCGCTGCCGTTCTGTAGATGGATTATCGATGCATCTTAGCTGCGGCGATTGACTCAGATCAAATAACGGAGCGTTACCGTCCCTTAAGCTAAGAACACCAAATAAGTGGGAAGGGGCGGAGACGATGAGCAATCGAGGTCAGGCGCTATCCGTGCTGATCGTCAGCACATTGGCGTTCACCGTGTGCTTTATGGTGTGGATGATGTTTGGCGTCATTGGCATACCGATTCGCAAGACGCTGAACCTCAACGCGACCGAGTTCGGTCTGCTGACCGCGACGCCGGTACTGACGGGTTCGCTGATTCGTGTTCCGCTCGGCATGTGGACTGACAAGTTCGGCGGCCGCATCGTCATGTTCCTCCTGATGTTGTCCTGCGTAGTGCCGATCTGGCTGATCGGTTACGCGACGGAGTATTGGCAGTTCCTGGTGCTGGGGCTGTTCGTCGGTCTGGCCGGCGGGTCGTTCTCGGTCGGCACACCCTATGTTGCGCGCTGGTTTCCGCGCAAGCAGCAGGGCTTCGCGATGGGCGTGTACGGCGCGGGTAACTCCGGCGCGGCCGTCAACAAGTTCGTGGCGCCAGCGCTGCTCGTTGCGTTCGGATGGACGATTGTGCCGCAGGTTTACGCGGCGATTATGCTGGGCATGGCGATGCTGTTCTG
>VBCY01000623.1 GCA_005882995.1 Betaproteobacteria bacterium
CAACAAGCAGAGATGACGGCCGCGAACGCAGGAGACATCGCGAATCTCGGATTTGTCGTGGGATCAAAATGCGTGGCGGTGATCGATACGGGCGGCACCTACGCCGTGGGGCGCGCCTTGCATCAGGCGATTCGGCGGGTCACCGCATTGCCGGTGTGCTACGTAATCAACACTCACGTTCATCCCGACCACGTCTTCGGAAATCAGGCTTTTGCCGTGGAAGAAGCGCAGTTCGTCGGTCATGTGAGGCTTGCGGACTCGATGCGACGGCGCGGGCCTAATTATCTGGGCGCTCTGCAGCGCGATCTTGGCACGGCGGCCGAAGGCACGACGCTTGTCTTGCCAGGTCTTTCGGTGGCCGGCATCGAACGGATCGACCTCGGTGGCCGGCGATTAGTCCTGCGTGCGTGGCGCACCGCTCACACAGATACCGATCTCACGGTCCTCGACGAAAAAAGCGGAACACTTTGGCTGGGCGATCTGCTTTTCGTGGGGCATATTCCCGTCGTTGATGGCAGCCTCCGCGGATTCATCGCCGTCAGCGGCGAGTTGAAACACGTAGCGGCGAAGCGGGCGATCCCCGGTCACGGCCGTGCAATTGCATGGCCAGCTGCGATCATCCCGCAGGAGCAGTATCTGGGGCGATTGCTTGCGGACCTACGCAATGCGCTCAAGGCCAGGACACCGATCCTGGTGGCTGTCGAGACAATCCCTTGTGATCGCGAGGATCAATGGCAGCTGGTCGATCGCTTTCATAAGCGCAATGTCACGGCCGCTTATGCCGAGCTTGAGTGGGAGCAGTGAAATATCCCTGGCGAGCGGTAGAGCGACGGCATAGAATGAGAAAACGCATGCGTCGGCTGTGCCAACCAGGTTCTACATGAGTTCGCGAAGCAAATACGCGGTTTTGTTGCTCTGCCTTGGCCTATCGGCAACGAGCATGGCGCAGGATGCCGACCCGGAAGCCAGCGCGATATGGCAGAAGCTGCGCACTGATTTGTTCTCAGGAATGACGATCGCGAACGCAGAGGGTGTTCTCGTTCTCGAGACACCCAAGAGAGCCGAAGATGCAGCCATCGTCCCGCTCGCGGTTCACATGAGGTTTCCTCAGACCGAGAGCCGGTACATCGAGAAGCTATGGCTCATCATCGACAATAATCCGTCGCCCATTGCGGCGCTGTTTCACTTTGTGCCGGAAACCGGACGCGCGGACATCGAGACTCGTGTTCGGGTGGAGCAATACACCTACATTCGCGCGATCGCAATGACGAATGACGCAAAACTGTACATGGCAGTCAACTACGTGAAGGCTTCCGGGGGGTGCTCCGCCCCTGCCAGCAAGGATGCAGTTGCGGCGAGGGCGTCCCTGGGAAAGATGCGCCTGCGCGTCGACGACGCGCTGACCCAGGGCCATCCAGCCCTGGCCCAACTCATGATCAGTCATCCCAACGACTCCGGACTCGCGATGGACCAACTGACACGCACTTACGCAACTCCGCACTATGTGCGAAGCGTCGAGGTGCGCTATGGCGGCAAGTTAGTGATGAACGCAGATGTGGATTTTTCGATCAGCGAGGATCCGAACTTCCGCTTCTATTTCAAACCTGGAAGCGCACGTGAGCTGGAGGCAAAAGTCACTGACAACAAAGATCTCGTATTCACCGCTAAGTTGAAACTCGATGAAGCTCAGCCCACGAAAGCGGTCTCGACGGCGCACTGAACGGGCTGGGCGGCGGCCGTTCCCGGGTCTGGGACACACTCCAACAATGGGTAGCATGCTGGGACCAAGAGGGGGGACGGTTGGTTATTGGACTGGCGCAGTTGGTATTGCTGTCATGCAAAGGAGGATGTCGTGGATGTTCGTGCTGCAGTAGCGTATAGCGCAGGCGCGCCGTTGGTGGTGGAGACGGTGCAGCTTGATGGTCCGAAAGCAGGTGAGGTATTGGTAGAGATCAAAGCGACCGGTATCTGTCATACCGACGAATTCACGCGCTCCGGATCCGATCCCGAAGGACTGTTTCCCGCGATCCTCGGTCACGAGGGAGCCGGTATCGTGGTCGATGTCGGCGCCGGGGTGACGAGCGTAAAAAAAGGCGATCACGTTATCCCTTTGTATACGCCCGAATGTCGGCAATGCAAATCCTGCCTCTCTCGTAAGACCAATCTGTGCACTGCCATTCGTGCAACCCAGGGCAAAGGCGTGATGCCCGACGGCACGAGCCGCTTTTCGCTCAAGGGAAAGCCTTTGTATCACTACATGGGTTGCTCGACCTTCGCCAACTTCACGGTATTACCGGAGATTGCGGTGGCGAAGATCCGTGACGACGCGCCGTTCGAGAAGGTGTGCTATATCGGATGTGGCGTTACAACGGGCATCGGCGCAGTGATCAATACCGCCAAGGTCGAGCCCGGTGCCAATGTCGTAGTGTTCGGGCTCGGAGGCATTGGACTGAACGTAGTGCAGGGCGCCCGCATGGCCGGAGCGGGTATGATCGTCGGTGTCGATCTGAACCCGACGCGCGAAGAGCTTGCGCGCAAGTTTGGCGTGACTCATTTCGTCAACCCGAAAGAGGTCAAGGGTGATCTGGTTCCCTATCTGGTCGAGCTGACTGGCGGGGGCGCCGATTACAGCTTCGAGTGCATCGGCAATGTGGATGTCATGCGCCAGGCGCTCGAATGCTGCCATCGCGGGTGGGGAGTATCGGTGATTATCGGCGTCGCTGGAGCCGGCCAGGAGATCAAGACACGTCCTTTCCAGCTCGTGACCGGCCGCGCGTGGAAAGGCACCGCTTTTGGCGGCGCTCGCGGCCGCACCGATGTACCTAAGATCGTTGATTGGTATATGTCCGGCAAGATCAATATCGACGATCTCATTACCCATGTGCTTCCCCTCGATCGGATCAACGAGGGCTTCGACCTGATGCATCAAGGTAAATCCATTCGTGCGGTAGTCACCTACTGATTGAGGTATCCATACGACTCTGCCGTACCGAAACGGGTGATTTTGCAACCGTGGCTGGGGCAGTGAATCGCGTGATGTTGTTACTCGCTAAAGGAGAAACTGACCATGGCAACTTCCATTCATCCGGCCGTCGACCAAGGCCTTAAACCTGCGGCGGCAAACTTCGCCGGCGGTACGCTTTCCTGCAAGTGCTCGGATCGCAAGGTCACCGTATCGATCAAAGGGCAGTGCGCACATAACCACGTTTGCGGTTGCACCAAGTGCTGGAAGCCGGCCGGGGCGTTGTTCTCTCAGGTCGCCGTGGCGCCGCGCGAAAATCTGCGGGTCACCGCGAACGAAGACAAGCTGAAAGTCGTCGATCCAAGCGCCACCATCCAGCGCTATGCTTGCACCGGGTGTGGCGTGCACATGTACGGACGCATCGAGAATAAGGGCCATCCGTTGTACGGCTTCGATTT
>VBCY01000627.1 GCA_005882995.1 Betaproteobacteria bacterium
TATCGAATTAAGTGTTACAGTCCACTAGGCCGTGAAGTTCTTGCTGTTTGTGCAGTCCATGACCCGACTACCACGCTTCGCCGCGAGCGAGGGGCGGCAGGTCGCGCCGCATTTCTTCCAATCGGTTGAGGATCGCTGCGTTGATCGGCCGATGTACCTCCGGCCGCAACCGGCACTTCCACACGAAGGTGGGAAAGAGCCGCACGACCTCCGGGCCTTCGGCCCAGAACATGTTTTCGGCTGCCATGGGCAGTTCTCACAGGTGGACGTCAGGGCGCAATGTTCGCGCCGCGTTACGGTATAGTCGGCGCCCAAACGGGCCGGAGCGCCGCAGCATCAGAGGACCGCATGCTTGTCGCGGTAATAGTGCACCGTTGGAGTTGCGCAACCGTTCACGATTTCCAGGACCGCATAAGAATAGGACTGATTGCGCCGCTTGTCGGTGGGCGATCCGGGGTTGACTAGCCACACATCGCCATGCAGTTTGCAGTATGGGTTGTGGCTGTGGCCGAACAGGATGACATCCACCCCATCGTCGGCGAAGGCATCCACTGCCCGCTCTAGTGTGGTTTTGCGAGTCCCGTCGCCGTGGATCATGCCAATGCGCAAACCAGCCATGGGGAGGATTTTTCGGCGTCTGAAGCTTCGGCAAATTTCCTCGGGGTCGTTGTTGCCGGCGACTGCGTCGAAGGGCGCGATCCGACGGAACATATCGGCCACGGCGAGATTTGTGAAATCGCCCATATGGAGGATCAGCTCGACTCGCTGCGCAATCAGACCCTGCTTGAGAACGGCAGGCAGATCTTTCCCAAAGCGCGGCAAGTGGGTGTCAGACACGAGGCCTATTTTCATGAGAGGCGTGCGCGGACGGCGACTCGTTTTCGCCGTTTGCAAGACAGGGGGAAGGAAGATCGGAATGGATAAGGGGCGTGGTCCCAAACAGCAGGTGCAGCACTTGAGTCGTCTCGCAATCGACGTGACAGCGTTTTCACGGCACGAACTGATTCCGCGCCACGCTCCAGATGGCTCGATGACCGGCCTCGGCAAGCGCTGCTTTGCCAATCCGCGCGCTCATGTAGATTACCTCCATTGTGACTTCGTGAGCATCTGCCGGCGCAACGATCCGAACCTCTCCCTGCTCATCGCGCTATGGCCAGGCCGCATCACATGCGCTCCACCGTTCGGGTGGAAGCTTGCGTACGGCAGGTTTCGTGCCGTGGGTGCCTACATAGCCGACCATCAGTGTGTAGCCGTCGGGAGCAGCGCGCGCGGTCGCGAGGGAGGCGACGATACCGCCCCCGCCGGCTTGATTCTCGACAACGACGGGCTGGCCAATCGCGACCGACAGGTACTCGCCTACCGTGCGCGCCACGAGGTCGACGCCACCGCCGGGCTGCGCGGGGGCGATGATCTTTATCGGCTTGGTCGGATAGGTGGCCTGCGCTAGCACCAATCCAGAGATGGCGCAAATCCCCGCGCAACCCATCCCAGTCCGCAGCAGCACTGCTCGAATGTATTGCATCCGGCGAAAGTTACCTTCCTGTTCTGGCGCTCTCACTACTTCCTCTGGAACTTCGCCGACTTGCGAACTCTCTGCAACTTCTAGAGTCCACGCGCGAGAAGTTATCAGGGCGCCTCGGGGAATTCGGCGCCACTCCGGCGCCGAGTTCGAGCACCCATTGCTGCACGTCTGAACCCCGGTTCGCTATCCCGTGCGCGAGAACCCGAAGCCACTGACAGAGTGTCATGAGGTCGGCCAGACACGAAGTCGCGCGTGGGATAAGGCCGGTGGCACCGTTTCTGGCCCAATGCCATCGCACGGCAGGACGAGAATTTTTACGTTTTCACCCTCCTCTAAAGCGGCGCTGCACACCCTTCCGCGCGCCACGCTCGATTGCGTAAGCGGGCCGACACACGACCATGCACCGACGGTCGAACAGCCCGGCGGCTACGCCACTCGCCCCACCATGAACAGCGCTACGATGACCACAATCGCGCCACCGATGCACGTCGCAATCTTAGCGTCAATTGCATCCGGTCGCAGGCCGAAAAAGGTCCCCAGGGTATTGTCAGGGTAAGCGTGAGAAAACCGCGAGTTGGGAACTTTTCCAAAGCGCCGGCTGCCGTGAAGAAAATCATTGACTGACGAAGCCTGGACGGATCACTTCACTCCATTGTGCGAAGCGTCGGCGCATAACTTCCCTGTTCTCCGCAAATATTCGGATCGGCATTACTCGATCGTTTCATGGCAACAATTACGCGCTTGTCCGCGCCGCGGCAAGCGAGTATTCGTGATGCAGACCACCGAGGATCGATTTCGCAAGGACGAGCACATCCGCCGCCAAGCGATGACGGGTCTCTAGCTTTGGGATGCCTTCGGGTTTCACTGGAGGATCCGGCACACCAGGTCCCAGTGCGCTATGAGGCCGTCCACCGTTGTAATGGGTCACCCAACATTTAAGAATGGCGCGTAGGTGCGCCTCGGAGATCGGGATCAACCAATCTAAACATTCGCGTCGCGCTGTGCCGATGACGCGCTCGCACAGCGAATTCGCCTTGGGACTCGCAACGGGTGTTCGCAAGACTTCGACTCCCAGGGCCCTGATCGAATCGTCGAGGTGCTTGGCAAAGATCCGATCTCGATCATGGATCAGGTAGCGATGCCCTCCCCCATTCCCCACCGCTTCCCGCAACTGCTGCAGAGTCCACTCGGCACTCGGATTCGCCGTTACGTTGATATGCGCCAGGCGCCGCGTGCCGTGCTCGATCACCACGAATACGTACAACATCCGGAACGTCGCCGTGACCGCAACGAAGAAGTCACACGCGAGAATCGCCTTGGCATGGTTCTTCAGAAAGGTGGACCAGCGCTGATCGCCGCCCGGATCACCCGGCGGCTTCACCGGCATGTACTTCCTGACTGTCCTTGGCGAAACGCGTATGCCTAACTTCACCAATAGCTCGTTGGCGATCCGGTCCTCGCCCCATAACGGGTTCTCGCTCGCCATCCGTCGAATGAGCTGCCGCAACTCCAGCGGAATGGGCGGCCGTCCTACTCGTGATTTGTAACGCCAGAATAGTCGCCAGCCCGCGCGATGCCAGCGCACAATCGTCTCCGCCCGAACGACCATCACGCAGGATCGCCAATCGCATAACCTCGAAAGCCAAGCAAGGCTCAACCGGGTCGCGGCATCGATGCGTCGAGGATTTACCCCGCGCTCCTTGAAGAGCGCAAGCTGTCGGCGTAGGACCAGGTTTTCTGCTTCGATTGATCGTCGCGTCCTGACAGCGAGAACCAGCAGGCCGCTCAAATCGGCAAGCAGACACAGAACCGTGCGGGCGAAAGCGATCACCCCTACATCATGCCATGGCTTTCATGCTCGTACTCAGCCCCAGCCGTCCGGATCGAGTTATTGCGGAGGACAAGCACGGTGCGGAGGTCGTTCACATTGGTCAGGGTCGGCCCGGTCACCACCGAGTCACCGAGCGCTTCAAAGAAGCCCAGGCTGTCGTTGTCGGCCAGACTATCCTTGGGCCTGATCCCCTTCGCCCACGCGCGCTGCAGCGTATCC
>VBCY01000626.1 GCA_005882995.1 Betaproteobacteria bacterium
CGTCATGGGACGCTCTTGCAGATGGGCGAGTAAACGCATTTTCGCATTGCAGCATCCGGCGCTCAGCTGCGGTGGCACGAAAACCAAAATCAGCATTGCATCTGTGCCCCGGCAGTCGTATGCTACAGAGCCTGTCCCCCGCCAAGCAACCTGACAGGAAAGCATCATGCAACGCCAAATTCGCGATCTGATAGAGCAGAAAACTGTTGTTCTGGCACCGGCAAAGACCAGCGTCAGCGACGCTGCGCAGCTGATGCACAAGGCCAAGGTCGGCGCGGTCATGGTCGTCGACGAGCATGGAAAACTTACCGGCATTTTTACCGAGCGAGACGCGCTGTTTCGTGTTCTTGCAACGAAGCGCGATCCGGCGACGACGCCGCTGGCTCAAGTGATGACCAAGAAGCCGCGGACGGTCGGACCTGACAAACCCGTCGGCTACGCGCTGCACATGATGTTCGAGAACGGCTTCCGGCATGTTCCGGTGGTAGAGAACGGCCGTCCCGTCGGCATCGTGACATCGCGCGACGCGCTCGGGCCGGAACTGAAGGAATTCGAATCGGACGTCGAGCGCCGGGAGCACATCGGCGAAATCCTGGGATGAGGCGTATGTCGAGGAACTAGGCAGGCTCCACAAGGATCGCCGCAGCGACCTTTCTGCCCTCCGCGGCCAGGATATTGAAGGTTCGACACGCCGCAGGCGTGTCCATTACTTCGAGGCCGATTCGCGCATCGCTCAGAGGATGAGTAAGTCGCGGATGCGGAAAGCGCATGCTTGCGCCGGTTCCGAGGATGACGACTTCCGGCTCGAGTGCGGCAAGCATCGCAAAATCATTGGCCGTCAGCGCATCAAAGCCGCCGAGTGCCCACCCGGTGGCAATCTTGTCGGCGGTGACGATCAGATTCTCCCGATACTCGAGCACGCCGATTCGAACGTAGCCCGCGCCGTGTTCGGTGAAAACGTTGCCCGGTGCGACGGAAAGATGAAATTTCACGCGCGGGCTCCGCGGTTATGGTGCGAAATGGTTCGGATCGCACCGGCTCAGCGTTTGTGCGTTGCGGCAACAGCGTAAGTCCGCTAGCATTCTACCTTTCTCCTCTTCTAACGTCGCTCGGACGGTTCCGGGCGCTTACGATAGAAAGACCCGCATGACCTCCCCCGACGCAGTCGAGTTTGCGCGCCTGAAGCGGCTCCCGCCTTACGTTTTCAATATCACTTCCGAGCTCAAGATGGCCGCGCGAAGGCGCGGTGAGGACATCATCGACTTCGGCATGGGCAATCCCGACGGACCGACGCCGCCGCACATCGTGGCCAAGCTGGTGGAGACCGTGCAGCGGCCGGACACTCATGGTTATTCGGTGTCGCGAGGCATTCCACGGCTGCGACGCGCGATTTGCCAGTGGTATCAGAGGCGCTGGGGCATCGAGTTCGATCCGGAAACGGAGGCGATCGTCACCATTGGTTCCAAGGAAGGCATCGCTCACCTTGCTCTCGCAACGCTGGGGCGAGGCGACACGGTCCTGGTGCCCAATCCGAGCTATCCCATCCACATCTACGGACCGGTGATCGCCGGAGCCGACATCCGGCAGGTGCAGTTGACACCCGACGTCGATTTCTTCTTCGAGCTCGAGCACACCATCAAGCTTTCCTTTCCCAAGCCGCGGATGCTGATCATCAACTTCCCCGCCAATCCGACGGCGCAGTGCGTCGAGCTGCCGTTCTTCGAGAAGATCGTTGCCCTGGCGAAGGAATACGGCATCTACGTCTTGCACGACCTCGCCTACGCCGACATCTGCTTCGACGGCTGGAAGGCTCCATCGATCATGCAGGTGCCCGGTGCGCGCGATGTGGCGGTCGAATTCTTCACCATGTCCAAGAGCTACAACATGGCGGGATGGCGCATCGGCTTCATGGTCGGCAACAAGGATCTCGTGCATGCCTTGTCGCGCATCAAGGGCTATCACGACTACGGAACCTTCACGCCGATTCAGGTGGCTTCGATCGCTGCGCTCGAAGGGCCGCAGGAATGCGTCGCTGACATCACCCTGCATTATCAGAAGCGCCGCGACGTGCTGGTCAAGGGATTGCACGAAGCCGGCTGGATCGTCGACGTGCCAAAGGCGTCGATGTACGTGTGGGCGAAGATTCCCGAGCAGTACCGCGAAATTGGATCGCTCGAGTTCACCAAGAAGCTTCTGGCGCAGGCGGAGGTATCGGTGTCGCCCGGCATCGGTTTTGGCGAGTTCGGTGACAGTCACGTGCGCTTTGCGATGATCGAAAACGAAAACAGGACCCGGCAGGCGATCCGCGGCATCAAACAGATGTTCCGCGATGACCGACTCCTGTGAAATGAGAGTTCATCGGGCTTCATTTCGGCGAAGGCTGACCTGCGCGAACGTCGTCCCGGCGCAGGCCGGGATCCAATTTCCGACGCTAGGATTGGGCCCCGGATTCCGCCGGGGCGACGGCCGTGTGGGCGGTCGGCGACAAGGGCTGTAATGGCGAACGCGACGATGAAGCCGCTGCAGGTCGGGCTGCTCGGCATCGGCACCGTCGGACTCGGCACCTGGACCGTGCTTCGCCGCAACGAGGAGGAGATCACGCGCCGAGCGGGCCGTCCGATCCGCATCACCTGGATCGCCGATATGGCGCAAGCTCGGGCACGCGAGGTCACGCGCGGAGCCGAGATCAATCTGACCGCCGACGCCAAGGCCGTGCTCGCGCACCCGGACATCGACATCGTCGTCGAGCTGATCGGAGGGATCGAGCCCGCTCGCAGCTTCATCCTGCAGGCGATCACCAACGGCAAGCACGTCGTAACCGCCAACAAGGCGCTGCTCGCGCGACACGGCAACGAAATCTTCGCCGCCGCGCACGCGAAAGGGGTCATGGTCGCTTTTGAAGGTGCGGTCGCCGGCGGCATCCCGATCATCAAGGCGCTGCGCGAAGGATTGACCGCCAATCGCATCGAGTGGATCGCGGGAATCATCAACGGCACATCGAACTTCATTCTGTCCGAGATGCGCGCCAAAGGCGCTTCCTTCGACGCGGTGCTCGAGGAGGCGCAGGCTCGCGGCTATGCCGAGGCCGATCCGACCTTCGATATCCAGGGCATCGACGCCGCGCACAAGCTCACCATCATGTCGGCGATCGCCTTCGGCGTGCCGATGCAGTTCGACAAGGCTTATACCGAAGGCATTGCGCAGTTGACGCAGGCGGATATCCGCTACGCCGAAGAATTGGGGTATCGAATCAAGCTCCTTGGCATCACACGCCGGACGGCGTCAGGCATCGAGCTGCGCGTTCATCCTACGCTGATCCCCGCCAAGCGCCTGATCGCCAACGTCGAGGGCGTGATGAACGCAGTGCTGGTCAAGGGCGACGCGGTGGGGCCGACCATGTACTACGGCGCCGGCGCCGGCGCAGAACCTACTGCGAGCGCCGTCATCGCCGACCTGGTCGATGTCACGCGCATGCACACCGCCGATCCCGAACATCGAGTGCCGCATCTCGCGTTTCAGCCCGACCAGCTGTCCGACTTGGCCGTGCTGCCCATCGGCGAGGTCGCGACGAGCTACTACCTGCGCATGCGCGTGCTCGACCGTCCGGGCGTGCTCGCCGACATTACGCGGATCCTCGCCGATCGGGACATCTCCATCGATGCGATGAGTCAGAAGGAACCGCCGGAGGGCGAAGATCAGACCGACATCATCATGCTCACGCACCGGACGATAGAGAAGTTCGTCGTCGACGCGATCGCCAAGATCGAAGCGTTGTCCACCGTGCGCGACAAGGTGGTACGCATCCGGCTCGAGGAGCTGAATTGATTAGCATCGTCGTTCCCGCGCAAGCGGGAACCCAGCGTCTTGCCCCGAACGCTTCTGGGTCCCCGCGTTCGCGGGAAGGACGCAACCATCAGCGCCGATGCGCTACGTGAGCACCCGCGGCGGGATGATGCCGCAGCCGTTCACGTCGATTCTTATCGAGGGCCTTGCACCCGACGGCGGCCTTGTCGTGCCCGATCGCTACCCTCGATTGACGACCCAGGATCTCGCGCGAATGCGCCACCTCGGTTATCAGGATCTCGCCTTCGAAATCCTTTCGCGCTACATCGACGACATCGC
>VBCY01000624.1 GCA_005882995.1 Betaproteobacteria bacterium
CGATCACGCCCGCATTCACGGTCACCGCATTCGTTACGGTGTCCGGCCCGGAGATCCAGAGCGCTTGCCACTGTTGATCCTGAACGGGCTGGGCGCAAACATCGAGCTTGCCGAGCCGTTCATTGATGCGCTGACAGGGCCCTCGATCGCAATATTCGATGTCCCCGGCGTGGGTGGGTCACCGACGCCGCTGTCGCCTTATCGGCCCTCTGGGGTGGCCCGACTCGCCGCAAAGCTGCTAGACCATCTCGGCTACGCACGTGCCGACGTTCTCGGTGTTTCGTGGGGCGGCGCGATCGCGCAGCAATTCGCGTTTCAATCTCCGTCGCGTTGTCGTCGGCTCGTGCTCGCGGCTACCGCGACAGGGGCGCTGATGGTGCCCGGCAGTCCCTCGGTACTGATGAAGATGGCGACGCCCAGGCGATATCTGGATGCGGCGCATGCACACAGCGTCGCCGGCGACGTCTATGGTGGAGCGTTTCGGCGAGACCCGGAACTCGTTGCGCGAACCTTCCGGCATGTGCGCTTTTCGAGCAGGGGCGGCTATTACCTGCAGCTTGCAGCCGCCTTCGGCTGGACGAGCCTGCCGTGGCTGTTTCTGATACGACAGCCCACTCTGATCATGGCCGGCGCCGACGATCCTCTCGTCCCGCTCATCAATGCCCGCATGATGCAGTGGTTGATTCCCGACGCCCAGCTCGAGATTCTGGACTGCGGGCACCTGTTTCTCGTCACCCTTCCGAACGAGTCGGCACGAATCGTCGACTCGTTCCTGACCGAACGCGAGCGCAACGAAGTCCGTCACCGGCGGATGCCGGCGCTCAAGTCCATTCCAAGGAGAGTTTCATGAAAGAACTTGCCATCACCCGGACACCGTCAGCGTGCGATGCAAGCCTCCTGATCGGAGGCATCCTCGATCACGGCGTCGCCAATGCGCCGAAACAGCAGATCGTCTATGGCGATCGAGTGCGTTACACCTACACGAAGCTCGGCGAGCGTGTGGCGCGCCTCGCCTCTGCGCTCAGCAAGCTGGGCGTCAAGCCTGGCTCGACGGTTGCGATGATGGACTGGGACAGTCATCGCTATCTCGAATGTTTTCTCGCTGTTCCGATGATGGGCGCTGTGCTGCACACGGTGAACGTCCGCATCTCGCCCGATCAGGTGCTCTACACCATCAACCACGCCCAGGACGACGTGATCTTAGTCAATGCCGAGTTCCTGCCCCTGTTGGAAACCATCCACAGCAAGATCCGGCCCGGCATCAGATTCGTCCTGATCAATGACGGTCCGGCGGCGCCGAACAGCGGCATCGAGTTCTCTGCGGAGTATGAGTCGATGGTGGCTGCTGCCTCGCCGTCGTACGATTTCCCCATCCTCGACGAGCATACCCGCGCGACCACTTTCTACACGACCGGAACGACCGGGCTGCCGAAGGGGGTCTATTACAGCCACCGCCAGCTCGTTCTGCACACGCTCGCAGTGAGCCATGCGCTCGGGCAGGCGCCCCACGCGGCGTTCGCCGCAGATGACGTGTACATGCCGATCACGCCCATGTTTCATGTGCACGCGTGGGGTCTGCCTTACGTCGCCACCATGCTCGGGGTGAAGCAGGTTTATCCGGGACGCTACGTGCCTGAAGTCCTGCTGGAGCTCATCCGCCGTGAAGGGGTGACGTTCTCGCACTGCGTGCCGACCATTCTGCAGATGATGCTGGGCAAGACCGAGTTGCGCGAGGTCGACTTGAGCAAATGGAAGGTCATCATCGGAGGCTCGGCGTTGCCGCTGCCGCTCGCCCGCTCTGCAGCGGAGCGCGGCGTGGACATCATCGCCGGGTACGGCATGTCGGAGACCTGCCCGATCCTCACGCTCGCCCACCTGCGGCCGCACATGAGCGAGTGGAGCCTCGAGCAGAGACTGCCCTACCTGTGCCGGGCGGGCCGCCCCATTCCCTTCGTGCAGTTGCGCATCGTCGATACCGAAATGAACGACGTCGTTCACGACGGCGTGAGCCAGGGCGAAGTTGTCGTGCGAGCACCGTGGCTGACGCAGGGGTATCTCAGCGAGCCCGAGCGTTCGGAGGAGCTTTGGCGCGGCGGCTGGCTGCACACGGGCGATGTTGGCGTCATCGACAGCGAGGGCTATCTCAAAATCGTCGACCGCATCAAGGACGTCGTGAAAACCGGCGGCGAGTGGGTCTCGTCGCTCGACATCGAGGACATCATCCTGCGCGTGCCCGGAGTGGCCGAGGCGGCGGTCGTCGGCGTTCCCGACGATAAGTGGGGAGAGCGCCCGGTCGCGCTCGTCGTGCTCAAGCCGCAGGGCGAACTGCCGACCGAGGATGCTATTCGCACGCAGGTGGGAGAGTTCGCGGGCCGAGGTGCGATTTCCCGTTACGCGGTCCCTGACCGTGTGTATTTCGTTGACGTCATTCCAAAGACGAGTGTCGGCAAGCTCGACAAAAAGGTAATCCGCGCCAAGCTGCTGAGCGGGGACGCAGTCGCTGCCGGTGCGTCTGCGCGCTGATCGTCAGGTCGCCATCGGAGAGACACCATGAGTCAATACCGAGCACCGCTCGCCGACATGCAGTTCGTCATGACCGAGCTCGCCGGCCTCGAACAGATCGCTGGTCTGCCCGGTTTCGCAGATGCGACGCCCGACACCGTCGCGGCCATCCTCGAAGAGGCTGCGAAGTTCGCGACGGACGTGCTTGATCCGCTGAATCGCGTTGGCGATCGCGAGGGAGCGACATGGCGGGACGACGGAAGCGTGGCCACTGCGACGGGATTCAAGGACGCCTACCGGCAATTCTGCGAATTGGGTTGGAACGGCCTCGCCAAGAATCCCGATTTCGGCGGCCAGGGCATGCCGCATCTGGTTTCGGCGGCGATCGACGAAATGTGGAGTGCATCGAATCTGGCGTTCGGGCTTTGCCCGATGCTAACGGGCGGGGCGATCGAGGCGATCGAGCTCAATGGCTCGGATGATCTCAAGCGCACGTACTTGCCCAAGATGGTCGCCGGCGAATGGACCGGCACGATGAATCTGACCGAGCCGCAGGCCGGCTCGGACCTCGCTGCGGTGCGCACTAGGGCGGTCCCGGAGGGCGACGGCACCTACAAGCTCTACGGCAGCAAGATCTTCATCACCTACGGCGAGCACGACTACACCGACAACATCATTCACCTCGTACTCGCGCGCACGCCG
>VBCY01000142.1:0-13217 GCA_005882995.1 Betaproteobacteria bacterium
GGCCACTCCATCGGCGAGATCAGCGCGAGTGAGGCGATAAGTGCCTTTCGCCGAATTGCAACGGCCATGGGTGATGAGCGCGGACAAATTGCCGTAGCTCGCGCGATCGGTGGCGAGCAATACCAGGCGAAGCCCATCGTCGAGCTTGAATTCACTACCGATGATGAGCGGCAGCTTGCGTTTCTTCGCCTCGATATGCGCGCGCACTGTACCGGCGAGCGAGCACTCGTCGGTGATTGCCAGTGCGGCGTAGTCAAGCTCGTGCGCTCTCGCAACGAGCTCCTCCGGATGCGAAGCTCCGCGCAGGAAAGTGAAATTGGAGAGGCAATGCAGCTCGGCGTAGGACATGAAACTCGATGATCAGCAATGGTCGCTATCACCGCGCACCCCTCTCCCGCGGGGGAGAGGGGCTGGGGGTGAAGGCAGTGCTTGGCTATCATGCGAACACGCCATGGACGAACCACCCCCCTCTCCGGTCTCGATAGAGCCAGAGTTCTTCTCCGCGCGCGTTGCAGCCGACAAAGTAATCGCGACCGACGTCGTCGCCATCCCACCATCCGGTCTCGATGCGTTCAGGGCCGGACTTGAGCTTGAGCTCCGCGACTGCAGGATCGGAGCCGATCGAGCGTGGCGAGGATAGAAGCCACAGCGGGCGCGATGGGCCTGCGCTTTTATCTTTTTTTTGTGATGGCGTTTTTTTCGAACTGACCGGAATCCGGGTCCAGGCGCGTTCGGGCCGGTGATCGGCTTGACACGCGATGGCGTGCACGGCGGCGTCGCCAAGCCGCGCGCGCAGTCGCTCAATGAGCTGAGCGCCTGCTTCGCTGTCCTTGTCTGCTCCCGGGAAAAAATCGCCTTCCCGGGCTGTGAGCGGCGCGATCTCTTCCGAGACGAGGCGGATCGCCTCGACCCGGTCGGGCAACGGCTCTCTGGCGAGTCGCTCGCGCAGGACATTCATGATGTGCTCGATCTGCCGCGTGCAATGGAGTCCCAGGACTACCGACGTGGGCGGCGCATCCTCATGCACCAGATAGCAGCGCAGGCGCGAAACACCCGCGCCATGCCCGTTCAGGAACCCGCTGAGCTCAACAACCAGCCGCCGGACGGCGAACAGCAGCGCCTCGGTCTGGTCCACCGGCGCAGGCAGTTCGATCTGACCGTGATAGCGTTCAGGCACCGTGAACAGCGGCCGGGGATCGGGCAACTTGCTTCGTGCTCGATCGATCTCGTCGAGCAGTCTCTGCCCGAAGCGGCGAGCCGCACCATCGCGCGGCAATGCGCAGACATCGCCCAGCGTCTTCACGCCCACACCTCCAAGCGAGTCAAGCAACGTTTGCGCGTTGATGAGCAGCCTGACAGCTATTGCGTCCAGGCGAAGTTCCCATCCTTCTTTTTGTTCCAGGATGACCGCTTCGCCGGCGCGAGCGAACAGGCTCGCCGCTCCGGGAGTCGGCGCCACGGCGAGCGTTCCCGCAAAGCCCATGGCCTCCAGCCCGGAGTCGATCCCTTCCAGCAACTTGCCCAGGCCGCCGAAATAGTTGAGCGCACCGGAGACTTCCAGCAACACGCAAACCGGCGGCTCGATGCTGATCGTGGGCGTCCACTGCACCGCCCACAGGGCGATGCTCTCAAGCGCAGCGGCTTCAGCGCGCTCGTCGCGCAGATAAATCCGGATTTCGGCGTCGAGCGCGAGTGCGGCGGCGATCGATAGACCGGGAACGATGCCACGCATGCGCGCTGCGCCGTTGGCAGCGACGACATCGGGGCGATGACTTGCGCTGCTGACGACCGCGGGCCGCCGCCGCGCATCACCGCGCTCAAAAACCGATAACGGCAAATCGGGAAAATGAAGGCAGACCCAGAGTGAGTTCATTTCGTCATCCCCGTCCCCGATTTAAGCGCTCGAGGACATGATTCAGCTGGGATCCAGCGTCGTTTCTACAGGGCTCTCGCGTTGCTCGGCCGGGATGACGATCCTTCCCGGGGATCCGGCCCGGGTACGCGCGCCACTTCATCGGCCCGAGCCAGCGCGCGATTCCAGATTTTCCGGGAAGTCCCGACCGGGTACTGACGATGAAAGCTCGGTGGACGTTTCGCCGGGATGCGCTCGAGTTGAGTCCTGGCCGACCCGGATGCCCGGGTCACGCGACCATTTTCCGCATGGCTCGACACTACAGCGACATCGAGCAGCAGCGGCTTGGCCATCATGCCGCCCCGACGCTTGAATATGTCGATGCGCAATTGCCTTCCAGTCACGTCGAGCCGGATGCGCAACGGCGACGGTGAGGGCTGACCGGCACGCGCAGTGTTTGCAAATACAAAACCTGGAGTGGCGCCTTCCTGCGCCGCGAGCTGCAATCGACGCAGACGTTGATCGTTGACGAGTTGCGGCCAGAACAGGAGCGCTCCTGCGCTGTTGGCGCGCAGCACCTGCTCGGCTGCCCACCAGCGGTGTTTTTCTTCCGCTGCGCCAACCACGATCATTTTCTCGGGATCGATACCGGCGGCTGCGAATGCCGGCGGGTAAGGAAGGTGCGGCGGCGCGACCAGGAATATCCATTCGTCGGCTTGCGCGAGGCGTTCAAGCGCCGGCAGCAGCAGGCGCATTTCGCCGATGCCTTCACCATCCCGCAGCAGCTCGGTCAGCGCGCCCTTGGGCCAGCCGCCGCCCGGCAATTCGGAGTCCAGGTCGGCGAAGCCCGTGGAAATTGTGTCAAGGGATGCTGCCAGTTGATCGCCACGCCATACCAGGGGATGGTGCAGCAGTTCGGCAAGCGCGGTTTTCATGGGGATGGCCAATCGGCCCTTCCCTGGCGGCGCCAAGGAGGGCTCGATCAGACAGGAACAGACAGTTTATCGAACGATCGTTCGATAGTCAACTGCGTCGCGCCACGCCATGCTAAGTAGATGAGCAGCGCAACTCCCGTGGCCCGCGCCCCCACCGGCGCTCGGCGCGACCCGGCCATTTTGAGCCTGATCGGCAACACGCCGCTGGTCGAGATTACCCGTCTGGACACTGGCCCTTGCCGCTTGTTCGTCAAGCTGGAAAGCCAGAATCCCGGGGGCTCGATCAAGGATCGTATCGCGCTGTCCATGATCGCAGCCGCGGAACAGGATGGACGACTCAAGCCCGGCGGCACCGTGGTCGAAGCCACCGCCGGCAACACCGGACTTGGCCTGGCGCTGGTCGCGCGCGCCAAGGACTACCGGGTGCTGCTGGTCATCCCGGATAAGATGTCGGCCGAGAAGGTGCTGCATCTCAAGGCGCTCGGCGCCGAGATCCGCATGACGCGCTCGGATGTGACCAAAGGCCATCCCGAGTATTACCAGGACATGGCCGAGCGCTTGGCAGGAGAGATTCCCGGCGCGTTCTACGTCAATCAGTTCGGCAATCCGGCGAATCCGCTGACGCACGAACGCACCACCGGTCCGGAGATCTGGGAACAGATGCAGCACGATGTCGACGCCGTCGTCTGCGGTGTGGGTTCGGGAGGAACGCTCACCGGCCTTTCACGGTTCTTTGCCCAAGTGAGCCCGCGCAGCGAAATGGTTCTTGCGGATCCTGAAGGTTCGGTGCTCGCCGGCTACGTCGAAACTGGAAAGATCGGCAGCGCTGGATCATGGGTCGTGGAAGGCATCGGCGAGGATTTCATCCCGCCGATCGCGGATTTGTCACGAGTGAGGAAGGCTTATTCGATTTCCGATGCCGAAAGCCTCGCCACGTCGCGCGAGTTGCTCAAGGCGGAGTTGATCCTCGGCGGGTCGTCTGCAGGCACACTCGTCGCTGCGGCGCTACGCTATTGCCGAGAACGGACGCAGCCGGGGCGTGTCGTGACGTTCATTCCCGATACCGGCAGCAAGTACCTGTCGAAGATGTACAACGACTACTGGATGGTCGACCAGGGCTTTATCGATCTCAAGCGTTATGGAGATCTCCGCGACCTTGTTTCGCGACGATACGAAGACCGAGCCGTCGTCGCCGTCAGCGCCGAAGATACGCTGCTCACCGCTTTCCAACGCATGCGCATCGCCGATGTATCGCAGGTGCCGGTGCTCGCCGACGATCAGGTGATCGGCATTCTCGACGAATCCGACGTGCTCGTTCACGTCCATCGACAGCCGGAGAGCTTCAGCGACCGCGTCGCGACCGCCATGACGCAACGTCTCGAAACCCTGGATCCAAGCGCGGGCTTCGCCGATCTGCTCGATGTGCTCAATCACGATCATGTCGCGATCATCGTGAAGGACGGCCGCTTCTTCGGTCTCATCACGCGCTACGACCTGCTCACTTATCTGCGGAGAAGCATTACGTGAACGATCAGATTCTGAAAACTGCCCGCGCCACGGGGCACGGTTTCGCGACCCGGGCGATTCATGCCGGCCAGGACCCCGACCCCGCGACGGGAGCGATCATGACGCCGATCTACGCCACGTCGACTTATGTGCAGACGAGTCCCGGTGTGCACAAAGGCTACGACTATGCGCGTACCGCCAATCCCACGCGGGCGGCGCTGGAGGCATGCGTGGCCGATCTCGAAGGCGGCGCGCGTGGACTCGCCTTCGCCTCGGGTCTGGCAGGCATGGCAACCGTGCTCGACTTCCTCGACGCAGGGTCTCACATTGTGGCGAGCGACGACCTCTATGGCGGCACCTATCGGCTGTTCGAGAACGTGCGCAAGCGCTCAGCCAACTTGAGCGTGAGCTTTATCGATATGTCCGATCCGGCGCAGCTTTCCTCGGCGATCCGTCCAGAGACTCGAATGATTTGGGTCGAGACGCCGAGCAATCCGTTGCTCAAGCTCATCGATCTTGCTGCGGTGGCGAACATCGCCCGCGAGCGCAATATCCTCGCCATCGCCGACAATACCTTCGCCACCCCCTGGATCCAGCGGCCGCTCGAATACGGCTTCGACATCGTGGTCCACTCCGCGACCAAGTATCTCAACGGCCATTCCGACATCATCGGCGGACTGGTGGTCATCGGCGCCGAACCACGTCATAGCGCACTGGCCGAGCGCATGGCGTACCTGCAAAATGCAGTGGGCGGGATCAGCGGCCCGTTCGACAGCTTTCTTGCGCTACGCGGATTGAAAACGCTCGCGTTGCGCATGGCCCAACACTGCGCCAACGCCTTCGAGCTCGCCCGATGGCTTTCCGAACAACACGAGGTCGCCCACGTCCACTATCCGGGACTCAACTCTCATCCGCAGCATGCGCTTGCAAGGCGACAAATGCGCGCCTTCGGCGGCATGGTGACGATCGTGCTCAAAACAGACCTCGCTGGGACCAAGCGGTTTCTCGAACATTGCCGGCTGTTCGCCCTTGCCGAGAGTTTGGGCGGCGTGGAAAGCCTCATCGAACATCCTGCGCTGATGACACACGGATCCATTCCCGAGCCACAGCGCAATGCGTTGGGCATTGGCGACACGCTCGTGCGACTGTCCGTGGGTATCGAAGATGTCGAGGACCTGCGGCGCGACCTGCGTGACGCGCTCGACTCCGTCACCGTACGCTGAACGGCGCCGAGTACGGCCGCCCGAACACGATTCCCGCAGCGACCGTCTGCGCGGGCCGGATGAAGACCTTCCCGCTGCGCTTGTTGTTGCGCGTGTCAACGAACTCGACCGGACCTTCCACTACTTCCAGCAGGGTTGCGTCCCCCGGCGCGCCGATCTGAAGCGTACCAAGCTTCGGCAACCGGTCGATCGCCCGCGCGGAATTGATCGTCGCCATTGCCACGACCTGCTCCAGCGTGAATCCCATGTTGAGGAATTTGCTCATGACCCAGGTAAGGAACGGCATGCCGGGCGTGTTGCCGGAAAACACGTGCATGTCGGAGGAGATCGTATCGGGCGACAAGCCTTGGGCGATCGCGGCCTCCGCCACGGTGTAATCGAAACTCCCGCCACCGTGGCCAATGTCGAAATGCACCCCGCGCTTCTTCGCCTCCATCGCGGCGGGCAAGAGCTTGCCGTCCTGCACGATGTTGGTGAACTTGCCGGCGACGTTGGGAGCGCCGGAATAGCAGTGCGTGAGAATGTCGCGCGGACGCAGCAAATCGAGGATCTGCGACATCAGCTGAGGCGTCTCGACGCCACCGATGTGGCACATGATCTTGCCCCCGGTCCCCGACATTTCCACGGCCTTGATGGCCCGCCTCAGCGGCTCGATGCCATGCTGCGCGATGACGTTCTCCGACATGCGCACCTTGATGCCTAGCGCGATGTCGGCGTTTTCGGCAACGGTGCGGGCAGCCGGCTCGATCTGCGCAAAGTCGATGTTGAACAGCTCGCCAACGGGAAACCCTGTGAGACCGATGTTGGCGATGTGAACAAAGGCGTATAGCCGCGTGCGCGTCGAGGCAACGATAAAGCGACGATAGGCGGCAAAGCTGTTCGCTCCGGCATCGCCTGCGGAAACTGCGGTCGTCGTGCCCTGAAACGGCACCAGTTCGTCGGCAGGGATGCCGATCGCAGAGCCGTAGGGAAACGTGTGCGCGTGCAGATCGACGAGCCCTGGCGTCACCAAGCGTCCGGATGCGCTCAGCACTTTGAGGGCCCGATCCTCGGGGATGTCAGCTTGCACCAACTCGATCACGCCGTTGCGAATGCCGATGTCGCGCCTGCCGCGCAGGTTTTGACTGGGATCGAGAACTTCGCCGCCCTTGATCAGCAGATCGAATTTGTCATTGGGCCCCATCGCCGCCCGAGCGACCAGCGGCAACGCTCCGGCGGCAGATAACGCAAGCAAAAACCGGCGACGATCGAACGGCGCGTGCATGGCGAATCCTCCCTTTTTTGGTTAGCTGGCAGCCTCCGGTGAGCCCGTGGCCGACGATGCTTAAAGACGAACGAGATTACGCGAATCGATCCTTTCAAACGGCCATTTTCAAACTCTTGCGATGAGCCATGTCTTCAGCCCGCCGCCGCGACGGCGCGCGAAGCCATCACCGACACAAGATGCGCGCGATAGGCCGCCGAACCGTGGATGTCGTTATTCAGATGATCAGCCGGAATCTTCACTGCTTTGGCCGCGTCGGCCGTGAAACTCTTCGAGAGCGCCGCTTCGATCGTACTCGCCCGATGCACGTGCGGGGCGGCGCCGGTGACTGCGACGCGCGTGCCGCCGCCAGTCTGCGCAACGAACACGCCCACCAGCGCGAAGCGCGACGCCGGTTGCGGAAACTTCATGTAGGCCGCCTTTTTCGGAACCGGGAAGCTGACCGCGGTAATGATTTCATCGGCGGCAAGAGCCGTTTCGTACATGCCCTTGAAGAAATCGTCGGCGATAATCTTGCGCTTGTTGGTGTGAACCGTGGCCCCCAGGGCCAGCACGGCAGCAGGATAGTCGGCTGCCGGATCATTGTTGGCGATCGAGCCGCCCAGCGTACCGCGGTTACGCACCTGGCGATCGCCGATGCCCTCGGCCACTGCTGCAAGCGCCGGGATCGACTGCTTCACGACGCTCGACGAGGCGACTTCAGCATGTGTCGTGAGCGCTCCGATGACAATCGCGTCGCCTTCCTTTTTGATGCCTCTGAGCTCGGCGATGCCGGACAGATCGACGATGGTTCCGGGATTGGCCAGCCGCAGCTTCATCGCTCCGACGAGACTTTGTCCGCCGGCAAGCGCCTTGCCACCGCTTTTCGCTAACGCCGCCACGGCATCGGCCACCGATTTCGGTCGTTGATATTCGAATGCGTACATGATTGAAGCTCTCCAAGGGTTCGCTAGTGCTTCGCCGCCTGTAGGGCGCTCCAGACGCGATGCGGAGTCGCCGGCATATCGAGATAGGTGACACCTGCTGCCGAGAGGGCGTCGTGCACGGCGTTCATGAGTGCCGCTGGCGCGCCGATCGCTCCTGCCTCGCCACAGCCTTTAGCTCCCAGCGGATTGTGGGTGCAGGGCGTGACCTTGGTCGTGACCTTGAACGACGGGACATCGTCTGCGCGCGGCAGGGCGTAGTCCATGTAGCTGCCGGTGAGCAGCTGACCGCTCTCCTGGTCGTACACGCACTGCTCGAGCAATGCCTGGCCGATTCCTTGCACCACTCCGCCGTGAACCTGCCCTTCGACGATCATCGGATTGATGATGTTTCCAAAATCGTCGCAAGCCGAAAAATTGACGATTGCAACCTTGCCGGTGTCGGGATCGATTTCCACTTCACAGATATGCGTGCCGGCCGGAAAGGTGAAATTGGTCGGATCGTAGAAAGCAGTCTCGTCCAGGCCGGGCTCGAGCTTGTCCAGCGGATAGTTGTGAGGAACGTACGCCGCCAGCGCAACCTCGCCAAAAGCCTTGCTGCGATCGGTCCCCGCGACGGTGAACTTGCCATCCTTGAACTCGATGTCGGCCTCTGCCGCTTCGAGCAGATGCGCAGCGATCTTCTTACCCTTGGCGACAACTTTGTCCAGCGCCTTGATGATCGCAGTGCCTCCGACAGCAAGCGAACGAGAGCCATAGGTACCCATGCCGAAGGGAATGCGCCCGGTGTCGCCGTGCACGATCTCCACGTTCTCGATGGGAATGCCGAGCCGACTGGCGACGACCTGGGAGAACGTCGTCTCGTGACCCTGACCATGGCTGTGCGAACCGGTAAAAACCGTAACTCCTCCGGTTGGATTGACCCGCACTTGGCCGACTTCGTAGAGCCCTGCCCTCGCGCCCAATGTTCCCGCGATGTTCGAAGGCGCAAGGCCGCACGCCTCGATGTACGCGGCATAGCCCAAGCCGCGAAGCTTGCCACGCTTCGCCGCTTCCGCCTTGCGCGCGGCAAACCCCTGGACGTCGGCGATCCTCATCGCCTCGTCCAGACAAGCGTCGTAGCCGCCGGTGTCGTAGAGCAGCGCGACCGGAGTCTGATACGGAAATTCGCGGATAAAGTTACGTCGCCGGATCTCGTCCTGAGCGATCCCCATTTCCGAGGCGGCAGCGTGCACCAGACGCTCGACGACGTAGGTTGCTTCCGGCCGTCCTGCGCCGCGGTATGCATCGACTGGTGCGGTGTTGGTAAACGCTGCGGTGACCTCGCAATAGATCGCTGGAGTTGTGTACTGACCGGCAAGCAGCGTCGCATAGAGAATCGTTGGAATGCAGGACGCGAAGGTAGACAGGTACGCACCCATCGCCGCGGTCGTGTGAACGCGCATCGCCAGGAATTTCCCATCCGGATCGAGCGCAAGCTCGGCATGGGTCACATGGTCGCGCCCGTGGGCATCGGCCAGGAAGGATTCGCTGCGCTCCGCCGTCCACTTGATCGGACGATTGACGCGCTTGCTCGCCCATACCATCGCGGTCTCTTCAGGGTACAGATAGATCTTCGAACCGAATCCTCCGCCGACATCCGGCGCGATCACGCGCACCTTGGTCTCGGGCAGACCGAGAACGAACGCTGTCATCAGCAGTCGCTCGACGTGCGGATTCTGGCTCGTGACGTAGAGCGTATAGCCGTCGTCGGCGCGGCTGTAGCTTGCGACCGCGGCTCGCGGCTCGATTGCATTGGGGATGAGCCGGTTATTGACGATGTCCAGCTGCGTGACGTGCGCCGCCTTGGCGAATGCCGCGTCCACCGCCGCCTTGTCGCCCAGCGCCCACGTGTAGCACTTGTTGCCGGGAGCGCCATCGTGGATCTGCGGAGCGCCTGCCTTCAGCGCTTCGACCGGATTCACCACTGCGGGCACCGCGTCGTAATCGACGTCGATCAGCTCGGCGGCGTCTTTCGCCTGGGCGGGCGTCTCCGCAATGACCATCGCGAAGCCGTCTCCAACGTAGCGTACCTTGCCTTGAGCAAGCACCGGATGCGGCGGTTCCTTCATGGGTTGACCGTCTGTTCCGGTGATGAGCCAGCCACAGGGCAAGCCGTTGACGCCGGTCAAGTCAGCACCGGTGTAGACCGCGACAACTCCGGGTGCGGCTTTCGCTTTGGCGGTGTCGATCCTTCGAATATTCGCGTGAGCGTGCGGCGAGCGTAGAAAATAGGCGTGGGTGTGATGCGGAGGATTGACGTCGTCGGTGTACTGGCCACAGCCGGTTAAAAAGCGGTAGTCCTCCTTGCGACGGACCGATTGACCCACCGTGTTGAGTTCACTGTTGCCCATGGCTCACCCCCGCATGGCGGCCGCGCCCTGGGCTATGGCCTTGACGATGTTCTGATAGCCGGTGCAGCGGCAAAGGTTACCCTCGAGCTCGGCGCGAATCGTCGCTTCGTCTGCATCGGGATGACGCTGAACCAGGTCGATGGCGGAGAGCACCATGCCAGGCGTACAGAAGCCGCACTGCAAACCGTGGCAATCCTTGAACGCTGCCTGCATCGGATGCAACTCTCCGTTCTTCGCCAGGCCCTCGATGGTGGTGATCTTGGACCCGTTCGCCTGGACCGCGAGGATGGTGCACGCTTTCACCGCGTTGCCGTCGACCAGGACGGTGCAGGCGCCGCACTGGCCTGTGTCGCAACCGACATGAGTTCCGGTCAGAGCGAGGTTGTTACGAATGAAATCGACGAGCAGCGTGCGCGCATCAACTTGAGCGTTCACGGCCTCGTCATTGACGGTAAGCGACAATGAGACAGACACGAGCCTCCTCCATGGTTTGAACACCGTCGCGAGAAAAGTGCGTTTCGCGATGCCGTGCGACGGCGAGACTACGAGTCCTCTACGATACTCCGGGGCAAACTCGAGGGCAACGCAGCGGGCCTCGACAGAATTGCGCGCTTACCGGTTAGGCCAGACCGCAGTCACGCCGGCTCCGCTGAATTGTCCGCGTTCGCCGATGAAGATTTCGGTACCCAACCCAACAAACGCAAGCCCGATCACGATTCCGGCGAGGCATAAACCTCCCCAGAAAACAGTGCCCAGGTTGAGCTCCGCCGCAACGGCAGCCAGGGAAGGTGGCGGCCGCCGCACAAACTCGGCGGGAGCAAACTCCGCGGCAAGCTCCTGCCGGTTGAGCGCATGGACCGCGGTCCCGGTGGCGATCTTCCAGGGAATCTGAACCAGCGCGAACAAGCCACGAGCCAGGCCGGTCAATGCGTAGCCGAAAAGAGCCGCAAATACCGCCGCAAACAGGGCAAGCACGATGCGGCTGTTGGCATCGCCTTGCACAAATATTGCCCATGCCGATCGCAACGCGCGGGGAGAATGCTTGAGCACCGCCCAGGCGTACTCGATCACGCCTGTGTTGTTGCGGCTCCTTTCCGTCTGAGCGGAATAGTCCTTGAGCTCGTCCTGAAGCGCGAACAGAAAGTCGTCAAATCCCTCTTCGTATAGCCCCGCGGCGAACTTCGGCAACAGGGTCGAATCGACGAGGCGCTTGGCGGCGATGTCCGGCAACACACCCTCGAGGCCGTAGCCGATCTCCAAACGAAAGGTGCGATCGTCGCGGAAGACAAAGAGCACGACGCCGTTGTCGGTTCCGTTGCCACCGATCTTCCACGCGTTGGCAGCGCGCGCCGTATATTCCTCAATCGCACCGCCGGGAGCTCTCGGCAGAGTCACGACCAGGACCGACGCGTGCAGCACCAAGGGCAGATATTGCTGCAGATACTCGCTCTTTCCGCCGGCAAAGCCCGACGACACCATCCTCCCGCCATCGTCGAACCAATGGGCAGGAGGCGAAGGCGGCGCCTCGAGCGCTTTCCTTGGCAGGAACGCCGCACTGATGAGCAGGAGAACAAGCGTCGTGGCGCATGCCGCGAGCGCCGCACCATGATTCGCCGCCCAGGAGGGCTTGTTTGCGTCGCCTGCCGTCGCTAGAACGACCGCGTCAGCGCGCTGAGCCGACATGGCTGGCTAATGCAGGTTCGCGATGTACTGCGACAGATTTTCGATATCCTGCTCCGACAAAGTGCTGGCAACGCTGGTCATGTTGCCGGCATCGTTGGTGCGGCGCCGGGTCTTGAAATCCTCGAGCTGCTTTTTGATGTATTGCGGATACTGGCCGGCGACCTTAGGAATCTCGTTCTGGCCGACGAAGTCGTCCAGATGGCACATCTGGCACAGCACTTGGTCCGATTTGAGTCTGCCTGCTGCGACCTTAGCGGGATCGGCCTCGAACTTGATCGGCAATTGCTTCTGGGCCGCGAAGAAATTCCCGAGCTCGATCATATCGTCGCGCGAAAGATTCGCGGCCATGGGCGACATCTGCGGATCGCTGCGCCGCCCTTCGTTGAAATCCCTGAGCTCGATGTAGATGTAACGCCAGCTCTGTCCAGCGAGGATGGGATAGACCGGATTTTGAGAATTGCCGTCAGGCCCGTGACAGGCAAAGCAAGGCTGCGCCTTTTCCCGCGCCGCCGCCATCTGCCTGGCGTCGAGCTGCGCCAGCGCCGGCGATGCGAGCGAAACAAGCACTACGGCGAGCGATAATTTCCACATGGGAAAAACAAACGCGGCCACGCGCGGGAATAACGGGTGGCCGCGTTTCCGTTTTCAGGATTGGCTATGGCAGCGCAAAAACGAAGACGCTGTTGCCGCGCTTGGCGTTGATCTGGTTGTTGCCGCCGGCAGCGACTGCGACGTATTGTTTGCCTCCTACCATGTATGAGACCGCAGGAGCGTTCACCCCGGCGCCGCAATTGTATTTCCACAGCTCCTTGCCATTGGCGGCGTCGAAGGCCTTGAACCAGCCGTTCGCTTCGCCGTTGAACACCAGGTTGCCGGCAGTGGCGAGTACGCCGCCGATCAGCGGCTGGGGCGTCTTGGCGCCCCAGGCCACCTTTCCGGTGTCGATGTTCACCGCAACAAGGCGTCCCCATTGTTCTTCGCTGGGGATCACGTCGAAAGATCCTCCGAGCCAAAGCTTGCCGCCCGGGTACTGCACTTCCTCGTAACGGTAGGTCATCGGCTGATGCAGATTAGCCGCGTACGCGAGACGCAGCTTGGAATTGATCGCCATCGGCGACCATTCCACCCCGCCATTGGCACCGGGAAGCATGCGCGCGCCCTGCTTGGTGGGAAGGACCCACATGTTTTCCTGGGGAATCATTGCCTCTGAAAAACGGATCAGCTTGCCGGTATTGCGCTCGTGCACGTAGACGTGGCCCGTCTTGCCCGCGTGGATGACGACGTCGACCATCTTGCCGTCCTTGTCCTTGGCTTGCGTCAGGATGGCCGGGCTGACCGCATCGAGGTCCCAGACATCATGCGCGATGTACTGGAAGTGCCACTTGTAGGTGCCCTTGTCCAGGTCGATCGCGAGCATCGAGTTGGTGTATAGGTTATC
>VBCY01000142.1:13223-16452 GCA_005882995.1 Betaproteobacteria bacterium
CGCCGCCGAGGCGTTGATAGAACGAGCTATCCTTGGCAAAAGCTGCCTTCTCGGCGGCGATATCGCGGTGCATATCACGGCCGGTTGCGTCGTTCGGGTTCCAGACTCCCTCGTGACCCTGCTCCGGAAGCGTGTTGAAAGTCCATAGCAGCTTGCCGTCGTTAGCATCGAATGCCTTGACGAAGCCTCGCACTCCGTATTCGCCACCGTTGGTGCCGATGATCACCTTGCCATCGACGTAGGCAGGCACCATGGTTTCCGAGTATCCCTTGTCGGGATCAGCGATCTGAGTCTCCCAGAGCAGCTTGCCGGTCTTGGCGTCGAGCGCGACCAGTTTCGCGTCGATCGTGCCCATGAACAGCTTGCCTTCGGAGATTGCCACGCCGCGATTATTGTTGCCGCAGCAGACCGTGACGATCGGCCCCAGCTTGTGCTTGTAATGCCAGAATTCCTGACCGGTCGCCGCGTCGATCGCGTAGACATGATTGAACGAGGTGGTGAGGAACATCACGCCATTGACGACGATCGGTGCGGTTTCCATGGATTCCAGAACCGCCGTCTGAAAGACGAACGCCGGCTTCAACTTCGCGACGTTGCTTGTGTTGATCTGATTTCCGGCGTAAAAACGCGCGTTGTCATAGCTGCCGTTGGAATGCAACCAGTTCTTGGCGTCGGCCGCCGCTCCGTCGAGCATCGCCTGCGATACGGGGATCAAGTTCGACGACATCGGCGATGCCATGACGGTCGCGCTGCCTGCAACCTCTTGGGCGGCGGCAGGCGCCGCAACACCGACTCCAAGTGTGCATGCAGTGGCGACGACCAGCGCCTTGCGGATATGAGCTGCCATGGAATTCTCCTCTCGAATTGGCTTTTTTTGCTTAATCGACGGGATCGACCGATCCCAATCCCTCACTCCGGGTATAGGTTATAGTCCAACCGCAAAGGAAATGCAATTTCGGGCCGGGTCGCGCCAAGTTTTTTCCGCATCTCCAATCGAAGGATGCTTCATGCTGCGAAAGTACTTTTGCGTTGCGATGCTTGCCTTGAGTTTTTTGCCCCCAGCATTGGCGCAAGAGGTATCGCTCAATGCCCGCCTTCTCGCGTACGCCCGCGCCGGCGACGAGGCGGGTGTCAAACGCGCGATCGCGGAGGGCGCAGCGGTGAACGCGCGCAACCGCGTGGGCGAGACAGTCCTGGTGATCGCGTTGAAGAGCGATCGGCCCGGCATGGCGCTGCAGATGATCGATGCCGGTACCGATGTTAACCTGGCTGCGGTCAACGGTGTCACGCCCCTTATGGCTGCGGCTCACGGCGGCTATGTCGAAGTCGCGCGGGCCCTGCTTGCGAAGGGCGCCGACGTCAGTGCTGTCGATCAGCTGAAGAAAAACGCGATGACTTACGCTGCCGGCCAGGGCAATACCGAAGTCGTGGTGTTGCTTCTGCAGACGGGCGTCGACGCCAACGCTATCTACGCGCACGACCTGACCGCGCTCATGTGGGCTGCGGCTACGGAAAGACGGCGACCGTGAAGATGTTGCTGGCCGCGGGAGCGAAGGCGGATTTCAAGGACGATCGAGGCAAGACCGCGCTCGACATCGCTCGCGAAGGCAATCACCTCGAGACCGTCAGGCTGCTGGAGAACCCCGGCGGGGGTTAGGACTGCCTTTATCTATTGGATCGCTTTCGCCGCGGGCCGAAGCAGGCTCGCCGCGGCGTCGCGCCATGCGCCAAAGCAGCCGATCATGGTCTGCATAATGGTGCTTGAGCGCGGCCGCCACATGCAGCGCGATCGCGGCGACCAGCACCCAGCTCGTAGCAAGATGCGCGACGCTCAAGAAATCCTTGAGTGGGACGCTTTTCACTCCCCAGCTTGGGATGACCAGTCCGAAATAACGCACCGGGTAGCCGCTGACCGCCGATCCCAGATAGCCGGTCAGTGGCTGCACGAAAAGCAGCAGGTACAGTAGCCAGTGGTTGCTTCTTGCCGCCATCGCTTGCCACGAAGGCATCGGCGGCAACGGAGGAGGACGGTGTGTGCTTCGCCAGGCCAGGCGCACGACCATCAGCAGCAGCACCGTGAGGCCGATCGACTTGTGCAGGTTGAAAGCATCGGCCCGTGGCCCGATGGGCTCCTTGGCGATTTCCTGCATCCACCAACCCAGCGGAATCTGCACGACCAAAATCAACGCCACGATCCAGTGCAACACGATGGCGGTGATCGTGTAGCGGCTCGCTGACTCAGAAGCGTACATTGACGGTGAATCCGATCAGGAAATTTCTCTCCGCAGAGGGTTCGAAATAGCGTCCGTTAGTGTCACCCACGATCACGGTGCCGGAATAGTTCTTGGCCGTGAAGTTGTTGAGTCTCGCAAACTCGGTGAAGGTCCAGGCTCCGCGTTCCTGCTGAAAACCGGCGCGAATGTTTGCGACCACGTAGGCAGGCGCATAGTCGGTGTTCCGGTCATTGACGTAGACCTTGTTCGCGTATTGCGCGTCGATCGCCGCGGAGAATCCATACCAGTCGGGACGCGCCCAAGTGAGCTCGACATAGGCGCTCGAGCCGGGCACGCCGGGCAAGCGTGCACCCGCCGGGATGAGCTGCGGCGGTGTTCCGGTTGTCGTCGCGGTTGCGAACTGCGCCAACAGGTAGGTGTACGAGGCGGAAGCAGTAAAGCCGTTGCCCAACTCCCCTCCCCACTCCAGCTCGGCCCCGCGTCGGTGCGTCTTGCTCGCGTTCCGGTAGGTGGTTCTACCGCCAGTCGCGGTGTCAATGACGATTTCATCGGAAGTGCTGACGTAGAACAACGAGGCGTTGAGTCGTTGCCGCTCCATGATCAGTGCTTTGACGCCGACCTCGGCTGATTGGCTCACGGCCGGCTGCAGCGCGAGGTTGAGCCCCGTTCCTATCGGCCGATAGGCGAGCTCCGTAAAAGTAGGCGTCTCGAAGCCCACGCCCCAGTTGGCATAGACGTTCAGATCCGGCATGGCGTGCCAGACGGCGCCTGCCACCGGGCTTGGATGGCTGTAACTGACATTGCCGCTGTCGTCAGGGTTGCTGGCGTTGATGTAGTGATCGACCGATTGGAAGCGCACATCGCTATAGCGCACGCCTGCGAAAAGCGAGATCGGTTGCAACCGCCATTCGCCCTGGATGTAGGCGTCGCTGTCGCTCACGTAGTCATCCTCGTCCCGACGCAAATCGCCAAGCGACCCATTATTGTTGACGAAG
>VBCY01000143.1 GCA_005882995.1 Betaproteobacteria bacterium
ATTGCCGTTCGCCGAGAGTGAAGCAGGCGCGACCGGGCTCGAGCTTCTGCTTCCGCTGACGATCAAGTGGGCGCGCGAGGCGAAGCTTCCACTGGCCACAGCGCTGTCGAGAATCACTGCCGATCCTGCGCGCGTTATCGGGATCGATGCGGGACACCTGGCGGTGAACGCGCCCGCCGACGTGTGCATCTTCGATCCCGAAGCGTGGTGGACGGTGGAGCGCAGCTCCCTCAGGAGCCAGGGCAAGAACACGCCGTTCCTCGGACTGGAGCTCGCCGGCAAAGTGAAATACACGCTGGTCCGGGGACGGGTCGTGTACGAGGACTAGCGCTTGCGTGCCCTCGAGCAGGAGTCGATTTATATCATCCGCGAAGCGTACGCGCGGTTGAAGCCGCTGGGCCTTCTGTGGTCAGTGGGGAAGGATTCCAATACGCTGGCTTGGCTGGTGCGCAAGGCATTTCTGGGGCGGGTCCCTTTCCCCGTGATGCTTCTCGACACGGGCAATGAGTTTCCCGAGGTCTATGCGCTTCGCGATCGACTGGCTCGAGAGTGGAATCTTGATTACATCAATGTTCCCTGTCCATCGATCGATGAGACAGATCCCACGCTGCCACCCGCTGCACGAGCCGCAGGACGCAAGACTCTGGGCCTCAAGCGAATCATCGCCGAGCGAGGATTGCGCGGAGTTCTGCTTGGCATCCGGCGCGACGAACAGCCAGTGCGAGGCAAAGAACGGGTCTTCAGTCCTCGCCGCGCCGACGGAAGCTGGGATTTTCGGAATCAACCCGCTGAGCTATGGAACCAGTACCAGACCGACTTTGCAGCGGATGTGCACGTACGGGTCCATCCACTGCTCTCATGGACGGAACTCGACGTGTGGCGTTACATCGAGCGCGAAGCGATTCCCGTGTGCGAGTTGTACTTCGCGCGTGACGGCCGGCGATTCCGATCGCTAGGCGAATTCGACGTCACGCGTTCCATCGCGTCGAACGCCAGATCCATCGCCGAGATCATCAACGAGCTTCAACATACCCACGAGATCGAGCGAGCAGGCCGCACCATGGATCACGAGCGCGAGGACGCGTTCGAGCGGCTGCGCAGCACCGGCTACATGTGACGCCGCAACAAGCTCTGACCACGCTGGTCATGGCAGGCCATGTGGATCACGGCAAGTCGACGCTCCTGGGTCGCTTGCTGTACGAACTCGGGCAATTGCCTCCCGGTAAAGAGAAAGAGCTCGCCGCGCTCTCGGCGAAGCGCGGCGTTCCATTGGAATGGTCCTTCGCGCTGGATAGCTTGCAGGCTGAGCGCGATCAGGCGATCACTCTCGACACCACCCGCGTGCGCTTGAGGACCCCGCGGCGCGAAATCGTGGTGATCGACGCTCCCGGCCACAAGGAGTTGCTTCGCAACATGGTCAGCGGAGCGTCGGCCGCGACGGCGGCGCTCCTGGTGCTCGATGTGCGGACGGGAAATGAGGAGCAGACTCTACGCCATGCGCGCCTGCTCAAATTGCTCGGAGTACGCGACATCGCCGTGGCGATCAACAAGATGGACCTGGTCGACTACGCACAGGACGTGTTCAGGCGCCGTGAGCGTGAGGTTCGAGCAGCGCTCGATAAGATAGGTCTCCAAGCGAAGATGATCGTACCGGTGTCCGCTCGCGAGGGCGCAAATGTCTGCACCAAGAGTTCGGAACTTCGCTGGTACGAGGGCGGGACCGTTCTTGCCGCTCTCGAAGCGCTGTCTCCCGCGCCCCAGCGCGAGCTGACGCTGCGCATTCCCGTTCAGGACATCTATCGCAGCGACGAACGTCGCGTGATCGCGGGCCGCGTCGAATCCGGCGAGCTCCACGTCGGCGACTCGCTCATCTTCTCTCCCTCCGGGCGCTCCGCCAAGGTTGCGGAGCTGCTGAACTGGCCCGAGCCGCCCGCATCACGCGTCCATGCCGGTGATAACGCCAGCATCGTGCTCGATCGCCCGATCATCGTCGAGCGCGGCGACATCGCCAGCCATCTCGACCATCCGCCGAAGCTGACTGCAGTATTCGATGCCGACGTTTTCTGGCTTTCGCCAACGCCGCTCGTCTCCGGTCGCGAACTGACGCTCAATCTTGCTACGCGAACGCTTGGCGTACGCGTGCAGTCGGTTCATCACAGATTCGATCCGGCGACGCTTGAAGCACATGCCGCGTCGGAGGTGACCGCGACCGACGTTGCTCGAGTGACGCTGCGT
>VBCY01000625.1 GCA_005882995.1 Betaproteobacteria bacterium
ACCGGTGTCGACAAAAATGCAAGTGAGCTGATTGCCGATCGCGCGATGGATGAGCGCCGCCGCGACCGATGAATCGACTCCGCCGGAAAGTCCCAGGATCACTTCGTCGTTCCCGACCTGTGCCTTGATCTTCGAGACCGCTTCGTCGACGTACGCCGGCATCGTCCAGTCGCCCGCGCAACCGCAGATGTCGCGCACGAAACGCTCGAGGATGGCCCTTCCTTGTGTGGTGTGCGTCACTTCGGGATGGAACTGCACCCCGTACAGTCTCCGGTCCTCGTCCATCATCGCTGCGAAAGGTGTCGCGTTGTTGCTCGCCATGACAGCAAAGCCCGGCGGCAGCGCCGTCACCTTGTCTCCGTGGCTCATCCAGACGTCGAGCAAGCCGTGTCCCTCCGTCGTGACACGATCCTGGATGCCGGAGAGCAGTCGGCCATGGCCTCGCGCGCGTACTTCCGCGTAGCCGAACTCACGGACGCGTCCGCCTTCGACCGCGCCGCCCAGCTGAGCTGCCATGGTTTGCATGCCATAGCAGATACCTAGAACTGGAACGCCGGCCGACCACACCGCGCCGGGTGCACGCGGCGTGTCTCCCTCGGTCACGCTTTCCGGGCCTCCCGAAAGAATGATTCCCGCCGGCGCGAAATCACGGACGAACGCATCGGACACGTCGAAAGGATGAATTTCGCAGTAAACCTTGAGCTCGCGCACCCTGCGAGCGATCAGCTGCGTGTACTGGGCGCCAAAATCGAGAATCAGAATCTTGGCGTGGCTCATGGGTGTGCGCCTTGGGGCGGCCCGGCGGCGCTCATGCGGTCCGCACTGCTGCGCGCAGGGCAAAATGCTTGCGTGCCAGCACAAAGGCTGCAGCCTGCAGAAGCGCGCTCAGGAAGAAGGTCACACCGACGCGCCAATCGGATGGCGGGAGGTGGCTCACCTGGGCAAGAAGCGGCGTGCCGATCGCGGGTGCGACAACGAACATGATGCTATTGATCGAGTTCAGTGCACCCATCGTGACTCCCTGCTCGTTGGGGTGAACTGCATTGGAGACAATGCCCTGAAGCGCCGGTCCGGCAGCAAACGAAATAAAGTTGCCGACGATGACCGCGTACATGATCCAGCCCTGTTGCGCGACGCCGTACAGGACGTAAGCGAGGGTCCCGACCGCGATCCCGGTGAGCGCCATCCTCACGTCGCCGAAGCGACGCAGCAGCGGACCGAGGAGCGCACCCTGAGTGACTGTGGCGACAAGACCGACGCAAAACAGGGCGAACCCGTTCTCGCGCGGGCCCCAGTTAAAGCGGAAGTTAGTGTATAGCACCCACGTGGTCTGCAGCATGAGCTGCGCCATGACGACCAACGCGAAGACGATGACCAGATTGCCGATCTCGCGATGGCGAGACAGCGTCAAAAGGGCGGCAAACGGGTTTGCTCTACGTATGGAGAAGGCAGCGCGTCGCTCGACCGGCAGCGATTCGGGGACGACCAAGAATCCGTAGGCGGCATTGATCAGTGACAGAGCCGCCGCGGCGTAGAAAGGCAGGTGGAGGTCGATAGCGCCCAGCAGACCGCCCGCCATAGGGCCAAAAATGAAGCCCATACCAAAAGCCGCTCCGATCAGGCCGAAGCTCTTGGCCCGCCGCTCGGGCGGAGTGACATCGGAGGCATAAGCATTGGCGACGCTGAAGCTCGCTCCGGCGGTGCCGCCGATGATGCGTGCCAGCAGCATCAATGGCAGAGAAGGCGCGAGCCCCAGCAACAGGAAGTGCAAGCCCAGCCCGAGCAGCGACCACAGGAGCAGCGGTCGGCGCCCGAAGCGATCGGAGAGTGCGCCCAGCAGCGGCGCGCAGAAAAACTGCATGAGGCCGTAGCTCACCACCAGCGCACCGTACCAGTACGCCTGCAGCTCCCGGCTTGGAGTGTATTCGCCGACCAACATCGGCAGCACCGGCAGCGCGATGCCGATGCCGAGAACATCGATGAACACGATGACCAGGATAAATGGCATCGCCGGCTGGCGCCGGCCACCGCTCCTCGTTTCAGCCACTCCTTCTCCCCGTGGCGAACCGCGTCAATGTCGTATCCAGATTGTTCTCATTCGACGCGATAATTGGGGGCTTCCTTGGTGATCTGCACGTCGTGAACGTGCGATTCGCGCATCCCCGCGCTGGTGATTTCGACGAATTCGGCGCGCGTGCGCAACGCGTCGATGGTCGGGCAACCGCAGTAACCCATGGCGGCGCGCATTCCCCCCGTGAGTTGCTGTATCACGGCCGATAGCGACCCCTTGTATGGAACGCGTCCCTCGATGCCTTCGGGCACCAGTTTTTCCGACTCGCCCTCGCCCTCGGTATCCTGAAAATAGCGGTCGGCGGAGCCTTGCTGCATGGCGCCCAGCGATCCCATTCCACGGTAGATCTTGTACGAGCGTCCCTGATAGAGTTCCGTCTCGCCGGGCGATTCCTCGGTCCCCGCAAAAAGGCTACCGAGCATCACTGAAGATGCCCCGGCGGCGATCGCCTTGGCGATGTCGCCGGAGTAGCGAATGCCGCCGTCGGCGATCAAAGGAAGGTCGAGACCGGAGACTCCTTCCAGCGCATTGAGTATCGCGGATATTTGCGGCACGCCCACTCCGGCAACGACACGCGTGGTGCAAATCGATCCCGGACCGATGCCGACCTTGATCCCATCGGCACCGTAATCGGCCAGCGCACGGGCGCCGGTGGCCGTCGCCACGTTGCCCCCGATGACCTGCAACTTGGGAAAGCGCCGCTTGATCCAGCGCACGCGCTCGAGCACGCCCTGCGAATGCCCATGGGAAGTATCGACCACCACGACATCGACGCCGGCGCCCACCAGCGCTTCCACTCGCTCCTCGGTGTCGCCGCCGGTGCCCACGGCCGCGCCGACGCGCAATCGTCCGAGCTCATCCTTGCACGCAAACGGGTGCTCCGTGGATTTCAAAATGTCCTTTACAGTGATCAGGCCCTTCAACTCGAAATCGCCGTTCACGACCAGGACCCGCTCGAGCCGATGCCGATGCATGAGCTCCTTGGCCTGCTCCAGCTCGGTCCCCTCACGGACCGTCACCAGCCGATCGCGCTGCGTCATGATCCTGGCGACGGGCTGGTCAAGGTTTGTCTCGAAACGAAGGTCGCGGTTGGTGACGATGCCGACCACTTTCTTTCCGTCGACCACGGGAAGCCCGGAAATGCGATGTTGCCTTGTCAGCGCCAATACCTCGCGCACCGACATGGTAGGCGGAATGGTGATCGGCTCTTTCACGACGCCACTCTCGAAACGTTTCACCTTGGCCACCTCGGCGGCCTGCGCCTTGGGCGGCATACTCTTGTGCACGATGCCCATGCCACCCTCCTGCGCGATGGCAATGGCGAGGCGCGATTCGGTGACGGTGTCCATCGCCGCAGACAGCAGCGGGATGTTCAATGCAATGCTTGGAGTAAGCCGCGACTGAAGGTTGACATCGCGGGGGACTACGGAAGAGTGGGCAGGGAGCAGCAGGACGTCGTCGAAAGTGAGAGCCTTCTGGACGACACGCATGGTGCTTTTCTCCTATGCGCAAAAGCGGATTATACGCGGGTGTCAGCACCCGGTAAACGAGCCTGGACGACCGCTCGGCAGCCACAGGTTGACGCTGGCCGTGCGATGGCATTACCTTGTCATAATCACGTTTATCGGTTCTCCTATCTTATGAAACGAAGCAGGTCGCTGTTAGCTGTTCTGGCTTTCGGCCTCAGCGCGTTTTGCGCGTCTCCCGCGCTGGCAACCATGTACAAGTGGGTGGACGAGAACGGACGGGTCACCTACGGCGACACTCCGCCCGCCGGCGTCAAGGCAGAACGGCTTTCGACCTCGATCGCGCCGTCCGATCCCAATGCGGTTCGCGATCTGGCCACCAAGGATGCCGAAATCAAGAAGCGGCAACAGCAGCGGGTTGACGAGGCTGCCAAGGAGGACAAGAGCCGCGCCGAGATCAATCTGGCGCGGCGGCAATGTCAGCAGGCAGAAGGGCGGCTCAAGGCGCTGCGCACCGACACCAACGTCTACCGATACAACGAAAAGGGTGAGAGGGTCTATCTGGACGCCGCCGCCCGCGACACGGAGATCGCACAGAATCAGAAGATCATGCGTGACATCGGGTGCGTGGCCGCAATTCAGCCGTAGCGGGCATAGCGAGCAGTCTAGCGCGCCGCAGGCTCGCGCGGCCGCCTCCTTGGACGATCCCCGCGCAAAATGCTGTCGTGTGTCGGCCGCCAGCCGCGACTCGCAATTCCCCGTCGATCCCCACGCTTCGCGCGGGGCCCCTCGCCGGGCTCTCGCGCGGTTACTGCTTTTTCTCGAGGTTGGCCTGGTTGATCTTCACGTCGGCTTTGGATTTCAGCGCCGCCAGGTAAGCATTGAACATCTCGCGCCCTACCTGATCTCCTATACGATTGTTGAAAGAGGCGAGCCGCTCCGCGTCAGCGGGTGGCGTCGGTAGCACCTTGATCACCTTGTAGATCGAAAATCCGGCCGGACCCGTTGCGCCGACATAGGCAGGCAACTTTTCCGCATTCGCCTGGAAAATGCGCGTCAATGCGTCCGGAGACAATCCCTGCTGAGGCTGCTGGTTGCGCGTAACCGTGAGCGGCTTGGCGAAGTTGAGCCCGGCGTCCTTGCCACTTTCGAGAAGCACAAGCTTTTCCTGGCCTGCCTTCTGCGCAAGCTCACCGGCCGCCCTTGCCTCGAGCTGCCGCCGGATCTCGCTCTTTACCTCGTCAAAGGGCCGGGGCGTCGCAGGCTTGTACTCGACGACGCGCGCCGCCATTAATGTGTTCGGCGCGACCTCGATGGCCTCGGAATTGCGCTTCGCCTGCAGAGATTCGGGGCTGAATATTGCCTGAGCAAACTTGGGATTGCCCATCCCAAGCGCTTGCACCTGCGCGCGCGTTATCAGCGGCGTAGTCTGAACCTGCAGATTGAGCGCATTGGCGACCGGCTGCAGTGATTCTGCCTGCTCGTACACCAAATTCTGAAACTGCTCTGCCGTCTCCGCGAACTTGCGCGTCGCCTTCTGCGTCTTGAGATCCTGTTCGATCTGCGCTTTCGCTTCGTCGAAGGAAAGCGTCTTCCTCGCCTTGATGCCTGTGACCTGAATCACGTGCCAACCGAAATCGCTTCGCACGGGCCCGACAATGTCACCCTGCTTCGCCGTGAATGCAGCGTCTTCGAAAGGCTTCACCATGGAGCCATCGCGCGCGAAAGAGCCGAGATCGCCTCCCTGCGCGGCGGAACCTGGGTCCTGCGAATTCTGCTTGGCCAACTCTGCGAACTGCGCAGGATTCTTCCTCGCCTGCGCGGCCAGCGCGTCGGCCTTGGCTTTCGCCGCGGCGTTGTCAGCCTCTGAAGCGTCGGGCTTGACCGCGATCAGGATGTGGCTTGCCTGCCGTTCCTCGGCTTTGGTGTACTGCTTGATGTTGTCCTCGTACTGCTTCTTCACTTCCACAGGGTCGACGCTCACCCGGCTGGCGATCGCCTCCGGCGTCAACGCAACGTACTCGATCTTGAGCTGTTCCGGGACGTTGAAGGCGGCTGCATTGGAGTCGTAGAACGCCTTGACCGCGGCATCGTCGATCTTCACGTCCTTCATGAAAGTGCTCGCTGGAATGAGCGCGACTGAAACCTCGCGTTGTTGATCGAGTAGATCGAGGTAGCGTTCCACGTTGCTGCGGGCAACGATGTTGCCTGCGGAGATCGGCTCCTGCAGAGGGGCCAGCGTGAGCTCACTGCGTACGCGTTGCTCGAATCCCAGCGGCGTCATGTTCTGCGCAGCGAGGAGCTGCTCGTAGCGCGACTTGGAGAATTTGCCGTCGATCTGGAACGGCTGCAGCTCGCCGATGAATTGCGCGAGCTGCGCATCGGAGACGCGGAAACGACCTTTTCTCGCTTGCTCTTCGAGGACCTTCTGACCCACGAGCTGCTCGACTATGCTGTAACGCACATCCGGATTTTCAAACATCTCCGGATCGTAGTTTTTGCCCATGGCCTGGCGCATCCGGTCTTGCTGCTCGCGAAGACTGTCGGCGAACTCGGCCTGAGTGATCCGCTCCGCGCCGACCCGCGCGACTTCGGTGACACTGCTGCCGCCTCGAAAATAATAATCGACGCCGAAAAAGGCGAAGGGAAGAGTGATCAGCGCGAGAATGGCCTGTACGACGCGCTTGCGACGGTGGACGAGATCGAACATGACAGTAGTGTTGCCCTGTTGCAAAAAAGGGCGAACTCGCGTTCGCCCCTGGATCAATTCTGGCGGAGTGGACGGCAGCCATATTTAAGCTGTAAAACCGCGCCACGCCTTGCTCTGCGCTCTCGGTTCGCCCGATGTACCCCTTACGG
>VBCY01000628.1 GCA_005882995.1 Betaproteobacteria bacterium
AAGGCGAGGTTCACTTGACCGAGGTTTTGCAACTGCGCGGCGTTACCCGGTGCCAGGCTTACGCCTTTGCCCGCAGCATCGAATGCATCATTGAATTGATGCAGCTTCAAGTAGCCTGCACTGAGCTCCCTCCAGGCGTCGGCATTCCCCGGTTGCTTTCGAGTCCATTCGGCGGCGTAGAGCACGACGACATTCCAGTTGCCCGCTTCTTTCAGCGCCTGAATGCGCGCAGGGAAATTCTCGCGCAGAGCTTCATCGTCTGGCTTCACAGCCCCGGGAGTTGCTCCCTGCACCGCTGCCGAGGGCCCGGATTGCGAAGCAGGTCGCGCCTTGACGCTGGCCGGTGGCGGCGCTTGACCCCCGGATCGAAGCGCGATCAGCGCTGCGGCTACCACGAGAAACGATAGTATCCCGGTGAGCCATGCAAGCTGTTTGCGCGTCAACCCCGTGACGCTGTACTTCTCTGCGGCGCCTCTGCCGGGCCTTCCGCCGATGGTACCGTTGGCGACAGACATGGCGCGGGCGTGGCGCGCGACCCTGACTGCGCGCTTGTTCCGTTTTTCCACGCGCAACGCGGTCGCGCGAGCGCGCAGATAGGCGGGTCTGGCCAACTTTTCGTCACCCCCTGCCTGCACGACCGCGTGTGTCCACAACGGCTGGTCGACGTGACCCGATTCCAGCTCCTGCGTGGCCTCGACGAGAAACCGGTCCATTGCCGCGGGCACAGCGTGGTCGACAGGGGTCACGCTGGGCGCCATGTCTGCCGCCGAAGGTGAGTCGGTGAGCGGGGTTGCCATCTCCACGAGGCTAAGATCGTCAACCCGGACACCGGATGCGTATTTGGCCATTTCCTCGCCAGTTGCAAGCTTCGTACCACTGCACCCGCTGCGACACACGCGGTGGGCTACAGGAGCGCCGCGTCTCTCCCTATAATCCTGTTGACGACGCCAAAGGGCGTTCTCTGTGCTGCCTGTCGAGCGGTTGACCAAGCGACGCAATCCCGAAATACTCCCGGGTCCCGATTCCACCCCTTCACATCATGAGCGAAGCCACAACACCTCCCCAGAGTGACGAAGCAAAAAAGCGCTTGCGTGACAAGGTCGACAAGCTGCTTTCCACCGCCCCGTGCAAGAGCGAGGCGAGCATTACATTGAATGGCCGCGCGATGAAGTACAGTGCGGTCGCCGATTTCATTCCGGTGAGCGCCGGTGGTCTTGACGACAAGCGCGGCGAGCCCGAAGCCGCCGTTTTCACGACCTCGTACCTTCTCGACGGCGCGGATCCGACGACGCGGCCCGTGTGCTTCGTCTTCAACGGCGGTCCCGGATCGGCATCGATCTGGCTGCATCTCGGCGCGCTGGGTCCTAAACGCGTCGTGATTCGCGAGGACTGCACGATGCCGCCTCCTCCCTACGTGGTCACGGACAACCAGGACTCATGGTTCGAGCATTTCGATCTTGTGTTCATTGATCCTCCGCACACCGGATACTCACTCACGGCGAGCGAAGACGCCCGCAAGAAAATGTTGAGCGTCGATGGCGACGTGGAGGCGCTGGCGGAATGCATACGCACCTGACTCGGACGGCATCGCCGCTGGAGCTCGCGCATTTATCTTGCGGGTGAAAGCTATGGCACGACCCGGGGTGCCGCGCTGGCCGACAAACTGCAGGACATCGGTGTTGCCCTGTCGGGATTGATCCTCGTTTCATGCGCGATGGATCTGCAGAGCATCCTTTTCGCTCCCCGCAACGACCTGCCGTACGCCTTGTTTCTGCCTGGCTTCGCGTGTGTCGCGCAGTACCATGGCAAGCTCTCCGGCAACGTGGCTGAGTCCCCGGATGCGGCTCGCAAAGCCGCCGAGGCGTTCGTTGCCGACGATTATCTGGCTGCGCTGCACGCCGGGGCGCGTCTGGCGAAGGCGACGCGGCGCCGCATTGTCGAGCGCATGGCGCAGCTCACCGGACTTGCTGAAGCGCTCATTGAAGAGAAGAACTTGAGGATCAGCGATCACACCTTCTTCTTTGAGCTCCTGCGCGATCGAGGCTTGATCGTGGGCCGCCTTGAGGCTCGCGTCACCGGTCCCATGGCTGCGAGCCGTACCCGAGACTGGGAGTTCGATCCGGGCATCGAAGCCATCGCCGCGCCTTACACGATGGCAGCGCATGCTTACATGAGCGAGTGCCTGGGCGTCGACACTCAGGCGCGCTATGAAGTGTTGTGCATGGATGCGCACAAGCAGTGGAACTGGAATCGGGGCGAACAAAAAGGCAACGGCTTCGCCTGCACCAGTCCGGATCTCTCGCGCGCGCTGCGGCGCAATCCGCACCTGCGGGTCATCGTCGCCAGCGGTCATTACGATCTGGGAACGCCATTCAGCGCAACCGACTGGTCGCTCGCCCAGCTCGACGCTCCGGCGGAGGTGCTTACCCGCGTCACGCATCATTACTACGACGCCGGGCACATGATGTACACCCGCGAGGCGGATATGAGGAAGCTCAAGCGCGATCTGGCGACCTGGCTGGCGGCTTAGCGCCCGAGAGTCGCCGCCCAATCGACTCAACGGAGCGGCTATGACCGGCACGGAAGATTTTTCCTGCGAGGGCGGATGCACGTGTCGCGCCGTACGCTATCGCATGACCAGCCGACCTCTGTTCGTTCACTGCTGTCATTGCCGATGGTGTCAGCGGGAAACCGGAACGGCTTTTGCACTCAACGCGATGATCGAAGCCGATCGCGTCCTTGTTCTGAGCGGTTCACCCGAGATCGTGCACACGCCGTCAAACAGCGGCAAGGGACAGAAGATCGTTCGCTGTCCGACGTGTCGCATCGCGGTCTGGAGCAATTACGCTGGTGCAGGCGACAAGGTGCGCTTCGTGCGCGTCGGCACGCTGGACGAACCGGATCGGCTGCCCCCGGACATCCACATCTTCACGATGTCGAAGCAGCCGTGGGTCGTTCTTCCGCCGGGTACTCCGGTCGTCCACG
>VBCY01000002.1 GCA_005882995.1 Betaproteobacteria bacterium
CATCACCGGCGCCGGCATGAGCAGAATGCAGACCAGCAGAAGGGCCGCGAGGCCGCGGACGCGCGACATGAGATCTCCGGAGAAACCGGCGCGACCTCAGTTGCCGCCGGCGGTGTTTTTGTGCCGCAGATTGTACTGTGCAGTCAGCGCCTCGCCAATTGCGGCATCTCGCACCATTGAACACCACAGGCCCGATCCTTGCTTGTCAGTATCCGGATCGCCCCTTAGACTGCTGGCGCCGCCCGGTTGCCGGGGAGGGAGGGGCAAGACCGGCTGCGATGGCGCTTCCACGCCCACTGACACGTCTCGACCAACCCACGCTCTCGACAATGAGCGAGGGGCTGGGCCGTGACGCTCTGCTCGCGCTTTCCCAGCGCAAGCTGAACGCGCTCGGCCTTCCCATCTGCTACATCGATTCCGATCAGCGCTACCGCTTCGTCAATCGCGCGTTTCTCGACTGGACAGGCAAGCCGGGACCGGAAGTGCTGAGTCGGGAAGTGGTCGAAGTCGAGCGCGTCAGCTTCGAACGTCAGCTCTCTTCGGTCAAGCGCAACGCGTTCTGGATACGCGTCGACTACTACCCCGACCGCAGCCTGCGCGGGGATGTTCGAGGTGTGCTGGCAACCTATACCGACGTCGACAACATCAAGCGATTGGAGCTGGAAGCCGGCGAGCGCGAGCATCGCTTGCGCATCGTCACCGACAGCGTAGGCCTGCCGATCTGCTATTTCGATCGCAGCTTGAGACTGCGCTTCGCCAACAAGCCCTACGGCAACTACATTGGCATTCCGGTCGACGACATTCTCGGGCAGCCACTGAAGAACTTCCTGGCTCCCGACGCGCTCGCGGAAATGCAGGGCTACGTCGAGCGCGCATTCGCGGGCGCGACAGTGCGCTATGACCGCCGCGAGCGCCCGGCCTCGGGCGAGCTGCGATGGGTGCGCATTACGCTATTTCCCGATCGCGAGCCAGGGGGCAAGACCGGCGGTGCCTTCGCGGTCATCAACGACATCGAAGACGATACCCGCATCCGCGAGGCGCTCAAGTCGCAGGAAGCGCAGATGCGGCTCTTCGCCGACAACATCCCCGGACCCATCGCGTACCTCGACAGGAAACTCAACTACACGTTCGTCAACCAGGCTTTCGCCAACTGGGTCTGCCGGCCGCAGGACCAGATCTACGGCAAGACGCCTTACGAAGTCATGCCGCATGATGTCAACGCTTTTCTGCGGCCGATCATCAAGCGGGCACAGGAAGGCGAGAACGTCGACTACGAGCGTATAGGCGTGAGCGCCGCCGGGAAACGTCGGTGGATGCACGGTCGCATTGCTCCCGATCTCGACGTCAACGGCGCGGTGCGTGGACTCTACTGCACCGAGTATGACATCCACGATCTGAAGCTCACCGAGCAGGCGCTGGCGACGCGCGAGGAGCAGCTGCGCCTCTTCACCGACAACATCCCCGAGCCGCTGGTCTACGTCGACATCGATCGCAACTACAGCTTCGTCAACGATGCTTTCCTGCGGCTCATCGGTCTCGATCGCGACGCCGTGATCGGCAAGTCGGTGAAGGAAGTGCTCGGCCCCGAAGCCTTCGAGCTCGAGCAGCCGTACATCGAGCGCGCGGCGCGTGGCGAGGACGTCATCTACGAACGGCAGGCGGTCGATGCCAACGGGCGAGAGCGCTGGCTGCGCAACAAGATCGTGCCGGATCTGCGCTTCGACGCGACGATCAAGGGCTACTACATCGTCGGCCACGACATCACGGATCTGAAGGAGGCGCAGGACGCCCTGGCGGCGCGCGAATCGCAGTTGCGCGCCATCATGGATGGCATTCCGGCACCAGTCGCGTACATCGATCGCGACGAGCATTGCGAGTATGTCAATCGCACTTTCCTGCAGTATTTCGGGCTGACCGCGGAGCAGGTTGCCAACCTGCCGTTGCGCGATGTCGTCGGCCACGGTATTTACGCGAGCGCCCAGGCGATGCTCGCGCGCGCACTCGAAGGCGAGTCGACGGCCTTCGACCGCCTGGTCCCGGGTGCGGGCGGCGCCCGGAGGTGGATGACCATCCGCGTCGTTCCGGACGCGTCTGCGTCAGGCGAAGTGAGCGGCGCATTCGTGCTCATGAACGACATCCACGGGCTGAAGCAGGCCCAGGAGGCGTTGCGTGCGAGCGAAGCCGAGCTGCGCCTCATCATGGACAACGTGCCGGCACGCGTGGCCTACATCGACCGCGACTCGCGCTTCCGATTCCTGAACCGCCACAACGAAGAGTGGCTCTCGGAGAGCCGCAAGGACGTGACCGGACGGCGCATCGGCGAAGTGATCGGCGACGCGCGTGCGCGTCAGCTGCAACCACTGCTCACGCGGGTATTCGCGGGCGAGACCATCTCGACGGAGCAGCTCCTGGTTCAGCCCAATGGCGAGCAGCGGTGGGAATCGATCCATTACGCTCCGAATCGCGACGCCGAAGGCAGCGTGATCGGCATCTATGCGGTGCACACCGACGTTCACGATCAGAAGCGCAACGAGGAGGCGCTTCGACGCGCCAACTGGATGCTCTCCTCGCATATCAACAACACGCCGCTCGCAGTGCTCGAATGGGATCCTGACTTCCGCCTGGTGCGCTGGTCGCCGCAGGCGGAGAACATTTTCGGCTGGCGCGCCGAAGAAGTGCTCGGCATGCCGCTCACCGGCAGCCAGCTCACTCACGAAGCCGATCGGCAGAGCGTGGTCGAGCTCATCAACCGGCTGAGGGCCGGAGAGGAGCCGCGGGCAACGGGCCTCAATCGCAACTACCGCAAGGACGGCGAAACGATCTGGTGCGAGTGGTATCACTCCTGCCTGATCGACGGGCTCGGCCGAATCGTCTCGGTGCTCTCCTTCGTGCAGGATGTGAGCTCGCGCATCCAGGCGGAAGAACGGCT
>VBCY01000146.1:0-19304 GCA_005882995.1 Betaproteobacteria bacterium
CCGCAAGGCGGACAATGTGAAGCTGGCTTTGGTTGTCCCGGGTTCGGGGCTGGTCAAGACGCAGGCTGAACGCGAAGGCCTCGACCGGATATTCACCGCCGCCGGCTTCGAATGGCGTCAGCCCGGCTGCTCGATGTGCCTGGGGATGAACGACGACCGCCTCGGCCCCGGTGAGCGTTGTGCGTCCACCTCGAACCGCAATTTCGAGGGACGCCAGGGCCCGGGCGGAAGAACACATCTGGTAAGTCCCGCGATGGCGGCTGCTGCGGCCATCGCCGGACATTTCGTCGACGTGCGTCGACTGGCGTCTTGATCGCATGCAACCGTTTCGCATCCTCACCGGACTGGTCGCGCCGCTCGATCGCGCCAACGTCGACACCGACGCCATCATCCCGAAGCAATTTTTGAAGTCGATCAACCGCTCCGGTTTCGGGCCCAATCTGTTCGACGCCTGGCGCTATCTCGATCGAGGCGAGCCGGGGGTGGACAACGCGGCTCGTCCGCTCAATCCGGATTTTGTCCTGAATGAGCGGCGATATAAGGGGGCGCAGATCCTCCTCGCGCGGCGCAATTTTGGCTGCGGCAGTTCGCGCGAGCACGCGCCGTGGGCGCTGCTCGACTATGGATTTCGAGCCATCATCGCTCCATCGTACGCCGATATTTTTTACAACAACTGCCTGAAGAATGGGCTGCTGCCGATCGTGCTGTCGATGCACGAGGTCGATAGGCTGTTCCACGAGACGGTTGCGTTTCCCGGGTTCAAACTCACCATCGATCTCGAGCAGCAGACGGTGGCAACGACCGACGGTGCGATCGTGTTCGGCTTTGAGATCGAGCCGTTTCGCAAGCAATGTCTGCTCAATGGGCTGGATGAAATCGGGCTCACGCTCTCGCACGCCGATGAGATTCGCGCATTCGAGGCGAAGCACAAGGCCGAGAAACCGTGGCTCTTCTGAGCAATTTCTCAGCGCAGAGGACACAGAGCTACCCGAGCAACAGTTTCCATTCCGGCCGATGCTCTGGGCTCCCGCTGCGCCCAGAGCTCGTTTTCCGATGAAGAGTGCGGTCCTCCCGGGAGACGGCATCGGCCCGGAGATCGTCGCCGAAGCTCTCAAGGTGTTGGAGCGCCTGCGCGGCAATGGAATCTCCATCGAGACCGAAGTCGCTGCCATCGGTGGAGCGGGATACGACGTGGCCGGTCAGCCGCTTCCCGAAGCGACGCTCGGTCTCGCTCGCCAAGCCGACGCGGTTCTCCTCGGTGCGGTTGGCGGGCCCCGTTACGACGCCTTGCCCAGAGAGCTGCGACCCGAGCGGGGAATCCTCGCGATACGCAAGGCGCTGGGACTGTTCGCAAATCTCCGCCCCGCGCTTCTCTATCCGGAGCTCTCCGACGCCTCGACGCTCAAGGCGGAGGTCGTCGCGGGTCTCGACCTGATGATTGTGCGCGAGCTGACGGGCGACATCTATTTCGGACAGCCGCGCGGACGTCGAAGCAACGCGGCGGGCGAGGCAGAGGGCTTCGATACCATGCTCTACAGCGCATCCGAAATACGCCGGATCGCGCGCATCGGCTTCGAGATTGCCCGCAAGCGAGACCGCAGACTGTGCTCAGTGGACAAGGCCAACGTGCTCGACACCTCGATTCTGTGGCGAGAAGAAGTGACGGCGGCAGCCAAGGGCTATCCCGACGTTGAGCTCTCGCACATGTACGTCGACAACGCGGCCATGCAGCTGGTGCGCAATCCGCGGCAGTTCGACGTGATCGTGACGGGGAATCTTTTCGGTGACATTCTCTCCGACGAGGCATCGATGCTCGCAGGATCGATCGGGATGCTGCCGTCGGCGTCACTCGACGCGAATAACAAGGGGCTCTACGAGCCGATCCACGGATCAGCTCCGGACATCGCCGGGCAGAACAAGGCCAATCCACTGGCGACGATACTCTCTCTTGCAATGATGTTCCGTTATACCTTTGGACGCCCGGATCTCGGTGCTCGCATCGAGGGTGCGGTGCGCAAGGTGTTGGGCGCGGGGCTTCGCACCGCGGACATCGCTCTTGCCGGTGGGCCCAGCATCGGCACGCGGCAAATGGGCGACGCCGTGGTGAGCGCGCTTTCAAGTTACCCATGATCATGTCCGGACATCCGATTGTCGTCCGTCGCGCCGAACCCAGCGACGCAGAGGCGATTCATTCGACTTTCTGCGGACCCAAAGCGATCGGCGGTACGCTGCAGATTCCCTACGCCTCGGTTGAAATGTGGCGCAAGAGGCTGAGCGAATTTCCGCCTGAAGATCACCTGCTCGTGGCGACGATTGCCGGCGAGGTCGTCGCCAACCTCGCACTTCACGTTGCTTCGAAGGTTCCGCGACGGCGTCACACAGGCAATATCGGCATGGCAGTGCGCGACGATCGACAGGGGCGCGGCGTGGGAACCGCGCTCATGACCGCGGCCATCGAATTGGCCGATCGCTGGCTCAACCTGCAGCGGCTCGAGCTCTCCGTATACACCGACAACCTGGCAGCGATGGCGCTGTACCGCAAGTTCGGTTTCAGTATCGAGGGAACCTGTCGGGCCTATGCGTTTCGCGACGGAGAGTACGTCGACGCCTATATGATGGCGCGACTGCATCCCGCGTTTCCCGACGGCAAAGGCGAGCAATAGGCGCGCTGTCGAATCGGAGCAGTCGCTAAAAACATTGGCAGAACCGGGGAATCAGAAATGATGCGCGTTGGCTTCGTAGGTTGGCGAGGAATGGTCGGATCGGTGCTGATGCAGCGCATGCGAGAGGAGAAGGATTTCGACCTGATCGAGCCGGTGTTCTTCTCGACATCCAGCGTTGGCGCTAAAGGACCGGCCATCGGCGAGGCGACCTCGCGGCTGCGTGACGCCGGCGATCCGAGCGCTTTCGACGAACTCGATGTGATCGTTAGCTGTCAGGGCGGCGAATGGACGAAGCCGATGTATCCTAAAATTCGCGCCCGAGGCTGGGGCGGCTATTTCGTCGACGCCGCATCGACGCTGCGCATGGCCGAAGATGCCGTCATCATTCTCGATCCGGTGAATCGGACGCTGATCGATGAGGCGCTCAAGCGCGGCGTGAAGAACTACATCGGCGGCAACTGCACCGTTTCGCTCATGCTGATGGCAGTGGCGGGACTGCTTCAGCGCGATTTCGTGGAGTGGATGACGTGCATGACGTACCAATCGGCCTCGGGAGGGGGTGCGCAGAACATGCGCGAGCTGCTGCAGCAGATGGGCGAGGCTCACCTCGCGGCCAAGGAGCTGCTCGACGATCCAGCGTCCTCGATACTCGACATCGACCGCGAAGTCGCCGGCATCCTGCGCGACGATCGCTTTCCCACCGAGCACTCCGGCGTTCCCCTCGCCGGCAGCCTGATTCCGTGGGTCGCGGAAGACATGGGTAACGGTGTCAGCAAGGAAGAGTGGAAGGGTGGCGCCGAGACAAACAAGATCCTGGGGCGGGAGGGCAATCCGATCCCGGTCGAATCCATTTGCGTGCGCATCGGCGCAATGCGTTGCCACAGTCAGGCCTTAACGATCAAACTGAGGCGTGATGTATCGCTCGCTGAGATCGAATCGATCATCGCGCGTGCCAACGAATGGGTGCGCGTCGTTCCAAACAACCGCGAAGCGAGCATGAGCGAGCTCACGCCTGCGGCGGTGACGGGCAAGATGGAAATTCCGATCGGCCGATTGCGCAAGTTATCGATGGGCGGTGCGTATCTCGGCGCTTTCACGGTCGGCGACCAGTTGCTGTGGGGAGCCGCCGAACCATTGCGGCGCATGCTGCGCATCCTGCTGGCGGCCTAAGGCGCATTAAGCGTCTTATGACGGAGCCTGCTCGACTGACCGTGCAAGCGGCGTCTTTTGACCGGTTTTATGCTTCAGGGCTGGCCGGCGAAGGGATTGCGGCTTGCGCGCCAAACACCGTTGCAACAGCCGCTTCAGGCCGGGCGCAGACCAGACGATCCACAATATATGGTAGGCGTGGTCTATAAATGGCCCAGAAATGGGGGCGCGCGCGAGCCGGCATCGTGGGCGCCTCCCGGCCCCGGGCTCCGATTCAGGTCGGAAAACCAATCTAATACCGAGGTTTAGCTTGCAGGCCTTGGTGCGTGATGTTAGTTTAGCTCAGCTAATCAGCCTCTGAGGTCGGCATGCGAGCAAAACCATTGGTCACTTGTGGCCTGTTGGCGGGCGCTTTGTCGCTGCCCATTCCAACGTTTGCACTCGGATTGGGCAAGCTAACGGTGCTCTCCGGACTTGGACAGCCGTTGTCTGCTCAAATCGAGCTCACTGCCGCGCAAAGAGATGAACTGGATTCGTTGCGCGCGCGTATCGCCGACCTCTCGGTCTATCGCGACAACAACGTGCAATTTCCGAGCGCCCTCGCGCGAGCGCGCGTCACGCTGGAACAGGCCGCCAACAGCCCGCCTTATCTGAGAGTCACGACGCTGCAGGCGGTCAACGAGCCCTTTCTCGACATGATCATCGAGATCAACTGGGCGACCGGTCGAGTGGTGCGCGACTATACGTTCCTGCTTGATCCTCCCGGAACTGCAGAGGCGCAGGCGGTCGAGCCGAGCCGGCCGATTGTTGCCCAGACGGCGCCATCCCGCGACTCGCGCAGCACCCGTCGCGGTGCTGCTTCGACGACGACGGAAAAGGCGAGTGGAGATTCGGGCAGCGGCGATTCCTACACCGTGCGCCGTGGAGACACCCTTTCGAAGATTGCCCAGGATTACAAGCCCGACAACGTAAGCCTGGAGCAGATGCTGGTCGCGCTGTTCCGCAACAATGAAAGCGCATTCGATGGCAAGAACATGAATCGCCTGCGCACGGGGCAGATCATCAATGTGCCTCCTGTGGGTCAGGTGACATCGACAACCCCGTCCGATGCCGCGCAGGTCGTCAAGCTGCAGGCTGCGGATTGGCGAGCCTATCGGGATCGTATAGCGGCGGCTGCGCCATCGACCGATACGGCTGTGTCGCGGCAGTCTTCGAGCGGCAAGATCGGCGCCGCGGTCGAAGACCAGGGAGCCGCAGCGCAAGCGGGCAAGGACCAGCTGCGTTTGTCGCGAGAGTCTGGCAAAGGATCCGGCGCCGGCGCCGGACAGGCCGAAGATGCCACCGCTCGAGACAAGGCCTTGCGGGAAGCGAACGCTCGCGTAGCCGAGCTGGAAAAGACGGTGAAGGATTTGCAAAAGGCTGCCGAACTGCGCAGTCAGACAATGGCCGAATTGCAGGCACGCGCTGAAGCAGGGAAGAGCAAGGCCACTGAAGCGCCCAAGATGGCGCCGGCGCCGACGCAAGCTGTGGCGCAGCCCTCACCCGCAATGGCGCCGCCGCCTCCAGCGGTTGCCGCCGCCCCTTCAGCAGCCGCCGAAGTCAAGGGGCCAGAAGTGAAGGTTGCCGAGACTAAGGCACCTGAAACCAAGGCCGCCGAGCCGCCAGTCCCGGAAAGCAAAGCGCCTGAAGCAAAGGCAGAGCCGCCGGCACCCAAAGCCGAACCGGCTCCGGCGACAGTTCCGGTCAAGGCGACTGTGCCGAAAAAGGCTCCTGAGCCTTCTTTCCTCGACGACGTGTTCGTTAACACGCCCACTTGGGCGGTCGGGGGTGGCGCGCTGGTTGTGCTCGCCGGTATCGCCGGGATTATCGCGGCCCGCCGTCGCAAAACGACTAAGTTCGAGGATAGCATCATCTCCGGCACCGACATCAAGACGAATACCGTCTTCGGTTCCACCGGAGGTGGCGTCGTCAACACCGGTGACAACTCGCTCGCCAGCGATTTCAGCCGCGAAGGTCTGGGCAACATCGACACCGACGAGGTCGATCCGATTGCCGAGGCGGAGGTCTATCTCGCCTATGGTCGCGACGCCCAGGCGGAAGAGATCCTCAAAGACGCGCTGAAGAAGGATGCGCAGCGCCAGGAAATCTATCTCAAGCTGCTGGAGATTCACGCACAACACAACAAGCCCTCTGCCTTCGAAACGGTCGCGAGCGAGTTGTATTCGGTGTCCGGCGGCCAGGGCGAGGTCTGGCAAAAGGCAATGGCGCTGGGGCGCCAGCTCGATCCGAGCAATCCGCTTTTTGCGGACGCTGGCGGCATCGCCGCTTCCACCGTCGCGACCGAAACATCGCGCGGCGACGAAGCGAGCGCAAACTCCGATACGCAGGTCTTTTCGGTACCGCCGGAGCTCAAGCCGGAGCCGCGCACCGCCTCAGCACTGGACTTCAGTCTCGACGAAGACATTTCGCTCTCGCCTACCTCCGGAGTCGCCGAGCCCAAGACACCGGCAGCCATCCTCGCCGGTGCGGAGCAGGAAGTCGCCAAGTCGAGCCGCAGCGCGAGCGATGCGGTGAAGGAAGCGGCAATGGGTAGCGCGGCGGCAATAGGCGCCGCGGCGCTTGCCAAGAGTGCAGCGGAAAAGCCCAGCCCGGTCCGCGATACGGTTTCCTTTGAGCCCGAATCGGTACCCAAATTCGATCTGGATTTCCAGTTGGAAGAGCCATCCATCCCACTGCACCTGCGCCGCAGCTTGCTCGGCCGGCGGCCGCTGTCGAGCTCGACAAGCTGGACCTCGCGTTCGATCCGCAGCGTTCGACCTTCGAAGATCCGACCCCGTCGGTGCTCGACGGTCAATGGCACGACGCTGCCACTAAGCTCGACTTGGCCAAGGCTTACCAGGAAATGGGCGACGTCGAAGGCGCCCGTGAGATCCTGCAGGAAGTCCTGCACGAGGGCGATGATCCGCAGAGGGCGGAGGCGCAGTCGCTGCTTGCCAAGCTGGCGTAAGAGCAATCATTGGGTAGAACGGCGGCTCGCGGGCCGCCGTTTGTTTTGGACGGTTGGCATCGCTTACGCTAAGCGATCGACGCAACGGGAGTTTCAATGCGCATCGCGCTTGGGCTCGAATTCGACGGCACACCGTTTCACGGCTGGCAATCGCAGGCGGATGGCAGCGGCGTGCAGAATTCGCTCGAGCGGGCGTTGTCGGCCATCGCGGGAGAGCGCATTGCCGTGATCGGTGCCGGTCGCACCGATGCCGGCGTGCACGCGACGGTTCAGGTCGCGCATTTCGATACTGAGGCGATCCGGCCCGAAACGGCCTGGTTGCGCGGCGTCAACTCCCTGCTGCCGCCGTCGCTGGTCGTCCGCTGGGCGGTCCCCGTGGCCGACAGATTCCACGCCCGATTCACCGCTACGGGACGCCACTACACTTATTTGCTGCTCGATCGGCCCGTGCGGCCGGCGCTGCTGGCAACGCGCGTCGGCTGGTACCATCGGCCTCTTGCCCTCGGAGCGATGCGTGAAGCAGCGCTGGCGCTGCTCGGGTCGCACGACTTCTCATCCTTCCGCGCAGCGGAGTGTCAGGCGAAGACGCCGGTGAAGACCCTCGATCGCATCGATGTGACGCGCGACGGAAGTATGATTCGCTTCGATTTGCACGCGGATGCCTTTTTGCAGCACATGGTACGCAACATCATCGGCACCCTGGTTTACGTCGGCAACGGGCGGCACCCCCCGCACTGGGTGAGCGACGTGCTTGCAGGCCGCGACCGCTCCCGCGCAGCGCCTACCTTCGCCGCCGCAGGGTTGTATCTGAGCGGCATTGATTACCCGGTGAACTGGAACCTTCCCGCGACTCATCAGCCTGTCATCATTCCGCAGTCGTGACATGCGCACCCGCGTCAAGATTTGCGGCATCACCCGCGTTGAGGATGGCATCGCGGCCGCGCACGCCGGCGCCGACGCCATCGGCTTGGTATTCTGGTCAGGGACGCCGCGCTGCGTCGACTTCGGCCGTGCACGTTCGATCATCGCCGCGCTGCCCGCTTTCGTAAGCGTCGTTGGTCTGTTCGTTGATCCTGCGCCCGAAGCGGTTCGGGCAGCGCTTGCCGAAGTCCCCATCGATCTGCTGCAATTTCATGGAGACGAGCAAGCTCACTTTTGTGCCGCGTTTGGTCGGCCGTACGTTAAAGCGGTGCCGGTCAGGCCGGGAATCGATTTGCTACAATACGCGGCCCGCTATGCCGATGCGCGCGCGCTGTTGCTCGATGCATTTCAGCCGGGTGGCCTTCCGGGCGGAACGGGCACGACGTTCGATTGGAACCAGGTGCCGAGCCATCTGCCAAGACCAGTGATTCTTTCGGGCGGCTTGACGCCGCAGAACGTTGCGACCGCCATCCGCGCAGTGCGCCCGTGGGCGGTCGATGTGTCGAGCGGCGTCGAGGTTAGCGGCGACGACGGCAGGCCGGAGAAAGGCATCAAGAGCGCCGCCAAAATCGCCGCATTCATCCACGAGGTTCGCAATGCAGCTGACTGATCTTCCCGATGCCCGCGGGCATTTCGGCAATTACGGCGGGGTGTTTGTCGCGGAAACGCTGATCCATGCGCTCGATGAATTGCGCGACGCCTACGAACGTTATCGCCAGGATCGCGACTTCCTGGCGGAGTTCGAGCGTGAGCTCAAGCACTACGTCGGGAGACCCAGCCCGATCTATCACGCCAAGCGCTGGTCGGCGAAGTTGGGCGGTGCGCAGATCTATTTGAAGCGCGAAGATCTGAATCACACCGGGGCGCACAAGATCAACAATTGCATCGGCCAGGCGTTGCTCGCCATACGGCTTGGCAAACGGCGAATCATCGCCGAAACCGGCGCGGGCCAGCACGGTGTCGCAGCGGCCACCGTTGCGGCGCGCTTCGGCATGCAGTGCGTCGTCTACATGGGTACCGAGGACATCCGCCGCCAGGCGCAGAACGTGTTTCGCATGAAGCTGCTCGGCGCCGAAGTGGTTCCTGTGCAGTCGGGCTCGAAGACGCTCAAAGACGCGCTCAACGAAGCGATGCGCGACTGGGTGACCAACGTAGAGAGTACCTTCTACATCATCGGATCGGTCGCGGGGCCGCATCCTTATCCGATGATGGTGCGTGACTTTCAGACGGTCATCGGCAAGGAATGCCTGCGGCAGATGCCAGAGCTCGCGGGCCGCCAGCCGGATGCCATCATCGCCTGCGTCGGGGGCGGCTCCAACGCCATGGGGATTTTTCATCCCTATATTGCGTATCAAGACGTGAAGTTGATCGGTGTCGAGGCCGCCGGAGAAGGCATCGACACCGGCCGTCACGCGGCCTCGCTCACGGCAGGAAGGCCCGGTGTGCTGCACGGCAATCGCACTTATCTCCTGCAGGATGCGAACGGACAGATCATCGAGACGCATTCGGTATCGGCGGGGCTTGACTATCCCGGCGTTGGACCTGAGCACGCGTGGCTCAAGGACAGCGGGCGGGCGCAGTACGTCACGGTGACTGACGACGAGGCGCTCGCCGCATTCACCGATTGCTGCCGCATCGAGGGGATCATTCCTGCACTGGAGGCTGCGCACGCACTTGCGTACGCGGCGAAACTCGCGCCGAGTCTCTCGCATGAGAAGTTGCTGCTGGTCAACCTTTCCGGTCGCGGCGACAAGGACATGAACACCGTCGCGGAGCGCGCCGGCACCCGGTTCTATTGCAGACCCGAGTGTGATCCTCAGCGGCGAACCGGTTGAATCGCATCGACGCCACATTCGACAAATTGCGGGCTGTCGGCCGCACGGCTCTTATACCCTACATCACCGCCGGCGACCCATCGCCCGCGGCAACCTCGCCGCTCATGCATGCGCTCACGGAGGCCGGCGCCGACGTGATCGAGCTGGGCGTGCCATTTTCCGATCCGATGGCGGACGGTCCGGTGGTCCAGCGTGCCTCGGAACGCGCGCTGGCGCTAGGCGTGAGCCTGGCCGACGTGCTGGACATGGTTGCCCGATTCCGTGAGCGCGACACTGCGTGTCCTGTCGTGCTGATGGGTTATGCCAACCCCATCGAGGCGATGGGCCTCGAAGCATTCGCCGATCGCGCGCGTGCCGCCGGGGTTGACGGGGTGATCGTAGTCGACTATCCGCCCGAGGAAGCCGGCGGCCTTGCTCAACTGCTGGATGCGCGCGGCATCGCGCCCATCTTTCTGCTCTCCCCAACGACACCCGAGACGCGGATGGTCGACGTCGCACGCTTGGCGCGCGGCTATGTCTACTACGTTTCGCTCAAGGGTGTGACCGGTGCAGGTCACCTCGACACTGCCGACGTGATTGCGCACCTTGCAGAGATCCGGCGCCACGTCTCGCTACCGGTGGGCGTCGGATTCGGAATTCGCGACGCCACCAGTGCGCAGGCGATCGCGGCTCACGCCGACGCGGTCGTCATCGGCAGCCGCCTCATCCAGGAGATTGAAAGCGGCCCCGCCGAGACGGCGGCCGCTCGCGCCGCTGCGTGGCTGGGCACGATACGCAGCGCTGTCGACACGGTCGTGAAACAAGCCGCGTAGAACGAGGCTCGGGGAATCGATGAGCTGGTTGCAAAAACTCCTGCCGCCGCGCATCAAGGCGACACCTGGCGTTGCGAAAAAGGCGATCCCCGAAGGCCTGTGGGTCAAGTGTCCGTCCTGCGAGGCGGTGCTCTATCGCACCGACCTGGAAAAAAACCTCAACGTCTGCCCGAAGTGCAATCACCATGGCCGCGTTTCGGCGCGCGAGCGTATCGATCAGCTGCTCGACCCGGAAGCGCGCTACGAAATCGGCTCGGCAGTGCTGCCCGTCGACTCGCTCAAATTCAAGGACACCCGGAAGTATCCGGAGAGGCTCGCAGTTGCATTGGAGGAAACAGGAGAGACCGATGCGCTGGTCGTGATGCAGGGCAGCATCAAGTCGGTGCCATTGGTGATCGCGGCTTTCGAGTTCGATTTCATGGGTGGCTCCATGGGATCGGTGGTGGGCGAGCGCTTCGTGCGTGGCGTGCGCGTGGCCTACGAGAACCGCGTGCCTTTCACGTGCATCACCTCCACCGGTGGAGCGCGAATGCAGGAAGGCGTCAATTCGCTTTGGCAGATGGCCAAGACCACGGCGGTGCTGCAGGAGCTCTCCAAGGCGCGGCTGCCGTTCGTGTCGATACTCACCGATCCGACCATGGGCGGCGTATCGGCGAGCTTCGCGATGATCGGCGACATCGTCATCGCGGAACCGGGTGCGCTGATTGGCTTTGCCGGACCGCGCGTGATCGAGCAGACCGTGCGCGAAAAGCTGCCGGAGGGCTTCCAGCGCGCCGAGTTCCTGCTGGAGAAAGGCGCGATCGACATGATCGTCGATCGCCGGCAATTGCGCGACGAACTGCCGAGACTGCTGAGCATGCTGCAACGCCAGTCGCTGCCGGCGGCCTGACACGATTCGCTGCGCGCCTGGGCACCGATTTCTGCCCAGCAACGCAACGCAGACGCGTTTCCACCATGCCACAGACTCTATCAGCGTGGCTCGCGTACCTCGAGACGCTGCACCCCAAGACGATCGCGCTCGGTCTCGATCGTGTGCTTGCCGTTTTCGAGAGGATGTCAATCGGCTTTCGATGTCCCGTCATCACCGTAGCGGGTACCAACGGCAAGGGCTCGACCTGCGCGATCACCGAACGCATGCTCTCGGCGGCAGGCTATCGTGTCGGCTTGTACACTTCGCCCCATCTCACGCGTTACAACGAGCGCGTGCGCATCGCGGGTGCGGAAGCCAGCGACGATACATTGTGCGCGGCTTTCGCCGCGGTCGAAGCGGTGCGGCACGATGTCGCGCTCACCTATTTCGAATTCGGAACGCTGGCAGCGCTGTGGCTGTTTGCACGCAATCGAATCGACGCGTTGGTGCTGGAAGTCGGACTCGGCGGACGCCTCGACGCCGTCAATATCATCGATCCCGATGTGGCCGCCGTGACCACCGTTGCAATCGATCACGTCGACTATCTTGGCGCGTCGCGCGAAGACATCGGTCGCGAGAAAGCAGGAATCTTTCGCGCCGGGCACATCGCGATATGCGCCGATCGCGATCCTCCGCAGATGTTGATCGAGCATGCGGCGTCGATCGGCGCGAAATTGCTGCGCCTGGGCGTGGACTTCGATTTCGTGACACAGACAGGACAGTGGAGTTATCGCGGACCGGGCGGCACCCGACACGGTTTGCCGCATCCTGCGCTGCGCGGAGCCCATCAGCTCGCCAATGCCGCCACTGCGCTCGCCGCGCTCGATGGGGTGCGCGATCGTCTGCCCGTATCGATGGGCGCGGTGCGCGACGCGCTGGTTTCGGTAGAATTGCCCGGGCGCTTTCAGGTATTGCCGGGACGCCCCATACAAGTGCTCGACGTGGCGCATAACCCACAGGCGGCTAGAGTGCTCGCCGATAATCTTGGCGCCATGGGATTCCAGCCCGAAACATGGGCGGTATTCGGGATCATGGGCGACAAGGACATTGACGCAGTCATCGCGGCGATGAAGGGGCGCATCGACCATTGGAGATTGGCGACACTGCCGCCGCCGCGCGGCGCCAACGCTTCGCTGTTGCGAAACCGTCTCGAAGTCGCCGGCGTCGCAAGCTTTGCGATTCGCGAATACGACGACCCCGCTTTCGCCTATGAAGCCGCGCGCGGCGAGGTCCGGGAAACTGATAGAATTGTTGTTTTCGGCTCGTTCCTCACCGTCGCAGGCGCGCTCGCGTCACCGCTGGCTCGTTCCTCCTGATCTTGCTCCCTATGGTTACGCGCGCGGAACCACCCGAACCTGCGGTCGATGAGCTCAAGCGCCGCGCGCGCCGTCGTCTCGTCGGCGCAATCGTCCTTGCTCTTGCCGCAGCAGTGGTTCTGCCTATGCTCCTCGAGAGCGATCCTAAGCCGTTTGGCGACGACGTGGCGATCAAGATTCCGCCGATCGACAGCGGCAAGTTCATCAATCCGCTGTCACCTGAAACGCCGCCGGAAAAACTCGCACCTGCATCACCCGCAAAGACGTCGGCAACGGGCGTGGGTGCTTCGAATGTCACGGGCGATGCGCCGCGGCGCCCGCTCGAGCGCAGCGCGTCCGAGCGCAGCGTGTCGTCGCCATCATCGGCGGGACCGATCGACGCTTCTTCGCCGTCCAAGGGAAGCGCAGCGGGCCAAGTGGCTGCGCCACCGAAACCGGCTCCGATCGTGGCTGCGCCCTCGTCCGACGCAGGAAGCACTTCCGGTGCAGGGTTTGTGGTGCAGGTGGGCGCGTTTACCGACGTGCAAGCTGCAGGAGATCTTGCGGCCAAGCTCAAGACGGGAGGCTTTGCCGCATACACCGAAGCGTCCGGCGGCGATCCTCGCGTGCAGCGCGTGCGCATTGGTCCATTCAGTTCACACGAGGCTGCCGACGCGGCGCTCGCACAGGTCAAGGCGGCCGGTTACGGTAGCGCCATCGTCAGCGCGCGGTGACCGGCTTCGACTTCGCCGTCATCGGCGTCATTGGCGTGTCGGCCCTGCTCGCGTTCGTGCGTGGTTTCGTGCGCGTCGTTGTCTCATTGGCCGCCTGGGTCGTTGCCCTGCTGGCTGCCATACACTTCTCGGGGCGCCTTGGCGCCGTGCTGCCGGAATTCGGCACCGGTCCGGCGGGCCGTTACGTCGCGGCGTTCGCGCTGATCGCGATTGCGATGCTCCTCGTCGGCGCCTTGCTTGCTTGGGCGCTCTCTAAAGTGGTGCGCTCAGTTGGGCTTGGATGGGTCGATCGCTTGCTCGGTGCGGGGCTGGGCTTGGCACGCGGCGTGCTTTTTGTTGTCTTAGGGGTGTTGCTCGCGGGGCTTACCGATCTGCCCCGTCAGGATTGGTGGCAGAATGCATATCTGGCGCCGCCCCTGGTAGTCGCCGCATTGAGCCTGCGGCCCTGGCTGCCCAAGGCTTTTGCGGGCAGGCTCGACTACGGCAAATCGGGACGTGCGGCCGGTTGGCGGCCGCCGAGCGTGGGAGCATAACGCAATGTGTGGGATCGTCGGCGCGGTAACGCATACGCCGGTCAATCAGCTCTTGTACGACGGGCTGCTGCTGTTGCAGCACCGGGGCCAGGATGCCGCCGGCATTGTGACCAGCGAGGGTCCCGTGTTCCACATGTACAAGGGCCAGGGGTATGTGCGCGACGTGTTTCGAACGCGAAACATGCGCGAGCTCCTGGGTAACGCCGGCATCGGCCATTGCCGTTACCCCACAGCGGGGTCTGCCTCGTCCGATCTCGAATCGCAGCCCTTCTACGTCAATTCGCCTTTTGGCATCACGCTCGCGCACAACGGCAATTTGACCAACAGCGAGGCGCTGAAGCGCGAGCTCTTCCAGCTCGATTTCAGGCATGTCAACACCAACTCCGACTCCGAAGTGTTGCTCAACGTGCTCGCGCTGGAACTCGAACGCGCAGCGCATCATGCCAAGCTCGACGCCAACGCCATCTTTACTGCCGTAGCCGCCGTCCACAAACGCTGCCGCGGCGCGTACGCAAATGTGGCCATGATCGCGGGCTATGGTCTGCTCGCCTTTCGGGATCCCTTCGGCATCCGGCCGCTGATCATCGGCATGAACGAGTCGATGGGCGGGACGGAGTATCTCGTCGCCAGCGAATCCGTGGCGCTGGAAGCCCTCGGTTTTACGGTATTGCGCGATGTCGCTCCGGGGGAGGCCATCTACGTCGACCAGGCGGGACGTTTCCACTCGCGGCAGTGCGCTGAGCATCCACAGCTCAACCCATGCATCTTCGAGTTCGTCTACCTTGCCCGACCGGATTCGATGATCGATGGCACATCCGTTTACGAGGCGCGCCTGCGCATGGGGGGAGAGCTCGCCAAGAAAATTGCCGGCATTCCCGAAGCGCGCGACATCGATGTCGTGATCCCCATCCCGGATTCGAGCCGCCCCAGCGCACTCGAGCTCGCCAACAAGCTGGGGCTCAAGTACCGGGAAGGCTTCGTGAAAAACCGCTACGTCGGGCGGACCTTCATCATGCCGGGCCAGGCGATCCGCAGAAAAAGCGTGCGTCAGAAGCTCAATCCCATGGGCATCGAATTCAAGGACAAGGTCGTGCTGCTGGTCGACGATTCGATCGTGCGCGGGACGACCAGCCGCGAGATCGTGCAAATGGCGCGTGACGCCGGTGCGCGAAAAGTGTATTTCGCATCGGCGAGTCCGCCGGTGCGCTATCCCAACGTCTATGGCATCGACATGCCGACTCAGAGCGAACTGGTGGCCACCGGTCGCACCGAGGCTGAGGTGGCGAAGGAGATCGGGGCGGATCTGCTGATCTACCAGGATCTTGAAGCACTCAAGCGAGCGGTGCGCGCGGCGAATCCCAAGCTCAAGGAGTTCGAAGCGTCCTGCTTCGATGGCTACTATGTGACCGGGGACGTGACGTCGGATTATCTGTCGCATCTCGCGCGCGAACGCAACGAAAGCCGCGGCGAAGCCGACGAGCCGGCGCTGGCAACCGGTTGAGTCGCGCGACGGGCAGGTCGCGTTGACTCCTTCCCGCTTTTCGCGGATACTTTGATGAGCGCCGATTTGATCCGAAGTTGAGCCGATACAACTTCGCAGCTTGCGGGCGCTATACAAATCCAGCTAAAGCGAGCCGTGAGCTGACAGGCCCGTTTAGCGAGAAGCTGGCGGGCTTTTTCATTTCAGGTGCCTCATGACTCGCAAGACGGGGTTCACGACTTCGATACTTCATGCCGATCGCGCGCTGCCGATCGAGCATGGCTCGCTTCACAAGCCGTTGCATCTTTCCGTCGCCTATGGCTATCGCGACGTACGGGATCTCGTCGCCGTGTTCCAAGGCAAGGCGCAAGGTTTTGTCTATGGTCGCCAGGGAAACCCAACGGCCGCGGCGCTGGAAGAGAAGCTAACGCGCATGGAGCAGGGCGTCGCCACCGCCTGCTTCAGCACCGGCATGGCGGCGATCGGCGCAATCATGCTCGCCCTTCTGCGTGAGCATGACCACGTGGTCTCAAGCGCGTTCCTGTTCGGCAATACCAACAGCCTGTTCGGCACACTTCGGACTCATGGAACAGGCGTCACCTTTGTCGACGCGACCGAGCTGCTCGAAGTGGAAAAGGCGCTCACGCCGAACACGCGCCTGGTCTTCGTCGAAACGATTGCGAACCCCCGGACTCAAGTGGCCGACCTGGCGCGGATCGGCAAGCTCTGCACCGAGCGTGGTCTCATCTACGTCGTCGATAACACGATGACCTCACCGTATCTCTTCCGGCCCAAGGGCGTCGGTGCGAGCCTCGTCGTCAACGCACTCACCAAGTACATCGGCGGACACGGCAACGCGCTCGGGGGAAGCGTGACCGAGACCGGCGCTTTCGACTGGACGCGCTATCCCAACATCTATGACGAGTACAAGGGGCCCAAGCCCGCGCTGTGGGGACTGACACAGATCCGCAAAAAAGGCCTGCGCGACTGGGGCGCAACGCTCTCGCCCGAGCAGGCGCATCATCTCGCGGTCGGGGCGGAAACGCTCGCTCTGCGCATGGAGCGCGCCTGCGCCAACGCCCAGGCGGTCGCGCAATTTCTCGCTGCGCGGCGCGAAGTGCGCGCGGTGTACTACCCCGGACTGCCGTCGCATCCGCAATACCGTCTCGCAAGCGATTTGTTTAGCGGATACGGGGCGCTGCTTTCTTTCGAGCTCGACCCTGAGCGCGAGTGTTTCGATTTCCTCAACCGGTTGGAGAGCGTCGTGCTGTCTTCGAACCTGGGCGACAATCGCACCCTGGCGATCCCCGTCGCGCACACCATTTTCCATGAAATGGGGCCGCAACGTCGCGCGAGCATGGGCATCGCTGATTCATTGATCCGGGTTTCGGTCGGCATCGTGGACTGCGCAGATCTCATCGCCGATTTCGCGCAGGCACTCTCCGGCTAGGCGGGGGCAAGCGATTTAGACGGTCCGCGGAGTCACTCCCGCCGGCGTTACCTCCAGATAGCTCCCCAGGCGGTACCAGTCGGCTAGAACCCAGCGCTCGCAGGCGCGCCCGTCGACCATGACTTCATGTCTGGCGGGTCGGTGGGTGTGGCCGTGAATAAGACGCGCGACATCATGCTGTCGAAGCTCATCGACGACCGCATCAGCATTGACATCCATGATCACTTCATCCTTGGCTGCGGTCGCGCGACGGCTGCCAAAGCGCATGAGCGCCGCAACCATTCGGCGCACGAAATACGGCCGCGACAGCACGCGACGCCGGCGTGTGGGGTCCTGCCAGTAGGCGCGAAAGCGCTGATACTCGACATCATCGGTACACAGCAGGTCCCCGTGCATGAGCAAGGTGCGCGTCCCCTGGATGTCATGGACGACCCGATCGGGCAGCAGCGTTGCCCGGGCGGTTCTCGCGAAGCGCTCACCCAGGAGAAAGTCGCGGTTGCCTCGCTGCACGAATAAGGGAACGCCGGAGCCGGCCAGCTCGGCAAGCGCATCCACTACCGCCGCCGCCAAAGGCTGGCGCAATTGGTCATCTCCCAGCCAGACGTCGAAGAGGTCGCCCAGCACATAGACTGAAGCAGCAGCGCGCGCCGGTCCGTGCAACAGCGCATGGAACGCCGCCACCAGGTGCGGTCGCGCTGGCGACAGGTGCAGGTCCGAGATAAAAAGCGTCGCCGGCATGACGGGCTACCATTTCCCCGCGCGTCACGCCTGCTCGGTCACCCGTTCGATCACTACGTTGTTCGTGGGCACGTCCTGGTGGAAGCCGCGGTTGCCCGTGGATACACGCTTGATGCGATCCACGACCTCGGTGCCGTCGGTGATGCGGCCGAAGACGCAGTAACCCCAGCCCTTCGCATCCGGCGAGCGGAAATCGAGGAAGGCATTGTCGGCGACATTGATGAAGAACTGTGCCGTCGCCGAATGAGGGTCCGAAGTGCGCGCCATTGCGACCGTATAGCACTTGTTCTTGAGCCCGTTCGCGGCCTCGTTTTCAACCGGCGCGCGCGTTGGCTTCTGTGTGAAATCGGGAGCGAAGCCTCCACCCTGAATCATGAAGCCGTCGATAACGCGATGGAAAAGCGTGTTGTCGAAATGCCCGGCACGCACGTAAGCGAGGAAGTTTTCTACTGTCTTTGGCGCATGCTCGGCATCGAGCTCGAGCGTTATCGCGCCGTGATTGGTGTGAAGGATGACGCTCATCGGTCAGCTACCGGAAACCACCGACGCACTCTTGATGAGCACGGGCGTCTGCGGCACGTCCTTGGGAAACGGTCCGCCTGCGCCGGTCGGCATGCCGGCGATCTTTTGCACGACATCCATGCCTGACACCACCTTAGCGAACACGGTATAGCCGTAGCCTTGTACGGTCGGCTCACGAAAATTGAGGAACTTGTTGTCGGCGACGTTGATGAAAAAATGCGCCGTTGCGGAATGCGGATCTCCGGTTCGTGCCATCGCCACTGTTCCGGGCGCATTGAGCAACCCTGCCTTGCTGCTCGACTCGGCCTCATTCTGAACAGGCGGACGAGACGCGGGTTTTTGCTGAAAATCCGCGGTGAAGCCGCCGCCCTGGATCATGAAGCCGGGAATGACCCGGTGGAATTGCGTCCCGTCGAATTGCTTCGCCTTCACATAAGCAAGAAAGTTCTCGACCGTCTTCGGGGCCGCATCGGGATAGAGCTCAATACGGATCTTGCCGGCGGTCGTGTCGAGCTCGACCTGAGGGTTGGCCGCTTGTCCGCCGAGCGCGAGTCCCAGACTGGAAAGCGCGGCGAACATCACTGCGATACGGCGAAACATCGATAACTCCTTCAAGTGTGGAGGTTGGTAATCAAAACGGTGCCGCCATGGCAAAGGCGGTTCGGTCTATTTCTTAGGCTTCGGTGGGCGTGCCGGCTTGGGCACGGGCGGCTTCGGCGCCGCCGTCGATGGCGGCACATCGAAGAGCTGACGCACTAGCGTCAACTTCGCCTGGGCGCTTTTGTTGGTCTTGTCCAATGCTAGCGCTCGATCGTACTCGGCGCCAGCCAGTCGCGTATAGATGTCGCCCAGATTCTCGTGTGCGATCGCGTAATCCGGATGCGCGGCGAGCGCGGTCTCCAGTTCAGCCTTGGCGACGTCGTAGCGCCCCTTCTGCGCCCAGATCACCGCCAGGTTGTTATGCGGCTCCGGCAACTCGGGGAAGTCTTCGGTCAGGGCCTGGAAGGTCGCGGTCGCTTCCTCCGTTTCCCCCTGATCGGACTGTACGACGCCTTTCAGAAACCGCGCCTGAGGGTTTCTCGTATCCTTCGCGAGCACGGCGTCGATTTTCGCGAGGGCCTCGGTGTATTCGCCGTCGTGAATGAGCTTGTTGGCTGCGTCGAGCTCAGAAGGGAGGCCCGGGGTAGCGGGCTTTAGAAGCTCGCCAGCCGCCGGGGGAGGGGGCGGTGCCTGCGCGCATAGCGCGACGCTGTAG
>VBCY01000146.1:19349-20222 GCA_005882995.1 Betaproteobacteria bacterium
CATTTTAGCAGAGCGTTGAGGCGCGGCATCCGCCCTGAAATCGGGTGGGAGACGCCGTGGACGCACCTGGAGGCGCGGGTATACACTTGCCGCCAGCCGTGGGCACGGCAATGTTGGGCCACCGGGCGAATTGGGGAAATCGAATCGGCCAACCCCGCCGCGGCGCGAAGACGCCATTCTCTTTGGAGGACTCTATGAAACGCAAATCACCATCGCAAAAAAAGCCCGCATCGGGTAGCACTGCGGGCTCACGACGCAAGTTCCTGAAGGCCGCAACCGGCGCAGCCGTCGCCGGTGCCGCGCTCGGTTTTCCCGCAATCGCGACCTCGCAGACGCAGACCGTCTGGCGATTTCAGAGCACATGGCCCGCCAAAGATATTTTTCACGAGTACGCTCAGGACTACGCGCGGCGCGTCAGCGAAATGTCGGGCGCGCGCTTCAGGCTCGACGTGCTGCCCGCCGGCGCGGTGGTAGGCGCCTTCGGCATGCAGGACGCGGTGAGCAGCGGGGTGCTTGAGGGCGGCCACGGTGTCTGCGCCTACTGGTACGGCAAGAACAAGGCGTTTTCGCTGTTCGGGACCGCGCCTTCCTTCGGCTGGAACGCCAACGAGCTGCTCGGCTGGTTCTACTACGGTGACGGCGAGAAGCTCTACAACGAGCTCATCAACGACATCCTGAAGGTCAACGTCGTGGGCTGGCTCTGCGGCCCGATGCCCACGCAGCCACTGGGCTGGTTCAAGAAGCCGATCACAGACGCCTCGCAAATGCAGAAGCTCAAATACCGTACCGTCGGCCTCGCCGCGGACCTGATGAACGAGATGGGCGCGTCGGTCACCATTCTCGCCGGCGGCGATATCGTGCCATCCATGGACC
>VBCY01000146.1:20258-21174 GCA_005882995.1 Betaproteobacteria bacterium
CGTCTCGAAGGTCTACATGGTGCAGAGCTTTCACCAGGATCTGGAATGCTTCGAGATCATTTTCAACAAAGCCAAATACAACGCGCTCGCCAAGGAGCAGCAGGCGATCCTCAAGTATTCCTGCGAAGCCTGGTCCGCCGACATGTCCTGGAAATTGCAAAAGCGCTATCCGGAGGACCTGGTCAAGATCGAGAAGGCGGGCGTCAAAGTCTACGAAACGCCCAAATCGGTCCTCGAGGCGCAGCTCGCCGCCTGGGACCGGCTGTTGCCGCGGCTGTCCAAGGAAAATGCTTTCTTTGGCAAGGTAATCGAGTCGCAGAAGGCGTGGGCCAAGACGGTTGCCGGATTCATGGGCCAGTTCGAATCACCGCGCGAGCTCGCGGCCAACCATTATTTTGGTCTGAAGAAAGTCGGCTGAACCCGTCAGACACCGAGCCTTCGTCGCCGGCAGGGTAACCAGGGCCGCACGAAGGCTCTTTTTTTGGGGAGGGCGAAGCGATGCAGCGCTACCTGCTGTTCGTCGATGACTTGAGTACGTGGGTGGGCAAGACCTTCGCCTGGTGCATCCTCGCTCTGACGCTGGCGACCTCCTACGACGTCGTGATGCGCTACGTTTTCAGCGCGCCGACCGGCTGGGCCTACGACACCGAATACATCCTCTATGGGACGCTGTTCATGATGGCTGGTGCGTATGCCGTGTCGCAGGACGCGCACGTGCGCGGGGACTTCGTCGCGCGGATGCTGCCCGTCAAGGTCAGGGCCGGCATCGAGCTGGCATGCCTGATCCTGTTCTTCTTCCCGGCGATGCTGGCGCTGCTGTACTCGGGTTACGGTACTTTCACATCTCGTGGCTGCAGAACGAGCACAGCGCGTCGAGCCCAACAGGGCCGCCAATCTATCCGTTCAAGGCGATCAT
>VBCY01000144.1 GCA_005882995.1 Betaproteobacteria bacterium
CCCGAATACCCGGACATGGTGAGCGACCGTTGACCGACGATCCGCACTTGACGCGCAGGCTTGCCGCGATACTCGCTGCTGATGTCGTCGGCTACACCCGGCTCATGGGCGAGGATGAGACGGGTACCCTTCTGTACCTCAACCTGATCTGGGCTGAAATCTTCAATCCGGCGGTGGCTCGATACCGCGGGCGAATCGTCAAGACCATGGGCGATGGCGCACTGGTCGAATTTGGCAGCGCGGTTGACGCTGTTGCCTGTGCCGTCGCAATCCAGAGCGCAATGGCGGACCGCAATGCGTCGACCCAGGGGCGCCGGCGCATCGAGTTCCGGATCGGCGTCAATCTGGGCGAAATCGTTATCGAGGACGCCGACATCTTTGGTGACGGCGTGAACATAGCGGCGCGCCTTGAAGGCCAGGCGCCAAGGGGCGGGGTTCTCATCTCCGATCTCGTCAACGCACAGGTCAAGGGCAAGATCGACGCCACGTTTGTCGACGCGGGCGAGGTCAGTCTCAAGAATGTCGACGAACCGATGCACGTGTGGTGCTGGGGAGAAATAGGGGCCGTCGCGGCACCCGTTCCGACGATCCGGAGTGGTCAGACAGCCGTGCCGTCGATCGCGGTACTGCCGTTCTCGAACATGTCCGGCGATCCCGAGCAGGACTACTTTGCCGATGGCCTGGTCGAGGACATCATCACCACGCTGTCGAAACTCTCGGGTCTGCGGGTGATCGCGCGCAATTCGACGTTTGTCTACAAGGGTCGTGCGGTGGATGTGCGCGAGGTCGGGCGCGAACTTGATGTCCGGTACGTGCTTGAAGGCAGCGTGCGCAAGGCCGGGAATCGAATCCGCATCACGGCCCAGCTGAACGAAGCGGCAACCGGCGCGCATGTCTGGGCGAACCGCTACGATCGCGCGCTCGATGACCTGTTTGCGCTGCAGGACGAAATCACGCTGCTGCTCGCCACCGAAATGCAGGTGCGGCTGACCGAGGGTGAGCAAGCGCGGCTGCGGTACACAACTACCAGCAACGTCGAGGCGTGGAACTGCTGGGTGCAGGGGCTTACGCACTTCAGGGGCCCGCTGTCGAAGGATGGTTTCACCAACGTGCGCAAGTACTGGGAGCAGGCCGTTGCGCTCGACCCGAACTCGGCACCCCTCAACGCCGCGCTTGCCTTCGTTCACTATGTGGATGCGCGCTTCGCGTGGTGGAACGACCGGGAGACCGCGCTGCGAACGGCGGCGGAGTATGTCGAACGGGGTCTGGCAATTGATCCGGCCAATCCCGATGTCCATACGTCGTCGAGCCTGTTGCTCCTGTTACGGCGGCGGCATGACGATGCGGTGGTCGAGGCAAGGAAGGCGGTGGAGCTCGGACCCGGTTCGGCTGATGTCGCCGTGTTCGCCTCGTTTGTGTTCGCCTGCTCGGGCGAGCCGCAGGAGGCCGTCGTGCAGATCGAAAAGGCGATGAAGTTGAGCCCCAAGTGTCCGCCCACCTACTACGGGCACCTGGGTAACGCCTATCGGCTGACGGGCCGATTCGACGACGCCATTGCCGCATTCAAGGCCTACGGCGAACGCAGTCCCGGAGCCGGTCTCGTCGACTTGGTGCTCTGTTACCAGCAGACGGGCCGGATCACGGAAGCAAAGGCTGGCGCGCAGCGGGTCCTGGCCGCGAATCCGAAGTTCACGATCGGCAACTGGAGAAAGACGCAGTTCCGGAATGATGTGGCGCAATTCGAAGCCGACGTTGCCGCGCTAGAGGCGGCCGGGTTCCCCATTTAACGGCGAGAAGGCGCCCGAGGATTCGTCGCGGGCCAAGGCATTGTAGCCACGGCCCACAAGTCGTGCGGTGCGGCGCTCGTGGATGTCTGGTTCTCGGAATCTCATCTGACCGCGTTGGGTCGAACTGAGCCGGTCGTGCGATCGGCCGAGTGCGGCCAAGAGGCGCCGTCCCCTGGTTACATTTGAAATTCGTACCTTCCGATCACGCGACAATTACGCCGCAAGATATCGCTCCACAACGGCGGCTGGGCCAACTGCGCACGTCTCAGAATCAAAGACTTCTACTTGCCCTTCAGTCCGTCGCGCCAGGCGATGACTTCAAGCTCGCCCCGGACTGCATCCTCGACGGGAATTACCGGGTGCACCTGGAACACAAACGCGGGCAGCATCGAACAAAACTTGTGAATCGTCACCGGATCATCGCATTCCATCAACATGTGCCCGCCCCACTCTCGATCTTGAAATTGCCGGGCGCCTTCCATTGTCCGAAGACCTCAAGGATTCGCTTCTGGGCGTTCTCGTACTCGATGGGCGAGCCCTGCGGACGTTCAAACCAGCTGATAACGTATTTCATCTTGTCTCCTTTCCTCGAAGGTCTGGCAGGTCACAATTGCAGCGGGCCAATCTACCACCAACCCGCTGTGATCGCCAATTCCGGGAGTGCGCGGCGTCGCGTGACATTGGCACATCGAGCGATTGTGCAGGGTTCGGCGCGGATTCAACCACCGGCTTGGGACGTATCGGCCAGCCGTGCGGGTGACCGCACGATTGATTCGTCTGTCGC
>VBCY01000006.1 GCA_005882995.1 Betaproteobacteria bacterium
TGCCAGCGGTGCAGACCGAACAGAGCCGCCGCCTCCCGCAGGTCGGTGGGTATCGCCATCGCACCCGCGATGACGTTGAACAGGATATACCACTGCGTGCCGAGGGCCATCAGCAGCACGCTACCCAGATTGATCGGGGTGTTGGTCGCGATGAAGGCAGCGACGATGAACGGGAAAGTCATGTTCACTGGAAACGAAGCAGCGATCTGCGCGAGCGGCTGCGCGATGCGAGCCACGCGCGGCCGCAGACCGATCCAGACACCGATCGGGGTCCAGACGAGAGTTGCGATGACGCTCATGGCCACTACGCGCAGCAGTGTGAGCATCCCCAGCCAGACCACATGCAACATCTGCGAACCGCTCATGTCGGTTCTGATCTCCTGCGCAATATCGATCGCATTCAGGATAAGCCAGCCGACAATGATCGCAGCTGCGATCCATAGCGCAGCGCGCGCTAACCATTTCGCCGGCGCCGGCGTGTGTCCGGCAAATGTCTGCGTGAGATCCGAGCCGAGCGCCGACGCACGTTCCGAAAATCGCGCGAAAGCGGCTCCGACATGGCCGGAAATCCACGCCAGCACGTATGAGCGTTGCAGCAGACTCAATACCCATGACGTCGGGTTGTCCTTGCCTTCGGTCTGCTCCAGCTTGAACTTCTCCGCCCACGCCACTAGTGGCCGCCACAACAGCTGATCCACCACCACGATGGTGACGATCATCGCGGTGATAGCGTAGACGGCGGCGCGCGTGTCGCCGGCCTCTACGGCCGCCGCCATGTACGACCCCAATCCGGGAAGCTTGATGTTCTTGTTCAGGACCGAGATGGCTTCGCTTTGCGCCACGAAGAACCACCCGCCGCCGAAGCTCATCATCGAGTTCCACATCAGGCCGATGGCGGAGGAGGGCAGCTCGACTTTAGTGAAGCGCTGCCAGCGGTTCATTTTGTAGACCGTGGCGGCTTCCTGCAGCTCGGCAGGTATCGTGATCAGCGAATGATAGAAGCCGAATGTCATGTTCCAGGCCTGTGCTGTGAATATGGCAAAGATGCTGGCGCATTCGATACCGAGCAGGCTCCCCGGGAAAAGCGCAAGGAAGCCGGTGACCGTGATCGAAAGAAATCCGAGTACGGGCACCGATTGCAGAATGTCGAGCAGCGGCAGCATGAGCTTGCGCGCACGCGTACTCTTGGCCGCGACGTAGCCATAGGCGAAAGTAAACAGGAGCGCCGCGGCAAAAGCGATGAACATTCGCAACACGGTGCGCGCCGTGTAATAGGGGATGAACTTGACATCCAGGGAGAGCTGCGGTGGATGCAACTCGTCGAAGCGCACCCGCATGTCGCCGCTCAAAACAACGAGGAGCCAGAGCAGCACGAAGATGGTCAGGACGACAATTGCGTCGATCCAGCCGTAGCGCCAGCCGCGCGCAATCTGCTGTCCGGTCGTTTCCGGGTAGGACCGCGCCGTCATATCAGGCTTTCGAAACGCCTCGCACCTTTACCGGCGAAGAGCTCTTGTTATTCCAAATGGCATACCAGACACGCTGCCGCGGTCTGACAGGTATGCGAACGCACGTTGCGGATGGCATCGAAGCCGCGAGCCTGGTGCAAAGGCCGTATCGCCATCTCGGCACGCGCGAGCGCTCGGCAGAACAAATCCGTTATCCGATGCCGACAGCCCCCCGTAGAGTCCTTTGGTTATTATCTGCGCCCCGGCCATTTCTGTTACTGAGAATCGTGTAAATGAATGACAACCGGTTGATGCTCTCGTGCGTTATTTCTGGCAGGATCACTGCCAGGGGAGCGCATGAAGCACAAACGGGATTTCAAAGCGCTAGAGCAGCGTCGACTCAAGGCGGTGAAGCTGCTCAAGCAGGGCGCGTCGCAAGCCGAGGTGGCGCGTCGGCTGGAAGTCAGCCGCGAGTCGGTTTCGCGTTGGGCCGCCGAGTTCGAGGCCAACGGCAAAGGAGCACTCAAGCGCAAACGCTTGGGCCGACCTGCACACTTGGAGGAGCGCCAGCGTCGCGAGCTTATCCAAGCGCTAGTGCAAGGTGCCATGGCCAATGGCTTTCCGACGGAGCTGTGGACGCTGCCCCGCGTAGCCAAGCTCATCGCGCGGCGCTTCGGCGTGCAGTACAGCACCGGCCACATCTGGTACTTGCTCAGAGGGCTAGGGTTCTCCTGCCAACGTCCCGCGAAGCGAGCACTGCAGCGCGACGAAGCAGCGATTCGGCAATGGCGGACCAAGCGCTGGCCGGCTCTAAAAAAAACGCCAGAGCCCGCGGGCAAACCATCGTGTTCATAGACGAGTCCGGACTCTCGGAGCGGCCGACACTGGTGCGTAGCTGGGCGCCCGTGGGACAGCCGCCGGTCATCCAGTACAGCTTTCATTGGACGCAGCTCTCGGCGATCGCCGGCATCTCCTTCTGGCGGTTTTACTTTCGCTTCTTCCCGGGCGCCATTCGTACGCCGCAGTTGCTGGAGTTTCTCAAAGCCCTGCGCGCTCAGATTCGCGGCCGCTTGCTGATCATCTGGGACCGGCTCAACGTGCACCGCAGCCGCCTGGTGCGCGAGTGGGTCGAAGCACAGCACGGGGATGTGCAACTTGAATTCCTCCCGGCCTACGCCCCAGAGCTCAACCCGGTGGAAGGGATCTGGAACCATCTGAAGAACCGCGAGATCGCCAATCTGTGTGTGGGCACCATTCAGGAAGTCGGCAGTTACGCGCGGCGGCGGCTGCGCTCGATGCAGCGGCGGCCGAAACTGATTACCGCGTTCTGGCAGCAAACTGGATTGGCGTTCTAAAATCGTCATGTACTTATACGAGCCTCAGTAACCGAGAACCGGAAATACAGCCAGACACAGTAACTGATAATCTCGCAGGGAAATCGGTAACCGCGGTAGCACGGGGCTGTTGAGGTATCCATTCGGTCATTGCAACATCGCTAGCGCAAGTTGACAATGCCCGTCAGGCCGTGAACGCACACCACTAGGTGCGGATTGCGCGGATCGCCCCACTCCGTGTAGGCAATCCCGTGAAAGCCGTGAGGGCCGAGGCTCCAGAACCTTTCCAACCGCGGCACATTCACGATGGCATCACGTGGGTCGGAGCATCAGCCGCAACTGCTCGGCCTCTATCGACGGGTGCGCATCGCGCTCCCCGAGGCGAGCGTCAGTTCGAACGTGGTTCACCGTTTGGCAGACTGGGCTGGCACTGCGGAAAGATTCGCACCGTGCAACGCCGACAAATTTCCGAATCGAGCCTGGAGTAGATCGATGCGATCGCATTCGTCTTCTGCGAGAAAATGTTCTCCTCGCCGATGGTCTTCAAGTAGCCGCCCTTATCGAGCATCTGACGGACCGCGTCCTTCATGAAGTAGAAGTGTAGGCCGCCTCCCATCTTCCGGCGTCGTGCCGCCTCGCGCGTCAGCGCCTCCGCTCCGGAGATATCGACAATGTTGATGCCGCTCGCGGCGATCAGCAGGTGCTTCTGCTGCGGATTCTCTCGGTCGACGCGGTGGAACGCCTCTTCGACGTGTTCGACTGCGCCGAAGAAGATCGAGCCGTTGACCCGCAGCATCTTCATTTGCGGGCAGTCGGGCAAACTGGTATCGGCATCGAAGTGCAGGCTCCCGCCGCGAAAATCCGGTTTGACATCACGAATGCCGGGGCGCGCTGCCTGATTGAGGAACAGCATGAGCGACAAGAGCACGCCGGCATAGATTGCCGTCTGCAATCCCAGGAACAGCGCGGCGCCGAGCGTCACGAACATCACTGCGGATTCCGAACGACTGGTCCGGATGACCGACTTCATGCGCTTGATGTCGATCAGCCCATACGCGATCAGGAACAGGATCCCCGCGACCGAAGCCAGCGGCAGGTAGGCCGCCAGCGGTGCGACGATGAGCACCATGGCCACCAGGAACAGCGACGCGTAGACGTTGGCGAGCGGCGTCCTGGCCCCGGCTTCGTAATTTGCGCCGCTTCGATTGAATGAACCCGCAGATGGAAAGGCCGAGAAAAAGGCACCGGCGATATTCGATATCCCCAGCGAGCGACTAATGCTGATCGCGAGCGTCGCCAGTATCGTGGTTGCGAGCGCCGTCGGCGCTACCGTCCGGATGGTATCGAGCGACAGGCCCGGCAATGAGAACGGGGGAAGCTGCGCCGGCAATGCCCCCACAGTCTTGATCCCGGTGACTTCCCGGCCGAGATAGAAATCGAGGGCCCAGGCGAACAGACTCCCGGCGACAGTTGCGCTGATCATGAACGGGATCCTCGGGAAGTATTTCCTCGCCGCCACGCCGAACAACACGGTGAACACGCCGGTGGCCGTCACCCAGGGGTTGATGCGGTCAACCTGAATCGCCAGCTCCCGCAAAGTCTCGACGAACGAAGCCTCCGCCGGGATCGGGATGCCGAAGAAGGACTTGATCTGCGATGCCGCGATGAGGATCGCGGCGCCGGCGCTGAAGCCGATGATCACTGTGTGCGAAATGAAATTCACCAGGGCGCCCAACCGGGCGAGACCCATCACCAGCTCGAACACGCCGGTGAGCAAGGTGACGGTCAGGACTAGGCGGATGTAGTCCGGGCTGCCGGCGGGAGCGAGGTGCGTGAGGCTCGCGAATAACAGTATCGCCACCGCGTTGGTCGGTCCCGCGACCATCTGAAAGCTCGACCCGAACAGTGCCGAGAGGGCAGGCGGAATCATAGCCGCATAGAGGCCGTATTCCGGAGGAAGGCCGGCGAGGATGGCGAAGGCGACGCCCTGCGGAATGCCGAGGATGGCGCCAGTGAGCCCGGCCATCAAGTCGGCGCGCGTGGTGGTCCGATTCACTATTGGCCACCAGCGCAGAAACGGAAAGACGCGCGCCAACGGCGAAGAACCGATCCTTCACACGCTCCCCCCAAGGCACTCACGGCCAACGAGCTATCAAGGCTGAATTCTGTTCGCCTCGCCCTCGATGTCTTTCCGTATCTCCATGAGCTTCAATGCGTACTCCTGCTCGGCCACTTCGGACTGGGTTTGCGGGACCCAGGGTCTGACCGGAGTGGGATTGCCATGATCGTTGACAGAAACCAACACGATCAGGCAGTGGGTGGTCCTGGCAAAGGCCTGATCCTTGAGATCGCCTGCCAGCACATCGACTGCAACATGCATGCTGGTTCTCCCCGTATAGATAACCTTCGCCTCGACTTCGACCAGACTCCCGACCACGATTGGCTTGCAGAAGCGAATTCCGCCAACGTACACCGTCACGCAGTAGTGACCGCTCCACCCCACCGCACAGGCATAACCGGCCTGGTCGATCCATCGCATCACGCTCCCGCCATGCACCTTACCGCCGAAATTCACATCGACTGGCTGTGCGAGGAAACGCAGAGTCACATCACGTCGTTGGGTTTCCATCGTGACTGGGCTTGGTCGCGAATTGTATTGTGAGTTGGAACGAAAAGCTGCTGGCGCCGACCTTGGCGAAGGACGCACGAGCGCCTTGACATCAATCGATTGGTCGCCCGCCGCGCTGGAAGCGCTTTCGCACCCGCGCCTCATCGAGCTCGCCGAAGAAATACGACGCCTCCAGCCACATGACGTTGATGATGCCGAACGCAAGCGCCAGGCCCAATCCGAGAATCCACGTGAAATACCACATGACAGCTCCTCTAGTACTTCCACCAGCCACTTCGAGATCTCCTCAACGGAAGTCTTCGGCCGCGAGGCTGAGCCGGTGGAGTTTGTCGTAAAACGTTTTCTTCGGAATACCGAGCGCCTCGCTCGCGGCGGAAGCACTACCGCGATGGCGGCGCAGCGTCTCCTCGATCAATGCTCGCTCGAACTGCGCCACCTGATCGGCCAGCGTCCGCGCCGGCGGATGCAAAGCCTTAAGCAGCTTGAACTGTTCCCCCAGGAGTCCGAGCACGAAACGGTCGGCAACGTTGTGCAATTCGCGTACGTTGCCCGGCCAGGAGTACGCCATCAGTTCCGAAAGCTGCGCGCTAGATACGATCGGCGCCTCGCGTTCATACCGCGTAGCCGCATCGAGCACAAAATGCTCGAACAGGGTCGGGATATCCTCGCGCCGCTCGCGCAGCGGCGGTAATTCGATGACCGCAACGTTGAGCCGGTAATAGAGATCGGAGCGGAAGCGTTGCTGTTTTACAAGTTCTCCGAGGTCCTCCTGCGATGCCACGATGACTCGACAGTCGACCGATATCAGCTCATTCGAGCCCAGGCGCTCGACCTTTCGCTCCTGCAACACACGCAGCAATTTGGCTTGGAGCGTCATTGGCAGGCTCTCGATCTCATCCAGGAAGAGCGTCCCACCGTTTGCCCACTCGACCTTTCCTATCCGCCGCCTGGTCGCGCTGGTGAACGCCCCCGGCTCATAGCCGAACATCTCGCTTTCGAACAGTTGCTCGGGAACACCACCGCAATTGATCGCGACAAATTGACCCTTGCGTCGAATCGACTGCTCATGAAGGCAGCGGGCGACCAATTCCTTGCCAGTACCGGTCTCGCCCATCACCACGACATTTGCGGGAGTGTCGGCGAGGTCGAGGATCGTGCGGCGGATCTGCTCGATCAACGGGGACCTGCCAAGCAGTACGGCCTCGATACCGGCCCAGTTCCGCAGCCTGTCGCGGAGCGATTCCACTTCCAGCGTCAGCCTGCGCTTCTCCGCGGCGCGACCCACCACCTCTGCAAGGTGCTCGGAGGCAAACGGCTTCTCGATGAAGTCGTAGGCACCCTCGCGCATCGCCTGTACCGCCATCGTTATGTCGCCGTGCCCCGTCACCAAGATGACGGGCAGATCCTTTTCCAGAGCCACCACGATCCGCAATAGCCCGAGCCCGTCCATGCCGGGAAGCTTGACGTCACTCACGACGATCGCCGGCATGCTCGGCTTGATGCGTGAAACGACGTTCTCGGCAGTTTCGAACGACTCGACTGCGAAGCCGGCGAGTTGTAACGCCTGTTCGCTGCCGATGCGGACGGCGTCATCATCTTCGACAAGAAGCACTTTGATCGCTTCAGGCATCATGGGTCTCCCGCGCTAGCGCCAGTTCAATTGTGAACTCGGCGCCACCTTCCGGCCGGTTCGCGGCAACGAGCGAGCCACTGAATTCACCGATAATGCCCGATGAAATCGCCAGCCCCAGTCCGAGGCCCGCCCCAGGCTCTTTGGTCGTGACGAACGGCTCGAAGAGGCGCGGCAGGACCTCCTTCGCAATCCCGGGACCGGTGTCGCGAACCGTTATCGACGCCCGATCGCCGCGCTCACGAACAACGATATCAAGGTGCCGCAGCGAGACGATCTTCATCGAGTCGAGGGCGTTGACAACCAGATTCACGAGCACCTGCTCGAGCCGATTCGCATCGGCCCACACCGTGACATCGTCCGCCGGCACATCCTGCGTGAAAACGATCTGCTCATCGCGCAGTCGCCGCTCGAGAAGCGCCTGTACATTGCCGAGTGCACGGCGCACCGACACCCGGCAAAGCTGCAATGCCGACTTGCGCGCGAACGCTTTGAGCTGTCCGGTGATCTTTCCCATGCGCTCGGTCAGCTGCGAGATCAATGTCAGGTTCTTTCGCACATCATCGATTCGATTCGTTGTCAGCAGGACTCGGGCGTTGTCGGAAAGGGTGCGCAGCGCCGCGAGTGGCTGGTTGAGTTCATGCGTGATGCCCGCAGACATTTGTCCCAACACTGCCATCTTGCCGGCGTGAATGAGCGCGTCCTGCGCCTCGCGCAGCACCAGTTCGGCGCGCTCCCGCTCGGCAATCTCACGATTCAGCTGCGCGTTGGTTGCAACCAGGTCGGCAGTTCGTTCCGCGACCTTACGCTCGAGTTCGTCGTACGCCTGCTGCAACGCCTCCTGGGCCGCTAAGCCCACCTGGATCGCACGCCGCCGCTGGTACACGAAGAGGAACAACAGAATAACGAACGCCAATGCTATCGTGGTAAACGCGACGGTATTGCGGATCAGCGCACCGACCGGCGCGTAGTCCATCAGCAGCATCAATCGCCACGTCGGTTCCGGGGTTGCGTGCACCAGCTCGAGGTATCGACTGGGCGACTCGTCCGGGCCTGCCGCAACAATTCGCGCGCCATCGATCGGTGGAGATTGCACCGCTATCCTTAGCGGAGTGAGTTGCACACCCGCGTATTGGCGCGACGACTCGATGGCAGCCGCCGCGGCCGGCAACAGCGGTTCGTAGGTCTTGAATTTCCAATCCGGATCGGATGCCAGGAACACGACGCCACTCGCATCGACGACGAGCGCTACATCGCTTCCGTCGGACCAGGCATTCTCGACATGGTCGAGGCTCACTTTTACCACCGCGACGCCTATCACCTCGCCCTGATCGCGGATGGCCTGCGAATGGTAGAAGCCCGGCTTGCCGCTGGTCGTGCCGATGCCGTAGAAGCGCCCGGCACCGTGATCCAGCGCATCGCGTACGTATGGCCGATAGCCGAGGTCCATCCCGACAAAGCTCGCTTCCTCGTTCCAATTGCTGGAAGCAAGCGTGTGCCCGCGCCTGTCGAGCACGTAGAGTACGGCGCTGTGGGCGTCGGCATTCACTTCCGAGAGATAGACATTTACCGCATGTTCCAGCTTCGGTCCGGGATTTCGCAGCAATGCGACGACTTCATCCCGCAGTGCGGCGACAGCCGGAAGGTACTCGTACTTTCCCAGCGCACTGTCGAGGCTCGCCGCGTAGAGATCGAGTTTGTGGGTGCCTGTGTCATGTAGACGTTCAATGCCGATCCGCTGCGCGACGGCCCAGGCAACGCCTACTGCTACGATCGCCGCGCATAGCATTGCGGCCCACGCCCAAAGCGGTAGGCGCGGCGGGCCAAGCAGCATGCCGGGCGAAATAGACTTGATAGCGTCTGCTCCTGATCCATGTACCTGCGCTGCGATACTCGCGGCCGTTCTTGAACGCTACGTTCCTCGCCATAGTGCGCACAAGCTTTGTCATTGGCGCACCACCTGCCGTCTAATTGCATGAGGCGCGATCCCGATGGTGCGCGTGAGTTCGTGCGACCGACCAGCGGCGCGTGTCCGAAGCTGGCCTCTTTGACGCCGATCGCGCGCGCGACGTCCACTCCAAGGGCCGTCCGGCGAGGTACACCTCACTGCTCCGAACGAATCGTTTCGAGCGTGATCTTGCCACGCAGCTTTGCGTACACCCAGCTTGTGTAGAGCGCA
>VBCY01000629.1 GCA_005882995.1 Betaproteobacteria bacterium
CCGAATTACAAGGGATGGCTTGGACTACGATGGCACTTCTAAGTGCAGCTAAGAGAGGGAAAGACTACCGAAACAAGGGAAGCGTTGGGTCGGCTTGGAATTATATCAGAGATTACAGAACACCAGATCGAACTCGACGTCGCCATCGTAGACCGCGCCCCGATCCATACCCGCAATGCCGATAAAGCGAATGTTGAGTGCGTATTTGTTGGCGCTGATTTCGGGAACGCAAGGCAGGTCCCTCGCCAGTGACAGACGGAGCAACTGCGCTACTTTGGTTGTCGTCAGCATGAGCTGAAAGACGCCGTGATAGGCGGTGTGCCGGCTCATTTTTCCGTTTTCCCGCAGCAGTCGCAGGATGATGGACAAGCCTTCATTGATCGGCAACAACGGGCTGAGCCAGGCGTTGAGATCCTGTTGACGTGCGGCGGGATCGAGATGCAACCAGTAGTGGTACGCCGGCAGGTCGAACTCGCAGACGCCCCCTGGGATGCCGGTGCGCTGCTTGATCGCCATCAGCCACTCGTTTTCGCGCAGATGCGCTCCGAACTTGCCTGTCTGTGCGAGGAGCCGTGCGCTGGCTTCATCGATCTCGGTGAGCAGCGCGTCGAGCGCCTCGCGTTCAATGCGCGGGTTGTCGCGCAGAGGGGCCAGTAACTGTCGCTGACGTTCCAACTCCTGGAGAATGTCGGTCTTGAGATCGGCGCGTGCAGCAACATCGGTGATTTCGAACAGCGCCAGCAACGCAGCATGATGATCGGCCGATTCGGCTCCTGCTGAGAAAAACAGCGCGCGAGCGTAAAGATCCTCCAGCCGCATCAGCGTGCGGATACGCTCGTTCAGCGGATGTTCATAACGAATCACGCCAGGCAATGGACGCTGGAAAATGGGACATTCTGCACCAAGTGAGACCAGGCGGCAGCAGCGCGGTGGGCAACTGGCTCACGTTGCAGGGTTTCGTTCGTGCGCGAGACGCCGGTAGCGCTGGTCGAGCGTCTCGACCTGCGCTGGAATCCGTTCGAGCGGCCCGCTGTTGTCCAGCACATCATCCGCCCGCGCGAGTCGCTGCTTGCGGTCGAGCTGGGACGCCATGATGGCCCGCGCTTCATCCTCCGAAAGACCGCTGCGTTCCGTCACCCGGCGCAGTTGCTCCGCTTCGGGGCAATCCACGACCAGCACGCGATCCACCGTGCCGGCGAAACCTCCGCGCTCGAGGAGTAGAGGGACAACCACGATTCCGTAGGCGCCTCGCCAGACTGAGATTCGTCGCAGCGCCTCCGCTGCGATCAGCGGGTGCAGCATCGCCTCCAGCGCTCCCCGCATGCGTGCGTCGGCGAATACCCGCCGGCGCAGCCATGCGCGGTCGATCTCACCCGACGCAAGCACGACCTCAGGCCCGAACGCTGCGCGAATCTCCGCAAATCCTTGGGTGCCGGGAGCAGAGAGCTCATGCGCAAGCGCATCGGTGTCGACGATCTCAACGCCAAGCCCGGAAAAAGCCCGGCTTACCGCTGACTTTCCGCTGCCGATGCCTCCGGTGAGCCCGACGACCAGTGGTCGCGTCATGCCGGCAGATAGAGGGCAATCAGTGGTCTGCCGAAAAAGAGGGCGATGGCGCCCGCGACGGCGAGATACGGGCCGAACGCCAGGGGGATCTGATGATCGCGGCCTTTGAACATGACGAGTCCCATGCCGATCAACGCACCAACGGCAGATGCCATCAAAACGATCAATGGCAGAGTCTTCCAACCGAGCCACGCGCCGAGCGCCGCAAGCAGCTTGAAGTCCCCATAGCCCATGCCTTCCTTGCCGCGGATCAGCTTGAACAGCCAATAGACGACCCACAGCGTGAGGTAGCCGGCGATCGCGCCGACGACTGCGTCGCGCAAGCTTACGTCGGGCACGGCGCCCAGCACATTGGCCAGGAGTCCCGCCCAGAGTAGCGGCAGGGTGAGATTGTCCGGGAGCAGCTGCGTGTCGACATCGATGAAGGTGAGCGCGATCAGCATCCACAGCAGGACGCACGCGGCGAGTGCGTAGGGCGTGGCGCCGAACTTGATCACCGCTGCGACGGTCAACGTCGCGGTGAGCAGCTCGACAACCGGGTAGCGTGCGGAAATGGTCGCCTTGCATGCCGCACACTGGCCTCGAAGAACCAGATAGCTCACGACCGGCACGTTCTCGAGCGCTCCGATCGGATGTCCACAGGCGGGACATTGCGATCGAGGAACCAGCAGGTTGTAGGCGGGCTCATCCGCCAGCGGGGTGCCGGAGAGCTCAGCGCATTGTTCGCGCCAACCGCGTTCCAGCATTTTGGGAACGCGGTGGATGACGACGTTCAAGAAGCTACCGACGCACAAGCCGACCAGGGCGACGGTGACGAACAGCAACAGCGGAGCCATGACGATTGCTCGAGCGCCCCGCGGAGCGGCAAATCAGACGACGGAGCCGAGCTTGAAGATCGGCAGGTACATCGCGATGACAAGTCCGCCGATGACCACGCCCAGAAAGACAATGATGATCGGCTCGAGCAGGCTCGACAGCGCCGCCACCGCATCGTCGACTTCGCGCTCGTAGAATTCGGCGACCTTGGAGAGCATGCCGTCCAGGGATCCCGACTCCTCGCCGATCTGCGTCATCTGAAGAACCATCGATGGAAACAGGCCGCTGTTGTGCATCGCGTTGGTGAGGCTGGTACCGGTGCTGACGTCGGTCTGGATTTTCTTGGTGCCAGCGACGTAGAGCGCATTGCCCGAGGCGCCGGCGACCGCGTCGAGAGATGCCACCAGAGGGACCCCCGCGGCAAACATGGTCGAAAGCGTCCGAGTCCAGCGCGCGATCGTGGCTTTCTCCAGAATGCCGCCGATGACAGGAATCTTGAGCGATATGCGGTCGATTGCGAAACGGAACGCCTGCGAGCGCCTGCGCAAAATAAAAAACCCGCTGATCGTTCCCGCGATGATCAGCGCCATCAGCCACCAATAGGAGACGAAAAAGTCCGATATCGCCATCACCATCAGAGTCGGTGCCGGCAAGTTGGCGCCGAAGCTGGTGAACACCTGCTTGAACGCTGGAATGACCCATATCATGATCACCCAGATCACGACGATGGCCACGACAACCACGGAAATCGGATAGAAGAGCGCCGATTTGATCTTGCTTTTGATCGCGAGGATCTTTTCCTTGTAGGTTGCAAGACGCTCGAGGATCGCATCGAGCATGCCGGAGGTCTCGCCGGCGCCGACCAGATTGCAATACAGCGAGTCGAACTGAACCGGGTGCTCGCGGAACGC
>VBCY01000145.1:0-12115 GCA_005882995.1 Betaproteobacteria bacterium
ACCTACCGTTGCGGGGGCAGCTCCGGAGTTGTCGCGAGCACCTTGCGACGCACCGGCTTCCCGTTTCACCCGCCGCGCTGGAAGCGCGCAGCGGACACCTGCAATAACCATTATAGCGACTCGCACCTCCATCCATACGCGTTGTTGGGAGCACGCGCTGCAGTGCAGAATGCTATAATCGCCACCTTTTGTAAGACATCGTCCTACACGTTTTGTCGTGAGTCACAAGCTTCACATCCGTACCTTCGGCTGCCAGATGAATGAATACGATTCGGCCAGGATGGCCGACGTATTGCACGCGTCCGAGGGCCTCGAGCTCACGGAACACGCTCACGAAGCCGACGTAATCCTGTTCAACACCTGTTCGGTTCGCGAAAAAGCGCAGGAGCGCGTGTTTCACGATCTGGGACGTGTCCGAGGGCTGAAAGCTGCGAATCCGCAGCTCCTCATCGGTGTCGGCGGTTGCGTGGCAAGTCAGGAAGGCGCGGCGATCGTCGCCCGGGCGCCGTACGTCGATGTCGTGTTCGGACCTCAGACCCTGCACCGGCTGCCGCAACTCATGGCGCAGAGGCGCGCCACAGGGCGACCGCAGGTCGATATCAGCTTTCCCGAAATCGAGAAGTTCGACAATCTGCCGCCGCCAAGCGTCCAGGGAGCGGCTGCCTTCGTATCGATCATGGAAGGATGCAGCAAGTATTGCAGCTTCTGCGTGGTTCCCTATACGCGAGGCGAGGAAGTATCGAGGCCTTTCGACGACGTGCTGACCGAAGTCGCCGATCTCGCCGATCAGGGGGTGAAGGAAATCACACTCCTGGGACAGAACGTCAACGCCTACCGCGGCGTGATGGGAAGCCAAGAGGAGCGCGCGGACCTTGCGACACTGATCGAATACCTCGCTGAAGTACCTGGGCTCGAACGCATTCGCTTCACGACTTCACACCCGAAGGAGATGACTGCGCGCTTGATCGAAGCCTATGCCGAGGTGCCGAAGCTGGTATCGCAGATTCATCTGCCTGTGCAGTCGGGCTCGGATCGCATTCTCGCTGCGATGAAGCGGGGCTACACCGCGCTCGAGTACAAGTCGATCGTGCGTCGCCTGCGTGCCGCGCGCCCGCAACTCTCCATATCGTCCGATTTCATCGTCGGTTTTCCCGGGGAGACCGACGACGACTTCGAGCAGACTCTCCGGCTTATCGATGAGGTCGGCTTCGATGGGAGTTTCAGTTTCCAGTACAGCGCGCGTCCCGGCACGCCCGCTGCCGAGTTGCCGGACCGAGTGCAGCGCGACTTGGCGCAAGGACGCCTGGAACGGTTGCAGCGGCGGATCGACGCAGACTTTCGCGCCCACAGCGAGCGCATGGTTGGAAACGTCGAGCGTGTGCTGGTTACCTGCAGAGCCGCCAGAAATGCCGGCGATCTTGCGGGCAGGACCGAGAACAATCGCGTGGTGAACTTCAAAGCCAGCGACGATCTGATCGGCAGCTATATCGACGTGCGCATCAGCGCTGCGCTTGCGCACTCGCTGCGAGGCGAATTGATGACCGGTTGAACGCATGTCTATGAGTGCGGCGGGAGCCAGGGGACGCCCGTCTGCGTGATCAAAATGCTGTTTAAGAGGTGTGCAATGTTTTCATTGAAGAGTTTCCCCAGCCTGCTTATTCTTCCTGCCGCGCTGTCGGCGATCACCTACGGATGCGCGACCGTCGCCACGCAGGATTCGGCGACCGTCGCTGCGGCAACGGCCGCTGCGACCGCTGCTGCCGAAGTTGCCGACAACGCGACCCATGGCGGCGCTTCGGCGCCAGGATCCCCGACAGCGCGCGCCGCGCCCAGTGCGCCGACCGTCGTCGCGGCCGCGGCTGCGGCGGCGGCGGCAGCCGCGGGGCAGCAGAAACCATTCACCGATGTCATCAAGGATGCCAAGGAGCAGCCAGGCCTGTTCGCGCTGTGGAGCAAGGATGAAAAGGTGTGGCTGGAGATAAGACCGGAACAATTCGATCAGCCGTTCTTCCTGCAGGTCAATCGGACCAATGGCATTGGCGAGCGCGATCCATTCATGAGCCCGATGCTGCACTCGTACATCGTCGAATTCCATCGCATGGGCAACCTGGTCCAATTGATCGCAAAGAACACGCAGTTCTTTGCCGCCGAAGGAACCCCGCTGGCGCGGGCGGTGCGCGAGAACTTGAGCGACAGCCTGATTTCGACCGTGACGGTGGCAAGCCTGCCGCATCCCGAGCGCAAGTCGATCCTGATCGAAGCCAACGGGCTGCTGCTGTCGGATATTCCGGCGGGTGCGACGGCGCTGGAGAGCGCGTATCACATCTCGTATGGCTTCGACGCTCGGAATTCGAGCTTCAGCACAATCCACAATACCCCCGAGCTCACCGGCCTCGCGGTATCAGCGCACTATTCGGCGCCGCGAATTTCGCAGCCGTCCGCGACACCCAATCCCAGCGCGCCGCACATCGCGCCGCCTTCGCACCTCGAAGACCCGCGAAGTCTGTTCCTCGGTTACTACTACAGCTTCGCCAAGCTGCCGGCGCCGATGCATCCGCGCCCTGCCGACGATCGTCTGGGCCATTTCGTCGTGCATCGCTGGGACTTCTCCGACGATGTTTCAAAGTTTCCGGAGGTCTATTACGTCAAGCGCTGGCGGCTGGAGAAGAAAGATCCGGCGGCGGAACTCTCCGAGCCGATACAACCCATTGTTTACTGGCTGGACCGCAACATTCCTGAAAAATATCGTGAGACCGTCAAGGCCGGCATCCTAGAATGGAACAAGGCCTTCGAAAAAATCGGGTTCAAGGATGCGATTCGCGTCGAGGTCCAGCCCGACAATGCCGAGTTCAGCACCGCCGACGCGCACCATGCTTCGGTGCGATGGGTCGTCCGTGACGAAACCGGCGCCTTCGCTATCGGGCCAAACCGTTCCGATCCTCGGACCGGCGAAATCCTCGATGCCGACATCGAGATCGAGGACGGATGGACGCGCGTGCCGCGGCGGGTCGCTGCGGAGCAATTTCCACCTCGATCGGCACGAACTTCGCGAGATGCCAACTTCTGCGACTACGGCGATGTCGCGATGGACGAGATGGCATTCGCGCTGGATCTGCTGATGGCTCGCGGTGAGATTGCTGCCGACAGTCCCGAGGCCGAGCGCTACGTGTTGGCAACGCTGAAGGATGTGGTCACCCACGAAGTCGGACACACTCTTGGACTGCAGCACAACTTCCGCGCCTCAACGATCTACACGCAGAAGGAGCTGGGGGACTCTGAATTCACCAAGGTCCACGGAATCGGCGGCTCGGTCATGGACTATAACGCAGTCAACCTGGCGCTCCAGGACGAACGGCAGGGGGAGTACGTGATGCACACTATCGGTCCCTATGATTACTGGGCGATCGAATACGCCTACAGACCGATCGCCCCCGAACGCGAGAAAGAAGAGCTCGCCAGGATCGCGGCGCGCAGCGTCGAGCCGCAGCTCGCATTCGGCAACGACATCGATGCCGGGTTCGGCGGTTCCTCGGAAGGGATGGACCCGCAGGTCAACCGCCGCGACATTGGCAGCGATCCGCTGGAATACGCCGCGAGGCGCATCAAGCTTTCACGAGAGCTATGGGACCGTCTGCAGTCGCGTCCGTTGAAATCGGGCGAAAGCTACGAGATGTTGCGCCGCAATTTCCTCGGCGGGTTGACGCAGGTCGGTAATGCCACCGTGGTCGCTTCCAAATACGTTGGCGGTGTCGTTTACGTGCGTGACCATGCCGGAAGCGGCCGGGAGCCATTCACTCCGGTGCCTGTCGACCGCCAGCGTGCGGCGCTCAAGCAGATCGCCGAAGGCTTGCTCTCAGTCGACAGCTTTCGACTCAAGCCCGAGTTCGTGCGGCGCATGACCGTGGATCAATTCGACCGGTTCCGAGACGACGCCGGCTCCAGCGCCATCGTTCCGGACATCTCTCTGACCGCGCGCATGCTCGCCATGCAGCGCTCGGTACTCGACCAGCTGATGAGCGACGCAGTCGCGACGCGCATCGAAGAAAGCGCGTACCGCCACCTCAAAGCGGAGCAAAGCTTCCGCCTGTCGGAACTCTACGACACAGTGCAGGATGCGATCTGGAGCGAGCTCAAGACGGGTCGCGACATTTCGGTGTTCAGACGCAATTTGCAGCGCGAGCACTTGAAGCGCGTCACCGGCGTGCTGCTGAGGCCGTCGCAGGGTGTGCAGGCCGACGCGCGCGCTCTGCAACGCGAGAACGCCAAACAGCTGCTCGCGCTCATCCACACGGCGCTGACCAAGACGTCGTTCTCCAAGGAGGCACGCGCCCATCTCGCGGAATGCGAGAATACGCTCGAAGAGACATTGAAGGCTCCCTTGATGCGTGGGGCATAGCCCAGTCGTTTCCGTAAATCGCTTGATTGGTTTATCGTGCGAACTTAGGAGCCTGTCGGGCTTGCTCTCACGTATGCGTTGCTGGCCAAACGGTGATGAATGCAAGGCGCTCGGCGCAGCGAATAGCTTGGCCTATTCGCAAGCCGAGCAACGCTGCAGGCGCGCCGTTTGGCCGCAACCCAGGGGGACGGGGCGCTTTGGGGGCAATTCCGTTGTTGCCGGCCGCTTGCAGTGGGCCGGCACTGCGGCGCGGCCGGCGCCTAGGACTGCTACCCAAAGCGCCCCCGTCGCATACGCGACAGTAAGCCCGACAGGCTCCTAGGAACAGGGCATCCGCGCCAATTGAGCAAACCGCAAACCGTCGAACTGGAGCTCGCTCCAGTCGATAACCGAGCGCTCGCCAACCTTTGCGGCGCGCTCGACGCAAATCTGCGCCAGATCGAAGCCGCGCTCGACGTCGCCATCGCACGTCGTGGCGCGCGCTTCACGGTTCGTGGTGCTCTGCCGCAGCGGGAACGCGCCGCGGCTGCGTTGAGGCGCTTTTACGCGCAGGCTCAGGAGCCGCTCACCGTCGACGACGTGCAACTCGGGCTGATCGAGCTCTCCACTCAGCAACCGACGGTGTCGCCGACAAACGCCCCGTCCATCGACGACGCGACGCCATTGCTGCGCACGCGTCGCGCGGATCTGCACGGGCGCACGCCCAACCAGATCCTTTATTTGAAGCACATCCAAGAGCACGACATCACCTTCGGCACTGGCCCCGCTGGTACCGGTAAGACTTACCTCGCCGTCGCCTGCGCGGTTGACGCCCTCGAGCGGGATGTTGTCAAGCGTCTGGTGCTGGTGCGTCCCGCAGTCGAGGCCGGCGAGCGACTGGGCTTTTTACCCGGCGACATGGCGCAAAAGGTGGACCCGTATCTGCGTCCGCTGTACGACGCGCTTTACGATCTTCTGGGCTTCGACAAAACCGCCAAGCTCTTCGAACGCAACACCATCGAGATCGCGCCGCTCGCGTACATGCGCGGGCGCACCCTAAATCACTCCTTCATCATCCTTGACGAGGCTCAGAACACCACGCCGGAGCAGATGAAGATGTTCCTTACCCGAATCGGCTTCGGCACCAAGGCGGTGATCACGGGCGACGTGACGCAGATCGATCTTGCCCGCGGCCAGAAGAGCGGCCTCATCGAAGCGAGGCGCATCCTCGCCGAAGTGCGAGGAATCGCTTTCACCGAATTCACAAGCGCCGATGTGGTGCGCCACCCATTGGTGCAGAAGATCATTTCCGCCTACGAGAAGCAAACTCACAACGAGAACGGCGATGCCTCCGGCGCATCTCCGCGTGCCGACCGCTGAAGGGATGGCGCGACTACCGCGAGCTGCGCGCCGCGCGCGTCTTTCACTAAGCGTCCAATACGCGACCCAAGATGAAGATCTTCCGGCACGTCCCTTGCTTCGGCGATGGCTTGCAGCGGCGCTCGAACGCGACGCGGTCGTTACCCTGCGTTTTGTCGACGCCGACGAGGGTCGCGCGCTCAATCACCGTTATCGCGGTAAAGGGGTTGCCACTAACGTCCTGGCGTTCGTGTACGATGGCAGTTGTGGGGGAGACATCGTGCTGTGCGCCCCTGTTTTAAGACGCGAGGCGCGCCAGCAAAACAAGACACTGGCCGCTCACTGCGCGCATCTGGTCGTTCACGGCATGCTGCATCTGCAGGGCTACGATCATCACCGCAGCGTCGATGCCACGCGCATGGAGGCGCGTGAGGTCGATATTCTGGGCAATCTCGGCTTCACAAATCCCTACTCGACGCCGTCCCGGGCTCAGCGGCGATGACCCAGGAAACCAGCGACCGTAGCGTGATCAAGCCGACGCTGCTGGAGCGCTTGTCGGCGTTTCTCACGCGCGAGCCAGAAGACCGGGAAGAGCTGCTCGAAATTCTTCACGGAGCATTCGAGCACAAGCTGCTCGACGCCGACGCTCTATCGATCATCGAGGGCGCGCTGCAGGTCTCTGAGATGACCGTCCGCGACATCATGATTCCGCGCGCCCAGATGGACGTCGTTTCCATCGACGAAGACCCCGTACAGTTCATACCTTTCGTTCTCGAAACGCGTCACTCGCGCTTTCCGGTCATCGGAGAGAACAAGGATGACATCGTCGGCATCCTTCTCGCCAAGGAACTTCTGAACTACTACGCGAATCGCGAAGCTTTCAATCTCCGCGACACGCTGCGGCCGGCGGTGTTCGTGCCGGAGTCCAAACGGCTCAATGTCCTGCTGCGCGACTTTCGCGCCAATCGAAATCACATCGCCATCGTGGTGGACGAGTACGGCGGCGTTTCCGGTCTGGTCACGATCGAGGACGTGCTGGAACAGATCGTGGGCGATATCGAGGACGAATACGACTTCGACGAAGCCGAGGACAATATTATTCCCGAGAGCGGCGGCCGCTACCGCCTCAAGGCGCAGACCGAGATCGCGGACTTCAACCAGGCATTGGGCGCAGACTTCGCGGACGACGAGTTCAACACCGTCGGCGGCCTCGTACTGCAGGCCTTCGGTCGACTGCCCAAGCGCGGAGAGGCAACCAACATCGACCGTTTCCGCTTCAAGGTAGTCCGAGCCGACAGCCGGCGCATCTACACCTTGCAGGTGGAACGGCTCGCTCCACCGCAGCAAGGCGAGAACGACGACGCCTGATGGCGTTGGTCTGCGCGTTCGCAGCGCTCCTTCTCGGCATCGCAACTATCTTCGGTTTTGCCCCTTTCGGAGCGTCATGGCTGCCGGTGTTGACGCTCGCCGCGCTGTTCGCGCTGTGGCGTCGAGCTGCGGCGCCCCGCGCGGCAGCGTTGTCAGGATTTGCCTTCGGAGTGGGACTCTTCGGTGGGGGCGTGTCATGGGTGTACATCGCGCTTTCCAGCTTTGGCGAGATGCCACCGCTGCTCGCCGCACTCGCCACGCTCTGCTTTTGCGCGTATCTGTCGTTGTTTCCGGCACTCGCCGGCTGGTGCTGTGCGCGACTCGCTCCGCCCGACTCCGGTCTGCGCTTGGCGCTTGCTGCGCCGCTGTGGACATTAACGGAGTGGCTGCGCAGCTGGCTGCTCTCGGGATTTCCGTGGCTGTCTCTGGGCTACTCGCAACAGAACGCTTCGCTTGCGGGCTACGCACCGATCGGCGGCGTCTTTCTGGTGAGTCTGGCGATCACCGTGGCCGCGGTACTGCTGGCAGGTGCGACACTAGCAGTTGAAGCGCGCCGCTGGTCGGCGGCACTGATTTGCGCAGTTGCCCTGCTTGCCATCCCGGCTCTGGGTTATGTGCTCTCGACGGTTGAATGGAGCCGTCCTGCGGGAGAGCCGATCGCCGTGAGCCTGGTGCAGGGCAACATCGAGCAGGACGTCAAATTCGACCCTGCTTACCGCAACAATTCTCTCCTCACCTACGCCGAGCTGGTCGAACAGGCCCACGGTCGGCTCATCGTCCTTCCCGAGAGCGCGTTGCCCATGTTCGCCGATGAAGTGCCTGGCGAGTATGTGGAGCGGCTGCGCAGAGACGCCAGCCAACGCGGCGGCGATTTACTGATCGGCTTGTTCTTTTTCGAGCCGCGTGCCACCGGTGCAGACGAGGATCGCTATTTCAACAGCGTCGTGAGCGTAGGCAGCGCGACGACCCAAGTCTATCGCAAGCATCATCTGGTTCCCTTCGGCGAAACGATCCCCGCGAAGCCGATTTTCGGCTGGCTCATTCGCAGCATTCTGCACATTCCTTTGGCCGATCAAACACCGGGGCCCGCATATCAGGAGCCCTTTGCCGTGTCGGGAGAACGTCTCGCCGTCAACATCTGCTATGAGGACGCGTTCGGCAGCGACATCAATCGCGCGCTCCCTGAAGCGACTCTGCTCGTAAACGTTACCAATGACGCCTGGTACGGCCGCTCGCTTGCCGCCGAGCAGCACGAGCAGATTGCAGCCATGCGCGCGATCGAGACCGCCCGGCCGATGCTGCGTGCGACCAACACCGGCATCACCTCGATTATCGATCACCATGGGAGGGAGATCGCGCGCCTGCCCTGGTTCACACGCGGCGTGCTCGAAGGCAACGTCGCAGGTCGTGCCGGAGTCACGCCTTACGTGCGCTTCGGAGACGTGGTTGCGGTCCTGACCGCCTTGTTGGTTGCGATAGCGGTGGTGCTGCTCGCCCGCCAAGGCTCCTGATGCGCGGCCGGTTGGTCGGCAACCAGTGATCCCGTAGAATCAGGCGCCTTCAATAGTTGGGGCGCATTCAATGCTCAGCTTTCAGCAGGTCATCCTCGAGCTCCAGGATTACTGGGGCCGGCAAGGTTGCGCCCTGCTGCAGCCCTACGACATGGAAGTTGGAGCGGGTACCTCCCACACCGCGACCTTTCTTCGCGCGCTGGGACCCGAGCCGTGGCGAGCAGCGTACGTGCAGCCGTCGCGTCGACCCAAGGACGCGCGCTATGGTCAGAACCCGAACCGCCTTCATCAGCACCATCAGTTCCAAGTGGTGCTCAAGCCTTCACCCGAGGATATTCTCGATACGTATCTCGGCTCGCTCGCCGCGCTGGGCGTCGACATGCGCAAGAACGACATCCGCCTCGTCGAAGACGACTGGGAAAATCCGACATTGGGGGCGTGGGGCCTGGGGTGGGAAGTGTGGATGAATGGCATGGAGATCACTCAGTTCACCTACTTCCAGCAGGTGGGGGGACTCGATTGCAAGCCGATCACCGGAGAGATCACCTACGGCCTCGAGCGGCTTACGATGTATCTGCAGGACGTCGACAACGTCTTCGACCTGGTCTACACCCACTGGCGGGATCGCGGCGTTGAAAAAACCCTGCGTTATGGCGACGTGTTCCATCAAAATGAGGTAGAGCAGTCGGCGTTCAATTTCGAGCTATCCGATCCTGAGAGGCTGTTTCAGCAATTCGAGATATTCGAAGCGGAAGCGAAGCGGCTGCTCGACGCCAAGCTGCCGCTGCCCGGCTATGAAATGATCCTGAAGGCGGGGCACACCTTCAACCTGCTCGATGCGCGCGGCGCGATTTCGGTCACCGAGCGTGCTGCGTACATCGGCCGCATCCGTACGCTGTCACGGCTCGTTGCTCAGGCCTACTACGATTCACGCGAAGCTCTGGGTTTTCCGATGCTGGATTCACCTCGAAACAAGGCGGCGTAGATGAGCGCGACGCTGCTCGTCGAGCTCTTGACCGAAGAGCTTCCTCCCAAGGCGCTGAAGTTCCTGAGCGAAGCCTTCGGCGACGGCATCGCTTCGGGGTTGCGGCAGCGTGGATTACTGACCAAGGACAGCATCGCGAGGCCGTACGCCACACCGCGCAGGCTCGCTGTCCTGGTCGATCATGTGCAGAGGGTCGCGCCGGATACCGAAGTCGTCGATAGGCTGATGCCTGCAAAGATCGCCTGGGACGCCGCGTCTCAGCCAACCGAAGCCTACAAGAGAAAACTCGCGGCAATCGGCCGCTCGCACCTGGCAACCCCTTCGCGCGAGATGCAGGACGGACCCGATCGCGTGTATGTCGCGAGCGACGGAAAGGCCGAATACGTCTATCTGCGTCGAATGGCAAAAGGCCAGCCGCTCCAGCGCGGGCTGCAGGAAGCGCTCGATGAAGCCCTCTCCGGCCTTCCGATTCCCAAAGTCATGACCTACCAGCGGCCGGATGCGACGACCGTGCGATTTGTGCGGCCGGCGCACCGGCTCGTCGCGCTGCATGGCGCGGACATCGTCCATGTCTCGGCGCTGGGACTCGAGGCCGGCCGCAGGACGAGTGGCCACCGATTTCTTGGCCGCGCTGAACTCGACGTTGCATCGGCGGAAGCTTACGAGCCTGCGCTCGAAGCCGAAGGCAAGGTGGTACCGAGTTTCGCCAAGCGGCGCAACGAGATCGTTGCGGCACTCGAGCGCGCATCGGAGCACGCTACCGTCCTGATGCCGGACGCACTCCTGGACGAGGTCACTGCGCTAGTCGAGTGGCCGGCCGTCTACGCCGGTACCTTTGACCGGGCGTTCCTCGATGTACCGCAGGAGTGCCTGATTCTCACCATGCAACGGAACCAGAAGTATTTCGCGCTCGCAGACGAGTCGGGGAGGCTCAGGCACCGGTTCCTGCTGGTGAGCAACCTTGATACCGAGGATCCGTCGGCGATCGTCCACGGCAACGAAAGAGTGTTGCGCGCGCGCCTCTCCGACGCCAAGTTCTTCTACGACCAGGATCGAAAACAGAGGCTCGAAACACGGGTTCCGCGTCTCGCTGCGGTCGTCTATCACAACAAGCTGGGCACACAACTCGACCGCATCGCGCGAATACGCATCATTGCCGGTCGCGTCGCCGGCTTCGCCGGCGCGGATGCCGCGTTGGCTGACCGTGCGGCGATGCTCGCCAAGGCGGATCTCACGACCGACATGGTCGGAGAGTTTCCGGAGCTGCAGGGCACCATCGGCCGCTATTACGCCTTGCACGACGGCGAAGCAGCTTCGGTCGCCGATGCTGTCGCGCAACACTACTGGCCGCGTTTTGCCGGCGACGTGCTCCCGCAGGGTCCTGTGGCGACCGCCGTTGCCCTGGCCGACAAGCTGGAATCTCTGGCCGGGTTGTTCGGCATCGGTCAGTTGCCGAGCGGAGATAAAGATCCCTTCGGTCTGCGCCGCAGCGCGCTCGGTGTGGTACGCATCCTGGTGGAAAGCAGGCAGCGCATTTCACTTTCCGGCCTGATGGACGTGGCATTCGCGGCGTTCGCAGGGCTGCCGATGGTCGTTCCGGCAAGCGCGCCGCTGCTCGATTTCATCTACGAACGCCTGCGCGGTTATCTGCGTGAGCTGGGTTCGAGCGCGAATCAGGTCGCCGCCGTCATCGACTCGCATCCCGATTTCATCGATGACCTGCCCGCACGTCTTGAAGCGGTGCGCCTGTTCGAGGCGCTGCCCGAGGCGCAGGCGCTCTCTGCCGCCAACAAGCGCATCGTCAATATACTGAAAAAATCTGAATCCGTGTCCGCCGCTGCCGTCGACCGCTCGCTGCTCTCGGACGGCGCGGAACACGATCTCTATCTGACATTTCAGAAGCTGGAGCCGACCGTTAACGCAGCGTGTGCCGAAGGAGGCTACACCGGTGCGCTCAAGGCGCTTGCCGTCACCAAGCCCGCCGTCGATCGCTTTTTCGATGACGTGCTGGTCATGGCCGAGGATCCAGCCGTACGCGCCAACCGCCTTGCTTTGCTGCGCGGGGTGGCGCAGACCATGAACCGCGTCGCCGACATCTCAAAGCTCGCGATGTGACGGAGCGCCTTTGGTCCATTTCATCTCCGATCCCATCACGCCGACACGCCACGTGCGGCTGATCGTTCTCGATCGGGACGGCGTCATCAATTACGACAGCGAGCAGTTCATCAAGTCACCGGACGAGTGGCGTCCCGTTCCGGGGAGTCTCGAAGCGATCGCGCGTCTTAATCACGCCGGCTTTCGGGTCGTGGTTGCTACCAATCAATCGGGGCTCGGACGCGGCCTGTTTGACATGGCAACATTGATTGCCATTCACGAAAAGATGCACAAGGCGCTCGCTCTCGCAGGAGGGCGCATCGATGCTGTTTTCTACTGCCCGCACACTGCGGATTCGAACTGCGCCTGCCGCAAGCCCAAGGCGGGAATGTTGGAAGAGATCGGGCGTCGCTTCGGCGTCGA
>VBCY01000145.1:12183-14833 GCA_005882995.1 Betaproteobacteria bacterium
GATTCTGGTGCTGACTGGCAAGGGCGAGAAGACCTTGCGCGAGGGTAATTTTCCCCGCAATACGGTCATTTTTCCGGATCTGGCGTTTGTCGCCACAGCCCTGCTCGCCGAAGAGTGACTTTGCGGGCGACGATGTCGGCGCTGCGATCACGACTCTTCGCGCTGTTTCAGGTTTTGTTCACGCCGCTGTACGCGTTGCTGGTGTTGATGTCTTTCTGGCTTCCGCCTCTACCGCGCTTTCGCTTCATCACGGGATATTGCTGCATCTGCCTTGTCGCCGCGCGCTGGATCTGCGGCATCCGCCATCGGGTCATCGGACGAGAGAATATTCCGCCGCACGGCCGGCCACACATCGTGATGTCAAAACATTCGTCGACGTGGGAAACGTTTGCGCTGAATTTCCTGTTCCCGCCGCTCGCTTTTGTCGCCAAGAAAGAGCTGTTGTCGATTCCTTTTTTCGGCTGGGCTTTCAGGCTTGCCTCGCCCATCACCATCGACCGCAAGGCCGGACAGGACGCGATGACGCAGATCGCCACTCAGGGACGCGAGCGGCTGGCACAGGGTTTCTGGATCGTCGTATATCCGGAAGGAACGCGGATCCCCGTGGGAACGCGGGTCCGTTACAAGACGGGAGGCGCGCGGCTCGCTGTCTCCCTCGGCGCACCCATTGTCCCGGTAGCGCATAATGCGGGCTATTTGTGGCCCAAGGGAGTGCTGGGCAAACGCCCAGGCGTGATCACTGTGTCCATTGGTCCCACCATCAGCCCGGAGGGCAAGGACATGCAACAGCTCACGACCGAGGTTGAAACCTGGATCGAGAACGAAGTCGCAAGACTGGGCAATCCGCTGCAGACCGGCGATATCTTGCCAGCGTGAACCAAGGCAACTCAAACCGGCGGATGAAACTCGCCGGCCAGATTGTCGAATACCGCTTGACGCGCTCGCGACGCCAGTCGATCGGTATGCTCATCGATCACACCGGACTCGCGGTGCGTGCGCCTACGTGGGTTCCAATGCGCGAGATCGAGCTCGCGCTGGCTGAACGCGCGCAATGGATCCTGGAAACGCTGACCGAGTGGTACGGCCGCAATCGCGATGCGCTGCCGTCGCAATGGCGGGAAGGGGCTGCGCTGCTCTACCAGGGTCGGCCGCTCAAACTTGCGCTGTTTGCTGCAAAGCGAAAGACGATCGCTGCCGATCTCCTACACCTGACGGTGTTGCATCCGCATCCCGCCGACCAAGAGGCCATCGGTACTTTCGTGGGGCGTTGGCTCAAGGATCAAGCCCTGGCGTTGCTCGTCCCTCGCGTGGCGCATTTCGCGAGTCACGTGCGCGCTGCCCCGCCGCCGGTCAAGCTATCGAATGCACGTACGCAGTGGGGGAGCTGCAATCACAAGGGCGAGATCCGGCTCAACTGGCGGCTGATTCAATTGCCGCCGAGGCTCGCCGACTACGTGGTCGCCCACGAAGTGGCGCACCTCGTGGAGCTCAACCATTCGCGCCGTTTCTGGACGCTGGTCGAGACGCTGATCCCGGGTCACGACGACGCGCGGCGCGAGCTGGACGCGCTTACGCCGTTGCTCGGGTAGCGTTACCGCGGTTTACCAGGGCGTTCAAGTTGCTGGCAACGCGGGGAACCCGACACTGACGCCCGCTTGGCCTTGCAGCAGTTGTGAAAGCGCGCGGCCCAGTTCCGTGCCCGCCTTGGTGTCGCGCCAAGCCCCGCCTTCAGCGCGAAAATGGAATCCACCGGACTTGGCCGCCACCCACAGCTCCCGGCTTGCGAGATGGCGATTCAGGATGACTTTGCCGCCCGAAGCACAGTCGAGCGTCAGCACACCATCGTTGAGCTCCCAGTCGACTTCTGCGTCCGACGATTCGATGCTGGCGACGATCATCTCGAGCACGCGATCGGTGAGCGCGATGAAGCCGCTTTCGGAGTTCATCGTGATGCGCCAGGGACGCGTGATAGACTCGAGCGCCATAGCCTCGCGGAATGCATAGTGCTGCCATGTTACGCCGTTCTGCGGCCCTGCTCATCGCGCTACCACTGGCTGCCGTGCTGATCGCCTGTGGCATCAAAGGACCCCTGAAGCTGCCGCCCGAAAAACAATCTGGAACTGAAGCGGCAAGCCCGCCAGCCTCGCCGCAACCGCCTGCGGTTGTGACTCCACCTTCTTCGCCTGCTCCACCTCCGGCCGAGGCTCCCCTTGGCACGGAGCCCAAAAAACAGTGACTGCATTCGAGTACCGTGGCGGCGAATTAACCGCCGAAGATGTACCGCTTTCCGCCATCGCAGCGCGTTTCGGCACACCATGCTACGTCTATTCGCGCGGCGCGCTCGAGACCACCTTTCGCAGCTTCGATGCCGCCTTTGCGCAGGTCCCACATCTCATCTGCTATGCGGTGAAAGCCAACTCGAACTTGGGCGTACTGAATCTTTTTGCTCGCCTGGGAAGCGGCTTCGACATCGTTTCAGAAGGCGAACTCGCGCGTGTGATTGCGGCGCATGGCGACCCGGGCAAGGCGGTCTTCTCCGGTGTCGGCAAGACCGACGCGGAGCTCGTTCGCGCGCTGGAGCTTCCGATCCTCTGCTTCAACGTCGAGTCGGCGAGCGAGCTTGCAAGGCTTGACGGCCTTGCGCGTCGAC
>VBCY01000630.1 GCA_005882995.1 Betaproteobacteria bacterium
AGGGCCTCGCCGACGGCGATCTCGTCGTCACGGCAGGCCAGCTCAAGTTGCGCGAGGGCGTTGCAGTCCAGGTTGCGTCGCAAGCCAACGCGCCAGCCGCCGGTGCACCACCCAAGGCGGACGCGACCCCGGCGGCGACGGTGCCGAAGTCCTGAACAGCGAACCCCTCTCCCTGCGGGAGAGGCGACAGACTTGAACCCCTCTCCCTGCGGGAGAGGGGCAGGGGTGAGGGAAAACCTGTCAAGTATTTATTAAGTCCTCAGTAAGATGATTCTCTCGGAAATCTGCATCAAGCGACCTGTCTTCGCGACGGTGCTCTCGCTCATCATCCTGCTCGTCGGCCTCATTTCCTATGCGCGGTTGCCGGTGCGCGAATATCCGCGCATCGACGAGCCTGTGGTCAGCGTCTCGACGACCTATCGCGGCGCCTCCGCCGAAGTGGTCGAATCCCAGGTCACTAAGCCGCTGGAAGATTCGCTCGCAGGTATCGAAGGCGTGGAGGTGATGACCTCGCAAAGCCGATCGGAAACGAGCCAGATCAACGTCCGCTTCACACTGAAGCGCGATGCCGATTCGGCGGCGGCGGATGTGCGCGACAAGGTGGCGCGCGTGCGTGGGAGGCTTCCCGACACGATCGACGAACCGGTCATTGCCAAGGTCGAGGCCGACTCGAACCCGGTGATCTACATCGCGGTGCAGGCGGGGTCGCTGTCGACACTGGAGGCATCCGACTACATCAAGCGCTACGTGCAGCCGCGCCTCTCGGTCTTGCCGGGCGCGTCGGATGTCCGCATTTTCGGCGAGCGAAGGGTTTCGATGCGGGTCAATCTAGACCGCACGCGGCTCGCCGGCTACAAGCTCACGGTGCAGGATGTCGAGGACGCGATTCGTCGGCAGAACGCGGAGATTCCCGCCGGACGCATTGAATCCACGGCCCGGGAGTTCACCGTCGTCGCGGAGACCGATCTGCAGACGCCGGAGCAGTTCAACAACATCATCGTTGCCAACGTTGGCGGCTATCCGGTACGCATCCGCGACGTCGGATCGGTCATCGTTGGCGCCGTCGACGAGCGCACGATTTCTCGCTTCAACGGCCAGCCGTCGCTCAATATCGGAGTGGTCAAGCAGGCCGTCGCCAATCCGCTGGACCTGTCGCGCGCCGTAGTAAGTGAAGTCGAGCAGATCAACGCGACGCTGCCACCCGGGATGAAGCTGGTCATCGGTTACGACACCTCGATGTTCATCGACCGTTCTATCGCCTCGGTATTCGAGACCATAGGCGAGGCCGTCGCGCTGGTGGTGCTGGTCATCTATTTCTTCCTGCGCAACCTGCGCGCCACGTTGATTCCGATGGTGACGATTCCGGTGTCGCTGATCGGCGCCTTCGCGCTGATGTATGCCTTCGGCTTCACCGTCAACACACTCACCCTGCTGGCGATGGTGCTCGCCATCGGGCTGGTCGTCGACGACGCGATCGTCATGCTGGAGAACATCTTTCGCCATGTCGAGGCGGGCATGCCGCCCAGGCAGGCGGCGCTCGTCGGCTCGCGCGAGATCGGGTTTGCGATCGTCGCCATGACATTGACGCTTGCCTCGGTGTACGCACCGCTTGCTTTCGCCACCGGCCGCATCGGCAGGCTGTTCATCGAGTTCGCGCTCGCGCTCGCCGGGGCGGTGCTGGTTTCAGGTTTTGTCGCGTTGACGCTCTCACCGATGATGTGCTCGCTATTGCTGCACCACGAGGCCAAGCATTCGTGGATCTACAATCGCATCGAAGCGGCGATCGAAGCGTTGACGCGGGGCTATCGGCGCGCGCTTACAGCGACCCTTCGTCATCGCTGGCTGATAGTGGGCGCCTGGTTTGTCGTCGCAGGATTGGGCGCGGTGTTTTTCCTGCTGCTGAAGGCGGAGCTCGCGCCGCTCGAAGATCGGGGGATCGTTCTCTCAATCCTCTCGGCCCCTCAGGGCTCGACGCCGCAGTACACCGCCGATCAGTTGAAGCCGATTGAAGACTATTACGCGCAGATCCCCGAAGTCTTCGCCTACGGAGCGATTGCCGGATTTCCGACCGTGGTCGACGCCATCGCCTTCCTGCGACTCAAGCCGTGGGAGGAGCGCAAGCGCAAGCAACAGCAGATCACCGAAGAGCTGCGGCCGAAGCTGATGACGATTCCCGGCGCATTCGCATTTCCGGTCAATCCGCCGTCGCTCGGGCAGCCGTTTCGCTCGACGCCGGTTGAGTACGTCATCATGTCGCAGGTCCCGTATGCCGAGCTGCAGCGCATCGTCGATCGTTTCCTCGACGAAGCGCGCAAGTATCCCGGTGTGCAAAACCTGCAGACCGACCTGCGGCTCAACACGCCGGAATTACGGATGACCATCAATCGCGACAAGCTCTCCGACGTCGGCATCGCCGTTGATACCGTGGGTCGTACATTGGAGACGATGCTCGGCGGCCGGCAGGTCACGCGCTTCAAGAAGGATGGCGAGCAATACGACGTGATCGTGCAGGTCGCTCCCATCGACCGCTCCACCCCTGGCGACATCAGCGACAGCTACGTGCGTGCGCGCGACAACGGCATGGTGCAGCTTTCCAACCTGGTCGACGTGCGCGAGGGAGTCTCCCCGCAATCGCTCAACCACTTCAACCGTTTGCGGGCGGTGAAGGTGACCGGGACGCTGGCACCCGGCTACGCGGTTGGGGAGGCGCTCAAGGCGATGGATGACGCGGCCAAGCGGGCGCTGCCGCCGAATACGCTGACCGACCTGGATGGGCAATCGCGCGAGTTTCGCAAGTCGGGCGGCGAAATCTACTTTACCTTTGTGCTTGCGCTCGCCTTCATCTATCTGGTGCTTGCGGCGCAATTCGAAAGTTTCAGCAATCCCTTGGTCATCATGCTTTCAGTGCCGTTGTCGATGACCGGCGCGCTGTTCATGCTGTGGCTGACCGGAGGAACGCTCAACATTTACAGCCAGGTGGGGCTGGTCACGCTCGTCGGGCTGATCACCAAGCATGGGATTTTGATCGTCGAATTCTCCAACCAGTTGCGCGCCAAGGGCGAGGCGCTGTTCGACGCGGTCATCGATGCGGCAACGCTCAGGTTGCGCCCGATCCTGATGACAACGGGCGCGATGGTGCTGGGCTCCGTGCCGCTCGCGCTCGCCACCGGAGCGGGCGGCGAATCGCGGACACAGATCGGCTGGGTCATCGTCGGCGGCATGAGCTTCGGAACGCTGCTCACGTTGTTCGTCGTCCCGACCGCGTATACCCCTCTTGCGGGGCGCAGGCGTGAACACGCCGTCGCTTCCGGACCCGCTGCCGCGAAAGCGCATCCCGGCCCGGCGGACTGAACCGGCTGCATCTGGCATCAGTCTGCCCTCACCCCTGCCCCTCTCCCGCCGGGAGAGGGGTCCACTTTTGTCGCGTCTCCCCCTGCAATCATTCGTCGCCCCGGCGAAGGCCGGGGCCCAATTGGATCCGTTCATGTAGTCGCCCCGGCGAAGGCCGGGGCCTAATTGGATCCCGGCCTTCGCCGGGATGACACCCGCGAGCCTTCGCCGGGATGACATCTGCGCGATGTTAGAATCGTCACCCAGATTGTTCAGAATCATAGTCACGTGCCTGAGGAGGAAACGATGAAGTCCAACCGATCGAACTTCGTGCGCGGCTTTCTGGCTGCAGCGATGCTCGGCGTCGCGGCGCAGGCCTATGCAGTGACCGAGATCCAGTGGTGGCACGCCATGACGGGCGCCAACAATGATCGGGTGAACGCGCTCGCCAAGCGCTTCAATGAAAGCCAGAACGATTACAAGGTGACGGCGGTGTTCAAGGGCAGTTATCCTGAAGCAATGGCGGCGGCGATCGCCGCATACCGCTCGGGTAACGCTCCGGCGCTATTGCAGGTGTTCGAGGTCGGAACCGCTACCATGATGTCTGCAAAAGGCGCCATCAAGCCGGTATACCAGGTCATGGCCGATGCCGGCGAGAAGTTCGACCCGAAGAACTATGTAGCGGCGGTCGCGAGTTACTACACCGATCCCAAGGGGCAGATGCTGTCGTTTCCCTTCAACAGCTCGACGACCGTATTCTGGTACAACAAGGATGCCTTCAAGAAAGCCGGACTGGACCCCAACCAGCCGCCGGTCACCTGGCAGGCCGTCGTCGCTGCTGCCGCCAAGATCAAGGCATCGGCCGCAACGCCGTGCGCATTTACAACGGGCTGGCAATCGTGGACCCAGCTCGAGAGTTTCAGTGCATGGCACAACGTGCCCTTCGCCACCGAGCAGAACGGCTTTGCCGGCACGGATCCCAAGCTGGAGTTCAATGGGCCGGTCCAGGTGCGTCACATCGCCGACATGCAGGACTGGGTGAAGAAGGGTTATTTCACCTACGCCGGCCGCAAGAACGAGCCGGAAGCGAAGTTCTTCAGCGGTGAATGCGCGATGCTCACGACGTCATCGGCGTTTTACGGCACCGCAAAGCAAAACGCCAAGTTCGAGTTCGGTGTGTCCGCCCTGCCTTACTACGCTGACGTCGCGGGCGCTCCGCAGAACACCATCATTGGCGGGGCGAGCTTGTGGGTCATGGGCGGCAAGTCTAAAGACGAGTACAAGGCCGTGGCCAAGTTCCTGTCGTTCCTGTCGCGACCCGACGTTCAGGCCGAATTCCATCAGGCGACGGGATACCTGCCGATCACCATGGCGGCGTACGAGCTGACCAAGCAATCCGGCTTTTACGAAAAGAATCCCGGCACCGACGTCGCGGTGAAGCAGATGATCGTGAAGACAACGGACAAGTCCCGCGGCATCCGCCTCGGCAATTTCGTGCAGATCCGCGACATCATTGACGAGGAATTGGAAAGCGTCTGGAGCGGAAAGAAAGAGGCCAAAGCGGCGCTCGACGAAGCGGTCCGGCGCGGCAACGAGCAGATCGACAAGTTTGCGAAGACGGCGCGCCAGCAAGCGCCCTGATGAGCAGCGCGTGATTGAGATGACAGCCCTCACCCGCCGCGCTCTCGCGCGGCGGCCTCTCCCAGGGGGAGAGGCGACAAAGCGAACCCCTCTCCCACCGGGAGAGGGGCAGGGGTGAGGGAAGACCTATCGAGCAATCACTAAATTCCCTTTAGCTCGATCGCGCACCATGGCTATGGGAAAGCGTGCCCGGTTTCAGTCGCAATGGCTGCCGTACGCGCTGCTCGCGCCGCAGATCGCCGTCACGCTGGTGTTCTTCTTCCTGCCTGCCGGACAGGCCGTCTATCAGTCGGTGTTGATCCAGGACGCCTTCGGCGGAAATGTGGAGTTCGTCTGGTTCGACAATTTCAAGGAGCTCTTCAACGATCCGCTGTATCTGGCTTCGTTCAAGGTGACAGCGGTGTTCTCGGTGCTGGTCGCCAGCTTGGGACTGGTGATATCGCTCATCCTCGCTGCTTTCGCCGATCGCGTGATCCGGGGCGCCAACGTCTACAAGACGCTGCTGATCTGGCCTTACGCCGTGGCACCGGCCATCGCCGGCGCGGTATGGATGTTTCTGTTCAATCCGACGCTTGGGATCGTGGCGTACTGGCTGAAACTGAGCGGGGTCGACTGGAACTATCTGCTCTACGACGGCCAGGCGTTGCTGCTGGTCGTCATCGCGGCGGTGTGGAAGCAGGTGAGCTACAACTTTCTCTTCTTTCTGGCAGGACTGCAGTCGATCCCGAAGTCTCTGATCGAGGCCGCGGCGATAGACGGCGCCGGTCCGGTCAAGCGCTTCGTGACGATCGTGTTTCCCCTGCTCTCGCCGACGACCTTTTTTCTGCTCGTGGTCAACATCGTCTATGCCTTCTTCGACACCTTCGGCATCATCGATACCGCCACCAACGGCGGTCCGGGGCAGGCGACCGAAATCCTGGTCTACAAGGTGTACAAGGACGGCTTCAAGGGACTCGACCTCGGCGGCTCCGCGGCGCAGTCGGTGATCCTGATGATCATCGTGATCACGCTCACCGTGGTGCAGTTCCGTTACGTCGAACGCAAGGTGCAGTACTGATGAGCTCCACCAGTCAAAAGACCGCCGCTCGTCTGCCGTTGTTGGCCCTTATGTACCTCCTTCCCAGGACCTGGCGCGAGGGCCGACGGGAAGGGATGATCGAGCACCGCCCAGTCTTGACCGTCGTTACCCACCTGATGCTTATACTCGGCGTGGCGATCGTCGCCTTTCCCGTGTACGTCACGCTGGTCGCGTCGACGCACACCGCGGAAGAAGTGCTTCAGGCTCCCATGCCGCTGCTGCCCGGGAAACACCTGGTGGAGAATTATCTCTCGGTGATGGCTCACGGCGCGGGCGAAGCAACCGCGGCGGTCGGGCGGATGATGATCAATAGCCTGGTATCCGCACTGGTCATTGCGATCGGCAAGATCGCCATCTCGCTCTTATCCGCCTTCGCGATCGTCTACTTCCGCTTCCCATTCCGCAGCTTCTTTTTCTGGATGATTTTCGTCACGCTGATGTTGCCCGTTGAAGTGCGCATTCTGCCGACCTACAAAGTGGTGTCGGATCTCGGCATGCTCGACACCTACGCAGGCCTTACCATTCCGTTGATCGCCTCGGCGACGGCGACTTTTCTCTTTCGACAGTTCTTCCTGACCATTCCGGAAGAGCTCGCGGAAGCCGCGCGCATCGACGGCGCCGGACCGCTGCGCTTCTTCTGGGACGTGGTCGTGCCGCTGTCGCGACCGAATATCGCCGCGCTGTTCGTCATCCTGTTCATCTACGGCTGGAACCAGTACCTGTGGCCCTTATTGGTGACGACCCAGGAAGAAATGTATACGACGGTGATCGGCATCAAGCGCATGATCTCCAGCGGCGGCGACGCGGCGATGGACTGGAACCTCGTCATGGCAACCGCGGTGCTGGCGATGCTGCCTCCGGCGCTGGTGGTGATACTGATGCAGAAGTGGTTCGTCAAGGGTCTGATCGACACCGAGAAGTGAACCAGCATTCAACTGCGGCGTCCGCTCCCGAACGGGGGCCCATCGAGACTCGGTTTCGCGCGGCGCTGCGCGCGCATCAGGCGGGCGAGGTTGCGAGAGCCGCCTCGCTCTACGCGGCCGCCCTGGAAGCCGATCCTGCTCATCCCGGAGCCCTTTACTACAGCGGAATGCTCGCACTCTCCTCGGGAGATGCGACGCTCGCCGTGCAGCGACTGCGCGCCGTCCTCGCATCTGGAAACGATGCGCCGCAGCTTCGATACAACCTGGGAGTTGCGTTGCTGGCGATCGCCCGGGAAGACGATGCTCTCAGCGAGTTTCTGCGCGTTCCAGCCAGCGCTTCGGTTTACGCCGAGGCGCAGCACAACATCGGGCGCATTCGGCTCGGCCGCGGCGACGCACGCGCTGCACGTGAGGCGCTGCGGACCGCGCTCGCTCTGCGCCCCGATTTCGCGGAGGCATGGAACAGCCTCGGTCAACTCGAGGAGCGAAGCGGCAAGCTCGATGAGGCGTTGGCGGCGTTCGAAAAGGCGCACAAGCTCGATGGCCAACTCTTCATCGCTGCCCGCAACCGGGGCGCCATCCTTTCACGGCTCGGCCATCACGCCGAGGCCGTTGACGCGCTCCGCACACTCGCTAAGAGCGCCGGTGATGCCGCTACATGGCGCGAACTGGGCGCGGCGCTTCAGGAGTCGGAAGAAGTCGACGCCGCGGTCGAGTCGTACCGGAAGGCTGGAGCACTCGGTCTCGACGCAACGCTTATCGAGGCCGACCTCGCTTCGGCGGAGCTCGCGCGCGGCGACGCGTCCGCAGCGCTCATCCACCTGGATGCGCTCGACGCGCGAGACGCACTCGATCCCGGTGCTCGATTCCGCTGCGCAATCGCGCTGCCCGTGGTGTATAGAGACGCGCAGGAGCTGCTCGCCTGGCGGCGGCGATTTGAGTCGAGGCTCGCCGCGCTCGAGCGCGACCCGCCACGGCTCATCGATCCGATGCGCGAAGTGGGTGAGACGCCGTTTCTGCTGACTTATCAGGGCGGCGACGATAAGGCGCTGATGGAAGCGCTGGCGCGAACCTACCGCGCCGCGTGTCCGGAGCTTGCGTGGACCGCGAAGCACGTCGAAAGCTGGCGTGAACCGCGCGCGCGCATTCGCATCGGATTTGTTTCGCAGTTTTTCTTCGACCACAGCGTCGGCCGGACGATGGCCGGTTTGATCGAGGGTCTGCCGCGCGGCCGCTTCGAGGTCGAAGTCTTCGCCATCGCTCCGGTGAACGTCGATGCGCTTCAGGCGCGCATTGCCGCGGCCGGTCGCTGGGAGCAGCTACCCACCGATCTCTGGGACGCTCGCGAGCGCATCGCCGAGCGCCGATGCGACATCCTGTTCTACGCCGATCTGGGCATGGAGCCGATGAGTTATTTTCTTGCCCACGCCCGTCTCGCGCCGGTGCAGCTCACGAGCTGGGGACATCCGGTGACATCCGGAGTGCCGACGATCGATGCGTTTTTATCGCATGCTCTGCTCGAATCGGACGTCGCGCAGGAACAATACAGTGAGACGCTCCTTTGCGCGTCGCGAGGCGCGCTCTATCCCGGCTTCGAACGCCGACAGCCTGCGACACTGACGCGACGTGAACTGGGATTGCCGGACGCAAAGCGCTTGTACATTTGTGCGCAGTCGCTGTTCAAGCTCGATCCGCGCTTCGACGCCACACTCTGCGCGATCGTCGAGCGCGATCCCGACGCGCTGCTGTTGCTGTTCGAAGCACGCCAGCGTACGGTCACTGCGCGGGTGAAGGAGCGCCTCGCGCGATGCAATCGCGTTGCCGCCGAGCGCATCCGCTTCCTTCCCCGATGCAGCATCGATCGGTACTTGCAATACGTGCGCGCCTGCGACGTAGCACTCGACACCTGGCCCGTGGGAGGCGGCGTATCGACGCATGATGCGCTCGCCGCAGGCACGCCGGTCGTCACTCTTCCCGGAGGAGCGCTGCGGGGCCGCTTTGCGCAGGGCGCATTGCGACTCCTCGGACTGGACGAATGCATTGCGCAGAGCGCCGAAGATTACGTCGAGCGCGCGGTCTCGATCGCGGGCGATGCGGATCGGCGCAGAGCGCTCTCGCTGCGGATCGACGAGCGCGCCCCTGCGCTATTCGGCGACAAGATTGCAATCGACGCGATTGCCGAGCTGCTTGAACATTGCTGCCAGAGGGTGAGGAACTAGCGTGGCTAAGGTCCAGTTGCGCGACGTCCGCAAGAGCTACGGCAACGCCGAGGTGATCCACGGCATCTCGATCGACGTCGCCGATGGAGAGTTCATCGTCATCGTCGGACCTTCCGGGTGCGGAAAGTCGACGCTGCTACGCATGGTCGCTGGATTGGAGCCAATCACCCAAGGCGACATTGTCATCGGCGATCGCGTCGTCAATCGCCTGGAGCCGAAGGACCGCGACATCGCGATGGTGTTCCAGAACTACGCGCTCTACCCGCACATGAGCGTCTTTGACAACATGGCATACGGGCTCAAGATCCGCGGTTTGTCGCGGACCGACATCGAGTCGCGCGTCAATCGCGCCGCCGGAATCCTCGAATTGGGACCCTTGCTTGCGCGCAAGCCACGCCAGCTCTCGGGCGGTCAGCGCCAACGCGTCGCCATGGGGCGAGCGATCGTACGTGAACCGGCGGTGTTTCTCTTCGATGAGCCGCTATCGAACCTCGACGCCAAGCTGCGAGTGCAGATGCGCTTCGAAATCCAGAAGCTGCATCGCCGTCTGGGAACCACCAGCCTTTACGTGACGCACGACCAGGTCGAGGCGATGACGCTGGCGCAGCGCATGATCGTCATGAACGCAGGGCGAGCGGAACAGGTCGGGACGCCGATGCAGGTTTATAGCAATCCGGCTACCACCTTCGTTGCCGGATTCATCGGCTCTCCGGCGATGAATTTTCTCGAGGGCAAAAGCGAAGGCGGTGGAAAGATCGCGCTCGACGGCAGCGGGAGCGTCACGGTCCCCAACAAGCTTGATCCGGGTCGACGAGTCACTGTCGGGATCCGTCCCGAACATCTGATGCCGAGCAAGCCGAGCGAGGCGAACTTTGTCGGCAGCGTCGAAGTCATCGAAGCGCTTGGTGCAGATACGTTGGTCCACGTTGCCGTTGCCGGCCGATCGGTCATCGCCCGGCTGCCGCAGGGATCCGCCGCGGAAGTCGGTGAGCCGATTGCGCTCGCAGCGGCACGCGATCGCGTGTATTTGTTCGACGCGGAAAGCGGCGGACGAGTGGCCGCGTGAGCCGGGAAGCAGCCATAAGCTCCTGGCCATA
>VBCY01000147.1 GCA_005882995.1 Betaproteobacteria bacterium
CTCGATGACGCGCTTCATTACCTCGACCGGGCACGGGGAGCCGGCCATGATACCAGTACGCAGACGGGAGAGAGCGTAATTATTGAAGTCGGGGTGATCGAGTACCGCGATGTACATTGTGGGCACCCCATGGAGGGCCGTGCAGCGCTCCTCCTGGACGGTCTCCAGCACCGCCTTGGCATCGAAGCCCTCGCCCGGGTAGATCATCGCAGCGCCATGCGTCACGCACGCGAGGTTGCCCAATACCATGCCGAAGCAATGGTAGAGCGGCACCGGAATACACAGCCGGTCCTGCTCGGTGAAGCGCAGCGCTTCGCCGATGAAGAAGCCGTTGTTGAGAATGTTGTGGTGGGTGAGCGTTGCGCCCTTGGGCAAGCCGGTCGTGCCGGAAGTGAACTGAATGTTGATGGCATCGTCGAATTGCAGCCGTGCATTGAGCGCGACGAGCTGCTCTAACTCTGCCGAGTTCGCTTCGCCAAGCAGATCGTCGAAGTTGAGCATT
>VBCY01000148.1 GCA_005882995.1 Betaproteobacteria bacterium
CCTGGCGTCTTCTCATCGCCCAGGCGGATGACCCATCGGAGATCCGGCAGGCTTGCGGATACGACCCGGCCCGGCTGTGATGCCGCAATTTCGGGCACGACGTCCTGTGCAATCGCGAGGTAATCACTGGTCTTGAATCGCGGCGCGAGAATGAGCGCTTTGCAGCCGACCTTCTTCAGGGCGTATTCAAGCTCGGCACGCCGATAGGCGGGGTTAATGTTCACCATCACCAGTCCCGCCTTGGCGGTGGCGAACTGGGTGAGCACCCATTCGGCACAGTTCTGCGACCAGATCCCGATCCGATCGCCGGGGCTGAGCCCCAGCCGCGAGAAGCCTGCCGCGAGGTTGTCGACCCGCTCACGCAACTCGCGATAATTCCAGCGGATGCCTTGATGCCGCACGACCAAGGCCTCGCGTTCGGCATAGCGCTTCGCGACGTGGTCGAAATAGCTACCGATGGTGTCGCCAATCAGCGCTACCTTGGATGCACCGTGTACATAGCTGAGCTTATGTTCCATCTCTCCTCCTATCGCCGATCCTCAAGATTAGGTGTCCCTAAGACACAAGGGGCGCCATATGGGTTGCAAATCGTGCCAGTAGGATCCAAACTTGTAGATCATGCCTTTGCCATCTTCACCAACCTTCGATCCGACCAAGGGCCCAGCCGCGACGCCGATCGCCTTCATATGTGCCATCGTGATGGCCTATCAACGCTATGGGGTCGACCCGGCCGGGGCGCTGCGACAGGCACATATTGCGCCGGCGCTGCTCAAGAACCCGCAAGCTCGGATCACGGCGGCACAGATGGAGATCGTCTCCGGCGCGGCGATGCAAGAGCTCGACGACGAAGCGCTCGGCTGGTTCTCGCGCAAGCTCCCTTGGGGTAGTTACGGCATGCTGTGTCGGGCTTCGCTGACTTCGCCTAATCTCGGCGTGGCGCTCAAGCGGTGGTGCCGGCACCACCGCTTGTTGACCGATGACATCTTGCTGCGGTTGATAGTGTCAGCGTCGGTGGCAACGCTATCGATCGAAGAGAACCGCCGCCTCGGGGCCATGCGCGAGTTCTGCCTGCTGACGATTCTGCGTTATGTGCATGGCTATGCCTGCTGGGCGATCGACTCACTTATTCCCCTGCTGGAAGCCCGATTCCCGTTCGCACCACCGGAGCATCGCAGGGTCTATCCCCTGTTGTTTCCGGGCCCGGTGCACTTCGACGCAGAGCAAGCCGGCTTCAGCTTCGATGCGCAGTACCTAGCGCTCCCGCTGCGGCGCGACGAGCGTGCGCTGCGCTTGATGTTGGGGCGCGCGCTGCCGCTGACCGTTCTGCAGTACCGGCGCGACCGGCTGTTGCTGCAACGCGTCCGTCAGGTGCTGCGCGAGAGGCCCGACGAGGTGCACAGCGCAGGCAGTCTAGCGCGTCGGCTTCACGTCTCGACCCGCACCTTGCATCGTCAGCTGCACGAAGAAGGGGCCTCCTTGCAGGAGTTGAAGGACGAAGCCAGACGCGATCGCTCCGTCGAGCTCCTGTGTCGCACCGCTCGGCCCGTCAAGCAGGTAGCGGCGGCGGTCGGCTTCCGCAACGAAAAGAGCTTCGCCCGCGCCTTCAAACAATGGACCGGTGATTCGCCGAGCGAGTACAGGGCCAAAGTCGCTTCCGCGACGTGACTCCCGCTGCCGGTACGATCACTTTCCATAGCGATGCCGGGACGGTGGCGATAATTCGCATTCGTCACCGGTGCTCGATGCGGCTTCCATTGCGTGGGCTTCTGTTGGTTGCTGACGCTGTGGTTGGCTGCGTTAGGCAAGATGAACCTTGAGGCGAACATTTTTGCGCCCGACAGTAAGAACGAAACCAGCAGCGGTTGCCATCGTAGTCACATCTTGAGGGGCGTCGTCACAAAACTGGACACGATTTGCAGATCGTTGGTCAATTCCAAGGAATGCATGACCGTGCAGACAGTGCATAACTGACTCCGGCAAAAGTCCGCAGTCAAACTAAAGCCGTCGGCGCGCTCTGTCTCTGACAACTCTGCGGGTGTATGGCTCGCGCGCATCGTTGCGGTGGCACCAAGAGCAGCCGAACGAGTTGTGGGTCACCGAGATCGGTCAGCCTGCAGTGCGCTGGACGCGCGGCATGCCAGGCTTGCCGGCCGAAGCGTCAGCCGCGATCCGCCTTCCGCCCGGACAACCCAAGCGATTTGCGAGGCCTTCGGCCAGCTCTAGACGGATTTCGCCAACGATGTGCGCGGGCACGATAGCGGCGAAGCTGCACCGCGCACGACAGTGCCCGGCTAGGAAGACGGTTTACGCGACTTGGCCTTCGTCGACGCTGTTCTGGAGAGCAATCGCGCCAATGGTCGTTGGACGCGCATTCGCTGAAAAGCGCTCGTGGCTGCGTCGCAAGCCCGGACGCTCGCGTCAAGCCACGCCCGGCAAGCCGAGCAATTGCCGCGCATCCTTCACCGTCGCTGGGCGACGATCGAACTTCACACACTCCGCAACCACCTGCTTCACCAACGCGGCGTTGGAAGGGGCAAGCGTCTGCCGATCCATGCGAACGTTGTCTTCCAGCCCGGTGCGGCAATGCCCGCCGAGCTCGAGCGACCAGCGCACGAGTGTGAGCTGGTCGCGCCCTATTCCAGCGCCGGTCCACGTCGCCTCGGGCGCAAGCCTGCGCAACGTACGTACAATAAAACTCGAACAGCTCGCGATCGACCGGCATCGCGTTCTTGACGCCCATNAACGTGTGGGTGGCGAATTCCTAGTATGAGGGAATCCACCGGTGCAGTGGAGTCTTGCGCGCGCTGACGGTCATGCTACGGTTCGCCCGATGCGCGACCTGCCCATCCTCGCCATCCACCTGCTCGTCACGTTCGCGAAGCTGCTCCGTCCAGGAGGCGTCCGTGCAGTCGCCGCAGAGTCTCTTCTGCTCAAACATCAGCTTCTGGTCAGTCGTCGATCCATGAAGCGTGCGCCGAATCTGACCACACTCGATCGCTTCATACTCGGACTCACCACCCTGTTCGTGAGCCCGCGCCGGATTGCGAAGCTTGGCGCGCTCGTCAAGCC
>VBCY01000634.1 GCA_005882995.1 Betaproteobacteria bacterium
GGGGTTTCTTCGGAAGGCTTGACGACCACGGTGTTCCCGCACGCGAGCGCAGGCCCCACCTTCCAGGTCATGAGCAACAGCGGCAGATTCCAGGGCGCGACCACCGCGATCACGCCCTTGGGCACGCGGATCGCGTAATTGAAAGCCGCCCCGCCGTCGGGGGTCGTCATCTGGAATGACTCGGTGGGGACATTCTTGACGACGTCGGCGAAGATTTTGAAATTCGCGGCGCCACGCGGAATGTCGATGTGCTTGGCGAGCGCGTGCGGCTTGCCGGTGTCGGCGACCTCCGCATCGAGGAATTCCTTGAAGCGCCTGTTGATCTCGTCGGCGACCGCGTACATGAGCTCGCTGCGCTTGGCAATATCCATGCTCCCCCAAGGGCCCTCGAGCGCTGCGCGCGCGGCCTTCACCGCGGCGTCGACCTCTTCCTTGCCGGCTTCCGAGACCATGCCGACCAGGCTGCCGTCGACCGGGGAGCGATCCTCGAAGGTCTTGCCGGATTTCGCGGCGACGTACTCGCCGTTGATGAAATTCAGGATTCTCTTGTCCGCCATGGCTGCCTCTCGTTGTGGATTCATTTACGGTTAGTCTTCGCCGCGGCCTCGTCCTCGACCTCGCGCTTGGCGATGTTGGCCAGCAATTCGGCGCCTCGATTCGCCGCTGACAGGCCCCGGAACAGGAAAGCGAGGCTTACCACCGCCTGCATTTCTTCCCATGTTGCGCCGGCGCGTCGTGCGGCAATGCCGTGCAGCGGCGCCGCGTCGTTCATGTCCATCAGCAGCATGCCGAACAACATGAGCTGCGAGGTCTTGACGTCGAAGCACTTGGGATACATGGCGCGGGCGCGCATGCGCTCCTGCATATCCAGCAGCTCGGGATCGAGCGCACCGGTCACGTTAATCCGCGCCTCGATGCGCGGCGGGAGAAACCCGATCAGATCCTTGTAGATCTGGTAGCGCTGATCCGCGGTCTGCTGCTTGTCGGCGTACGTACCAATCTTTTCGCGAACGGCATCGACACTTACACGAGGAGGGATCATCGAATCTCCTAGGCCGGCTCAAACCGGCTCAAACGAATGGGCTTGCTGTAGAAGGAAAAACGGCTCGGGTAGCGGGAGACTTTGGGGCTTTTTTGTAATTTTTTTAATTCCCAAACACCTTGTCGCATGCCATCGGCGATGACCGAAGTCGGTTCGACCGTGACACTGCGACATGTCGGTTTGCCTGCGAAGTGCTCTTGTGCCAGCCGCGTACCAGACGCCTGTAAGTCGAAGATTTTTCGCCGCGCTCCGCGCCGATCCGCGTTCCCCCGCCTAAGGCGGTCCTTTTCGCTGCGGCGTGAGCCGTCGCTTGATGGCCGCCTCGGCGTCGCTTTGGACGATAGGTCCTCAGAGACGGCCCGTCACCTAACGAAAGTTAGCTGCGTTCCTCCGCGCCTTCGACTTATGTTGGCGAGAATACGCCGATTGGCTTCGCGCTCCAAGGGGCCATGCGGCAAGCTGCATGTCTCGCATCGAAGATCAAGCGTAGAGTTTCGCCAATGACTTCCGGCCTGGCCTCGATCGCTTCGCGTCTCGTCCAATCTTCGCCGCTGCGCCACGGCCCATTCCGGATTTTCTATGTGGGTTCCATAGGCACGGCGCTCGGATACACCATGCAGGCGACCGTTGCAGCGTGGCTGATGGCGACACTCACGCCTTCGGCGCTCATGGTCGCATTGGTCCAAAGCGCAAGCACGGCGCCTTCGCTCCTCTTCGGACTGGCAGCGGGCACGCTGGCCGATATCATCGATCGCAAGAAGGTGATTATCGCAACGCAGACATTGTTGCTCACCGCGACCGTTCTGCTCGGCGCCGCTGAGCTTGCCGGCATCGTCGGCCCGATGTCACTGCTCGCCCTGACCTTCATCATCGGTTGCGGGTTTATTTTCTACATGCCGGCGCAACAGGCGAGCATCAACGGCTTCGTATCGCGTGCGGAATTGCCGCGCGCGGTCGCGCTCGGCGCAGTGGCGATGAACCTCGCACGCGCCATCGGTCCTGCCCTTGCCGGGGCACTGGCCGCGTGGGTCGGATCCGGAACGGCACTGCTAGGGAGCGCGGTTTTTTTCAGCCTGATGCTGATCGCGGTACGGCAGTGGAGAAATCGCGAGCTCGCCCTTCCCGGCGTGCCTGAAAAAATGTTCTCGGGTTTGCTCAGTGGATTGCGCTTCGCGCGCCATTCGCCGGCAATGCGCTCGCTTATCAGCCGCAACTTGAGCTTCAGCGTATGCGCCAGCGCGTTGTGGGCGCTGCTGCCCGTCATTGCACGCGATCAGCTGTCCCTTGGGGCCAGCGGCTACGGGTTGCTTTCCGCCGGATTCGGCGTGGGCGCCGTGGCAGGGGCGCTGGCAATTCCGCGCCTGCTGCAGCGCCGATCGCTCAACAGCATTGTCGTTTCCGGGATTTTCCTGTGGGCCGCAGGCACCGCACTGATTGCGGCCACGCGCATCCCCGTCATCGCAGTACTGGGAACGTGTTGCGCCGGGATGGCGTGGGTGGCAGTGCTGGCGAGCCTCTCTGCAGGGACGCAGAGCACTGCGCCCGCATGGGTCCGCGCCCGCGCGGTCGCCATCAATCTCGTCGCCGTCCAAGCGAGCCTTGCACTGGGCAGCGCGGTGTGGGGCGCCTTGGCGTCGGCAACCGATACTCGCATAGCGCTCGCCGTATCCGCGGTTTCGATGATGCTGCTCTATCTCATGAACCGCCGCACTCGCGTCGAAATGGGCACCGAGGCCGATGTATCTCCGGGCGCTCAACTGCCGGACCTCGCGATTGCCTTCGAGCCCTTGCCCGACGACGGACCCGTGCTGATCCAGATCGAATACCAGATTCCGGCGGAGCATCGGGATAACTTCCTGCGCGCAGCCCACGCGGCGCAGCGCACGCGCCGTCGCAATGGCGCCACCAGCTGGCGGGTGTTTCGCGACCTCGGCGAAGAGGGACGATTCGTAGAGCGCTTCATCATCGCTTCGTGGGCAGAATACGTACGGCTGCGGCAACGCATGACCATCGCCGATCGAAGACTCCAGCAACGCGTCGAGGAGTTCCAACGGCCCGGAGTGCCGATTCGGATTTCTCGGCTGATCGGCGTCGATGGAGATTAGTTAGAATTCCGCAACCGAGTGACATTTGACCCTCACGCGCGCTGTCGCGCACCCCCTCTCCCGGCGGGAGAGGGGTTAGGGAACCTCTGAACAAGTCCCACATGAGTCGCGTTTCTGGCGCAATGGTTTCAGATGCGAGGCGTCGCGGCGCAGCGAATAGTTCGTACTATTCGCAAGCCGTGCAACAAAGCAGATGAGGCCATTGCGCCGAAACCCGGATGGGACGGGGCTTTCCGGGCGATCTGCTTTGTCGCTCGGCTCGCCAATAACGCCTGCTATTGGCACCGCCTTGCTTCGCGCATCTCATCCCGGAAAGCCTCCGTCGCGACCACGCGGGGCTTATTCAGAGGTTCCTTAGGCCCGCTTATCCGGATTGCGACTGATGTCACGCAGTTATGAAACGCTCAATAGCGAGACATGACACAGGCTTATTTTCTGGTGCGTATCCGCGCGAGCTCGGTCTTAAGCTCCGCAACGAGGCTCTCGCCGGCGATTTTGGTGTACTTGTCGACGACGGGCTTCACTGCCTCACGCATTTTCGCCTGCTCGGTCTCAACCAGCTCGGTGATACGCATGGTCTTTTTCAGGCGCTCGAGCGCCTGGGCATTGCGTTCGCGGGAAATTTTGCGCTCGAAGTCTCGTGCTTCGACTGCCGCTTCCTGCACGGCGGTCCGGTCAGCCGCAGGAAGTTTGTCGAGCGCCGCTTTGCTTATCAAGAAAATCTGGGGATTGTAGGCGTGGCGCGTCAGCGTGAGAAAGGGTTGGACCTCGTCGAACTTGAGCACGGCGATGGTGACGAGGGGATCCGTTGCGCCATCGACACTCTTCCGCTCCAGCGCGTGGTAGAGGTCTGGAAATGGCAGTGGCACGGCGTTTGCACCCAGGGCATTGATGGTGTCGACGTAGATCGGCGTCTGGATCACGCGGATCTTGAGTCCGTGGAGATCCTCGATTCGCTCTATCGCGTGTTTGCTGTTATGGATGTGCCGGAAGCCCAATTCCGGATACGCGAGTCCGACAATCCCCTTGGGCGCTAACAGATCCAGAAGCTTTTTGCCGATGGGACCATCGAGCACGGCATAGGCCTCGTCCTCGGTGTTGAAGAGAAACGGGAAGTCGAGGACGGTGAATTCCTTGGCAACGCCTTGCAGCAGGCCGGCGTTCATCAGCGCCATTTCGATCGTTCCGCGTTGCAGCCCGGAAATGATCTGCAGGTCCCCGCCCAGCGCTCCATCGCCGTACACTTTCACAGCGACGCGACCACTGGTTTTCTGCGCCACCAGCTCGGCAAAGCGCACCGCCCCGTCGTATTGCGCCGTGCCGGAGACCGTCTGCGTCGCGAGCTTGAGCGTGAGCTGCTGCGCGTGTGCGCCCGGGGAGAGCGCCAGCGCGCATGCGAGAAATCCGGCGCAGATGGCGTCGCGCCATCTGCCGCTGCGAATCATTTTCGGGTCGAAGCCGGTTTGCCGGCGATGCCCCACGAAGCGCGCGGCACTTCCAGAAGGATGACGCGCACCGTCTCCGGCTTGGCATCGAGTGTGTCGACCAGCGCCTGAGTCACTGCTTCGATGGCGCGGGCCTTCTTCTGGTCGTCGCGCCCTTCCATGAGGTGAATGATTGCGATGGGCATGTTACTCCACGACAGAAAATCCGCAGCGCCCGAGATTCTGGACCTCGCACTCGACCCACAATCCGGGCGAAAGCGCTTCGGCGTGACTTGCGCCGCCTGCCATGACGATCCATCCGGGCTGCAATGGCTCGTCGGCCTCGGCGGCGAATCGTGCTGCCGCCACCAGCGAGCGCAGCGGATGCCCGAGGATCGCCGCCGTCGAACCCACGAGCACAGGCGTGCCGTTGAACGATACGACGATGCCCAGATTGGAGAAGTCGATGTCCGGCTTGTGCCAGCCGCCGACCACGAATCCGGACGAAGATGAGTTGTCCGCGACCACGTCGGTCAGAGAGAACTTGAACGCCTTGTAGCGGGAATCGATGACCTCGATCGCCGGCGCAATGGCCTCCACCGCGGAGAGCGCCTGCAACGGTGTCACGGTGCCGACCAGTTCGCTCTTGAGCAGAAATGCGATTTCCGGCTCGATGCGTGGGTGCACGTAGCGCTTGAAAGACGTCGGGCCCCCATCCTCGACCACCATGGCATCGGTAAGGCGGCCCCAGA
>VBCY01000635.1 GCA_005882995.1 Betaproteobacteria bacterium
TCGGAGCAGCGGGATCAGGCGCATCCGGGTCATCGACGATGAGGGCGAGGCTCTTCGTAGCGGCCGGCACGCCGCCAAAGGCCAGCGGCGGCGAGAGGTCCTTGCCTTCGCAGGTGTAGAGCGATGGGATCGATCCGTTGGGGGCGAACACGCTGGAAGTAATCGTAAGGCTCATCGATTTCTCCTCTGTCGCGGCAATCGACGCGCCCACGCTGCAAAGCGCGAGGACGCCTGTCGCCAACCCCACACCCGTTCGCATCAGGGTGGCCTTATCGGCGCCGGCGAATACGTCAGTCGCGGTCGGGGCGCGGGTTCCGCGGCGACGGCAACAACCACCACAAGGACTTCGCGAAGAGCGCCGTCTGGTTCAGGAAATAACACTGCGCGTCGCCTACCATTCGATCGTACACGGTGCGGTCGACGTCACCCTCGAAGGTTTCGGTGGTGAGCTTGCCGTCCTCCAAGCGCGTTGTCTGGACTTGACACGCGCCTTGCCACCCACCGCCGAAATTTCCGTTTGCGAGTAGCGGAACCTGAAGAACGAATCGGCGGGCCGCATGACCTCGACCGCAGCGGTCTCCACCTCTCGCAGCGCGCGTTGAGCGCGTTTCGCAGGATACTTGCTCATGCTAAACCTCCAACTGGGGAGTCCCGGCCGCGTCAGACGAATGGAACTCGTTGACGAGGTCTTCGGCAGTGATTTTACTCCGTCGCGCCGCGCTCGATGCTGGTCGTCGGCCGCACCGTCGCGCCCGTGTGTGGGGCCATTGACTAGGCGTAAGTTGCCGTCGAAAGCGCCCTTACGCCTGCACGAAAGTGGTCACGCGTCGTCGGCTGCGCTCGCGCAGCGAGCATTCGCGTAGCGTATCGGCGAGCAACTCCAGATTCGGGATGCCGTAGAGGATCACGGTTTCAAAGCTGGCGTCCGATGAGCGCAGATGCAGCAGACAGTAGCCCGCAAGCCTCATCCCCAGCGGCTTGTGCAGGTCGAAGTGATCGATGCGGAACAGTTCGATGCTGTCTTTGACTTTCGATAGGATGCCGCGCTCGATCCTCACGCGCTGCGAGGTGATGTCGTAGGTCGTGGCGAGGCTCCTGAGCCAGTAGAAGACCAAGGCGATGCCGAGCGTCAGCACCACAGTCATCCACTGCCAGGCACTATAGATGACGGCAGGGTGACCAATAAACAGCGTCTTTTCCACCTCGGCCTCGCGTGACGCGGTGAAAGCCGCCAGATCGGTGTTGCAGAAGCGGCACTTGATGGCGGCGGCCTTGATGGTTTCGGCGCAGACCGGACAGGCTTTGGTATCGTCGTTCATCTAGGCACCAATTTTGTCCCGTATATCGCCTTCTATGCGGCCCTACGCAGGTACTGGTACAGCGTCTCTCGGCTAATACAATAGGCTCGCGCGAGGTCCGCTTTAGGGATACCGGCGTAAGCCTGCTCGACGATTTCTTTCACCTGGTCGGGCGTTAGTGCCCGCTTGCGACCTTTATACACTCCCTTCGCCTTTGCGATGGCAATGCCTTCGCGCTGCCGCTCTCGGATCACGTTCAAATTCGCAGAAGCCCGCGAGCATGGTCAACGTGAGCTTCGCCATCGGCTCCGTTGCCGACAAGAGGTAACCGCACATAATCGCGGATCTAGAACAGAGAAGCATGAACAGGACTTAGGATTCCCGATTCGCCCTGAGTTTACGTGCAACATCGATCAGCGTTCGCGCGAAGACTTCGGTTGCATCGAGGAAGGCGTCTCTTTGGGCGGCGTTAGCACCCCTGGCATAGCGGCCGCCTGATTCCGTGTGGAGAAATCCCAGCAACCGTTCAAATTCCGCGTCACTTAGATCCTGCAGGCTAAAGAGGCACTCGGCCAACATGGCTTGACGTGCTACATCGCGCAGGGTCGGGCGGACTATTAGCATGGCACCTTCGATGCCCCGCATATCCAAAGGTTGCTCCTGTTGGACAGCTATCGCCATGGCTCCAGCAGCTGCCAGGGCTTCCATGAGGGGAAGGAGGGCGTCGGGCGAGTTGTCGAGAATGAGTTTCTCCCCACAGGCGCGCCCTCGAGCATCGTCTGCCGCTCGCCCTTTAGCCACGAATTGCTGGACGAACTCCTTTTTGGCGGCGCGATGCTCCAGTCTTTCAGCTTCAAGTTCGAGGGCGTTGATTCGCCGCCCCAAATCGGAACGCTCCCAATCTAACCCAGCCTGCAGCGTCGGGGTGTCGAGTGTTTGGGCGAGCTTCTTATCCAGAGACTTCACTAGCTTTTCGGGGCGAAATGAGGCGACCGCCGTCAAACGTATTGCCTCGATCAGCTTCGGCGACACCTTTGCTATACGCGCGGGGGAGTCCACCTGATCGAAGCCTTCGGGCAGATTGGCTAGCCGCTTACGAAATTCCAGCGCATCGATAAGTTGGCTTGCCAGTGCGACGCGCTCTGCATCTGGATTGAGCACTTGTGGCTGAGCATCTTCGTACTTCTTCACCAGTTCCGCGACGATCGACCCTAGATTGGCACTGTCTTGCCCGCGCGTTTCGATGGAGGTAAGCATCGACTTTGCTCGCTTGTCCCCTTGTTCTGCTGCTTTTTGAAGCCATTGCGTCGCTGCTGCGTCGTCCTTGGTAACGCCCTGCCCATCACGGTACATCAGACCGAGATTGATCTGGGCTGATGCGTCGCCTTGCTCTCCTGCTTTGCGGAACCACTCGATCGCAGCAACGTAGTCTTGGGCCAACCCGCGCCCATCGCGATACATCACGCCGAGACCGTTCTGAGCTTGGGGAAGGCCCTGCTCAGCCGCCTTTCGGTACAAACTCGCAGCCTCCGCTTCGTCCTTAGGGACACCATGACCTTGCAGGTACATGTAAGCAAGATTGGTTTGCGCCCGCGCGTGACCTTGCTCGGCTGCCTTCCGATACCACAGTACCGCCTCGGCATCGTCCTTAGACACACCATGGCCTTGTGCGTACATGTAACCAAGATTGGTTTGCGCGTGCGCTTCACCTTGGTCGGCTGCCTTGCGATACCACTTCATTGCCTCGGCATAGTCCTGAGCGACACCGCGGCCTGTCGAATACATATATCCAAGATTGTTCTCGCCCTCCGCGTAACCTTGCTCCGCCGCTTTTCGGAACAACTCGACTGCCACAGCAAAATCTTGCGTGACCGAGCGTCCATCGCGGTACATCACGCCGAGATTGTCCTGAGCCGATGCGAATCCTTGCTCGGCGGCCTTGCGATACCATAGCACCGCCGCATTATCGTCGCGCGGCACCCCTCGGCCCCCCGCGTACATCAAGGCAAGATTGGTCTGAGCGGCCGCGTCCCCTTGCTCGGCGGCTAGGCGGAACCACTTCACCGCCTCAGCGTCGTCTTTGGGAACACCACGTCCTTGCGTGTACATTCGACCAAGGTTGGTTTGTCCCAACGCGTTACCGTGATCGGCCGCCTTTCGAAACCAATTCACCGCCTGAGCATCATTCTTGGCGACACCATGGCCTCGTGCGTACATTGCCCCAAGATTGTTCTCGGCTTTACCGTCGCCCTGATCCGCGGCTTTACGGAACCACTCGACGGAAGCCACGTAGTCTTGGGATACGCCCTTCCCATCGCGATACAGCGCTCCTAATCTCTCTTGCGCCTCGGCGCTCCCTTGCTCCGCCAAACTGCTCCAGATACGAAGTGCGGTCGCGTAATCGCCTTGGTCATAGGCGACTTTCGCATCTTTGAAAGATTGAGCGGCAGCGCCGAGCGAAATACAAAACGCGAACACAATGAATACCGTTGGCATGTTGCGACGAATCTTCATTGACTGTCCTTCCACGCAGCTGAGATCGCAAAAAGGCCAAACGCCACTTTCATTGCCGAACGATTCGTTCACGAATGGAGGTCCGACCATATTACCCTACAGCGGTTAGGCGTCACCAACGCGCAACTGCGTTTCGTCGAGCCACGACATGTCACTACTCGAACCCACAGTAGGTCCGACAGCGGCTAGCTTCGGCAAGTTAAGTGATGCTAGTCACACTAAATTGCGACGTGCTGCAAGAGCCGCATGCGCGCAGCCGCAGCGACTCGTCAAGGAGTAGCCGCAAACTGCGAGGACAGTTGGAACAGTTCTTTACCTACGTCCGGGTTCGGGCCATCAGTTGTCGTTGGCCCACGCCGCCTGGCCGACCGCTTCAGACCGGGGAGCAGCCATTCGGCGGGCGCGGGTCACTGGCGGTCTCCGGCCAACGGGAGACATTCGGCTGCGATGCGAAAATGTCCCGAAAGCAGTCATCCGTCGACGAGCGTGAAACCCTGCCCGAAGGCGTAGTATGGTCGGACGACTGGAGGCGATCATTCAGAAGTGCAAAGGAGAACGTCATGCGGCCTCAGCGCAGCAACTTGATCACCTTGACGATCCTGCTGATGCTTGCGGCGCCTTCGTTGTGGTCGCAGACCACAGTGAGCAAACCTGAGGCGGGCGCGAGCGCTCCAACTCCCGACCACTTCGCTGCAGCCGGCAAGGTTACCGTCACCACACCCGTCGCGGGCGATCTGATTGCCGCCGGGGGAGACATCGATGTCTCGGCCAACGTAAGAGGGGATGCTGTGGTGGCGGGCGGCAATGTCCGCGTCGGCGCTCCGGTCCAGCAGGGCATATATGCTGCCGGCGGCCGCGTCTTGATCGATGCGCCCGTGCAGCGCAATG
>VBCY01000149.1:0-1722 GCA_005882995.1 Betaproteobacteria bacterium
AGTGCCGGCGCAGTGCGACATGGCAGTCGCACACGCGTACCGAAACGACATCGCCGGAAAAGCGATGCGCCTTAGCTCAGGATGGTTGTTCTGGGAGGGTAAGGATCTGGAGGATGGGTCCAGCCAATCGCGTCTGGTCCCGCCTTCGGCGTCAGTGTTTCAGCAGGAGCAGCGAACGGGTCGACGTATGCCGCGGGAAGTGTGGCAACGGCGCTGCAAAAGGCGGAGCACGCCGTGGGAACGACCCCTTTCTCGTCGCCGACGCACCCATTGCAGTTACCCTGCATGGGTTCACCGCCTGACGAGGGCATGTCGCTCCCCACAGCCATGGTGGGCTTGACGATCATATCAGGAGCGCCGAGGCCATGCGTCACCAAGCCGACGGCCAGAACTAGGGCCATCAGCGACGCAAACATCCGCCGAGTGTTCCACGAAGCCATGAAGGTAGAATAGCCGCTGGACAGTGCCATTGCCAGAGCCAGTGCATCACGGACCGGTGCCCAGCGTCACTTCTGATCGTCTTCGTGGTGCTCCTCACGACTCTGTGAGGAGCACACGATGATCACAGGGGCAGCAGACGGGGGCCATGCCGAAGCACCATTCGCATGGGTGGGCGCGCGTACCGCGCGGCTACGGAGAAGGTCATGCCGGTTAGCGACGTGCGCGTAGATGGTGTGGGGGTTTCGGCCCAAACTACCTGTCGGATCGACCAATAACGTCCATCAGCTCGGAAATCTTCTGGCGTTGATCGGCCTTGTTGCCGCTTGCAATCGCGTGTTCAACACAATGTGAAACGTGATCCCTGAGCACTTCTTCCTCCACGCGCCGCAGCGCGGCACGCACCGCCGAGATCTGCGTGACGATATCGATGCAATAGCGGTCCTCATCGACCATTTTGGCCAGTCCGCGAACCTGGCCCTCGATCCGGCTCAGGCGTTTTTGGCAGGATGCCTTGATGTCTTTTCTCATAGGCCCTATATACCCCTACAGGGTATGGGTTGCAAGTGGCCGCAGGTGGAGAGTTCGATGGCAGGTGCCGAAAACGCCGATGCCGGCAGCACGGCAAAGGATTGCGGCCGCGGCGGAGGCTGTGATCACCGCGGTCATGCTCATGGTGAGCATCACACCGGCGGCACGAGCGTGCGCGATCCCGTCTGCGGGATGACCGTCGATCCCGCGACGAGCCGGCACCGGTTCGACTACCACGGCGAAACCTTTCACTTCTGCTCCGCCGGCTGCCGGGCCAAATTCGCCGCCGACCCGCAAAAATATCTCGGCAACAGCAAGCCGAAAGCCGCCATGCCCGAAGGCACCATCTATACCTGCCCGATGCATCCGCAGATCCGCCAGGTCGGTCCTGGAAACTGCCCGATCTGTGGCATGGCGCTGGAGCCCGAAGTGGCATCCCTCGATGCGCCGCCAAATCCCGAACTCGCCGACATGACGCGGCGGTTCTGGATCGGCCTCGTGCTCTCGCTGCCCACGGTCGTTCTGGAGATGGGCGGTCACCTCGTCGGCGGTCACGGCTGGGTCGACCAGGGCCTATCGAACTGGATTCAGCTGGTGTTCGCCACCCCGGTCGTGCTCTGGGCCGGCTGGCCGTTTTTCGTGCGTGGCTGGCAATCGCTGGTGACGCGCCATCTCAACATGTTCACCCTGATCGCGATGGGCACGGGCGTGGCCTACATCTACAGCCTGATCGGTACCGTCGCGCCCGATATC
>VBCY01000149.1:1758-2139 GCA_005882995.1 Betaproteobacteria bacterium
CGGCCGTTATCACCGTCCTGGTCCTGCTTGGCCAGGTTCTTGAGCTGCGCGCGCGCGAAGCAACCTCCGGAGCGATCAAGGCGCTGCTCGAGCTGGCGCCGAAAACCGCCCGTGTTGTCGACGAGAGTGGCGCCGACCATGAGGTCGCGATCGACAGCCTCAAGGCCGGCGACAAATTGCGCGTCCGGCCGGGAGAAAAGGTGCCGGTGGATGGCGTCATTCTTGAGGGCCGGTCGTCACTCGATGAATCGCTGGTGACGGGCGAATCCATGCCGGTCACCAAACAGGCCGGCGACAAAGTAATCGCGGGCACGCTCAACCAATCCGGTAGTTTCGTGATGCGCGCCGACAAGGTCGGGCGCGATACCTTGCTTTCCCAGA
>VBCY01000636.1 GCA_005882995.1 Betaproteobacteria bacterium
CCACCCCGCGCATGTACGTGCCGCTGGTTTCCGCGGTCGCCGTGCGCAAGGTGAAGGCGATCACGCGTGCTTATGCGTCGCAACGAACCAAATCGTGGTTCAGTGCGGAGAACCTCTTGGCCGCTATGCGTGTCCGCGGTCTGGAGAGCCGGGCGGCCAGCGGGTACGCGGAGGCCTTCCACTGCAGAAAGCTTGTCTGCCCGCTTGCCGCGGGCAACTCTGTGGCCGCCTAATGAACCCGTCTTTCTGGCAGAACAAGCGTGTGCTCGTCACGGGCCATACGGGATTCAAGGGCAGCTGGCTCTGTTTGCTGCTCAGTTCGTTCGGTGCCAAGGTTTGGGGCTATGCGCTCGATCCGCCCACACAGCCCAGCCTCTATTCGCTCGCGCGCGTCCATGAGCTCATTGAGTCGACCATCGGCGACGTCCGCAATCTGGAAGCGATCGTTGCCGCCGTGCGGTCGTTTGCTCCGGAATTTGTGTTTCATATGGCTGCGCAATCGGTGGTCCTGCACTCTTATGAGGATCCGGTAGAGACCTATTCGACCAACGTCCTTGGCACCGTCAATGTCCTGGAGGCGGTTCGCCGGATGCGCCAGCGGTGCATCGTGATCAACGTGACGACGGACAAGTGCTACGAGAACAAGGGTTGGGATTGGGGGTACCGCGAGAACGACGTGCTCGGCGGACATGATCCGTACTCAAACAGTAAAGCCTGTGCGGAACTTGTGGGCCAGTCGTATCGGGACTCGTTCTTTCCGCTGTCCAGCTATGGCGAGCACGCGGTAGGGATCGCCAGCGCCCGCGCCGGCAATGTGATCGGTGGTAGAGATTGGACGCCGCGACAGTTGGTTCCCGACACAATTGCCGCGTTTCTGAAATCCCAACCTATCGTGCTTCGCCATCCCCACGCCATTCGCCCATGGCAACACGTGCTGGACTGCCTTGGTGGATATATGAGCCTGGCTGAGGCGATGGTGGAGGACGCAGCAGAGTATTCGGGGCCATGGAACTTTGGCCCGACAGATGCGGAATCGCGTTCTGTCGCCTACATAGTGCAGTTTTTGGCGGCGCAGTGGGGTATCGAGAGGCCTTGGATCCAGGATAGCGCGAGTCATCCACCCGAGGAGAGTGTGCTGAGACTGGAGGTCACAAAGTGCGCCAACCGTCTCGGATGGCGTTGTCGATTGGCGATCGATGAAGCTTTGCATCTGGTTGCCGGTTGGTATCGGGGGTACCATAGCGGCGAAGACGCCAGAAGACTTTGCCTCGAACAGATGGCACATTATCTGGGCAGGTCATGAGTGGCGTATGAAGTTCCGGGAGTGTGAGGTTGCCGGTGCCTGGGTTATCGAGCCCACTCCTCTCGAAGACCAGCGGGGTCGCTTCATGCGGGCCTGGTGCCAACGTGAATTTGCGGAACATGCAATCGATTTTGTCCCGCTGCAAGCCAACATGGCGTTCAGCATCCGGAAAGGCACAATCCGCGGTTTGCACTACCAGGCGCTCCCTGCGCTGGAGGCCAAGCTTGTTCGTTGCACCCGAGGCGCAATTTTTGACGTTGTCGTGGACCTTCGGCCAGGATCGGCGACCTATCGATCCTGGTACGGAACCTTCCTGAGCGCCGACAACGGCCACATGCTCTATGTACCGGAAGGCTGTGCCCATGGGTGTCAATCAATGGAAGACGATGCTGAGATCTACTATCTCACCTCAGCCGTCTATTCGCCAGACGATGCCCGTGGAGTACGGTATGACGATCCCGCGTTCGAAATCCGATGGCCATTGCCAGTGTCATCGATCTCCGATCAGGATTGCAGTTGGCCCCTCCTGGAGCCGAATTAGGAATGGAGAATTGTCATGAACCCCAAAGCCGCCAGCACCCCTATCCGCAGCATGTCCGTCTACAGCGTGCTTCAGGCTCGTGAGGCCGAACAACGCCCGATTCGCGTTGGAATCGTGGGTGCAGGCGCGACAGGCCGCGCTATCGCGCTGCAGCTCGGAACTCCCGTAGCAGGAATTCGGCTTGCGGGTATGTCAAATCGCACGCCGCGGCATGCCGAACGCGCGCTTCAAGAGGCCGGAATCCGGGAATGGCAGACCGCAGAGACGATAAAGGAAGCAGAAGCCAGTATCTCCCGTGGGGTTCCGGTGCTGACTGACGATCCCCAAGTGCTGACGCGATGCAATTCAATCGATTTGATCGTGGAAGTGACGGGTACCGTCGATTTCGGCGCAAGCGTGGCTCTCGACGCGTTCAGACATGCCAAGCCCGTGGTGCTCGTTAATGCGGAGCTCGACTCGCTGATCGGACCCATACTGAAAGCCAAAGCGGACGAAGCCGGTGTCGTTTTGACGCACACGGATGGCGATGAACCGGGCGTTGCGATGACTCTGTTCCGGTATGTTCAATCGGTCGGTCTCCGACCGGTGGCAGCCGGCAACATCAAGGGCATGGTCGACTACTATCGAACTCCCGACACCCAACAAGCCTTTGCGGCCAAGCACGACCAGGATGTAAGGAAAGTCACGTCCTTCGCCGACGCAACAAAATTGTCCATGGAAACCACGGTGCTCGCAAACGCGACGGGATTTGGCGTCGCACGGCGCGGTATGGTGGGTCCCGCTTGCGGCTACGTTCGCGAGCTCGCGAAGTTGCTGCCTGCCAAAGCGATGCTCAGCGGCGGAATCGTCGACTACTCCGTGGATGCGGCTCCGCATACTGGCGGGTTTGTCGTCGTTCACGAGGAAAATCCATACAAGAAAACCCAACTCGCATACTATAAATTGGGCGATGGTCCTTTCTATGTCTTCTACACGCCATTTCACTTGCCGCACATTCAACTTCCATCGACCATCGGCCGCGCAGTCATTCATGCCGATCCCACCGTGGCGCCC
>VBCY01000633.1 GCA_005882995.1 Betaproteobacteria bacterium
GCCGCTACGCCTTCCTTGCCGGGGCGGTGAGGATTCTGCTTGGCTAATTCGAAATCGAGCAAGGCCGGCTCGGTTGCATACTGCACCCGGATCAAGGCCGCTGCATCGGTCGCGTGCTCAAAGGTATCTGCGACCACCACCGCGATGGGCTCGCCGTTGTAATGAACCGCGTCGTCCTGCAACAGCGAAAGGGTGCGTCCCGCTGGAGGATTGATGCCCGCCGTGCCTTTCTGCGGAAGAGCCGGGGCGTTCTGATGCGTCATGACGTACAGCACCCCGGGAGCGCGCCGCGCGGCGACGGTATCCATTTGCGTGATGCGTCCGCGCGCAACGGTGCTCTGCACCAGCACGCCATAGGCGATGCGATCGGCAGAGAACTCCGCCGAGAACCGCGCACGGCCGGACACTTTCAACGGGCCGTCGACGCGGTTGATAGGACTGCCGATCGCGCCGCCGTCTTCGTTCATGCGATGCCCCCGGCAGTCTGCAAGGCGCGCGCCACCGCGCGCTCGGCAAGTCTCACCTTGAAGGCGTTGTCACGTACCGGCACCGCGCCGCTGATGCTCAGCACGGCGGCCGAATCAATCGCAGCTCGGTCGATGCGCTGCCCGACCAGTCTGCGCTCTGCATCGGTTGCTCTCCAAGGCTTGTGGGCGACGCCTCCGAGGACCACGCGCGCATCGCGCACCATGGTGTCATCGAGATCGAGCGCAGCCGCGACTGAAACCAGCGCGAAGGCGTAGCTGGCGCGGTCGCGCACCTTCAGGTAGTAGGCGTAGTCGGCGAACGGCGACCGGGGAAGCTCGATAGCGAGGATCATCTCTCCCGGCGCGAGATTGTTGTCCTGCTGCGGCGTGTCTCCTGGAAGGCGGAGGAAGTCTGCCATTGGAATGCGTCGCTCTCCCGAAGTGGATCGGACGTGCACTCTCGCGTCGAGCGCAACCAGCGCAACGGCCATGTCGGAAGGATGGGTCGCGATGCATTGCTCACTCGCGCCCAGGATTGCGAGCTGACGGGTGAAGCCTGCGCGCGCGGCGCAGCCCGAACCAGGATTGCGCTTGTTGCATTCCGCGTAGCTTACGTCGGTAAAGTAATGGCAGCGCGTGCGTTGCAGCAGATTGCCGCCGGCAGTCGCCATGTTGCGCAACTGCGGTGAAGCGCCGGAGAGCAACGCCTGCGACAGCAGCGGATAACGTTGCCGGATCAACGGATGATTCGCCATGTCGCTGTTGCGCGCGAGTGCGCCGATCCGAACTCCGCCGTCGGGGAGCTCCGTGATTTCACTGAGCGGCAGCCGGTTGATGTCGACGATGCGAACCGGCTGCTCGACGTACCCCTTCATCAGGTCCAGCAAATTGGTTCCGCCGGCGAGAAGCTTGGTACCCGGACGGCCCGCCGCGGCGATGGCGGCGTCGACGCTATCGGCTCTGACGTAAGTGAAGGTGTGCATGCGGTTGGTGCTTCAGGTCGACTGGCCTGAAGCGTCGCGCACCGCGGCCACGATATTGACATACGCGCCGCAGCGGCAGATGTTGCCGCTCATGCGTTCGCGGATCTCTTCGTCGCTGAGCGCGGCCGGCCTCAGCGCGCGAAGATCGCGCGTCGCCGCGCTCGCGGCGCCGGCCCGTGCTTCGTCAAGCAGTGCGACGGCGGAACAGATCTGTCCGGGGGTGCAGTAACCGCACTGAAACGCATCGTGGTCGAGGAAGGCTTGCTGCATCGGATGAAGGGCTTCACCACGGGCCAGACCTTCGACGGTGACGATGCGATCCCCAGCGTGCGAAACGGCGAGCGAAAGACACGAATTGACGCGTCGGCCATTGACCAGGACCGTGCATGCGCCGCATTGACCGCGGTCGCAGCCCTTTTTGGTGCCGGTGAGCGCGAGATACTCCCTCAGTGCATCGAGCAGCGACACGCGCGGATCGAGCACCAGATCGTAGCTGCGGCTGTTGACGTCGAGCCGCACCGGAACACCGGCGCTGGCCCGTGCTTTTGAAACTTGCGCGGCTTCGGCTGTGGACGTAGCTGCTCCTAGATAGGGCGAAGCGACCAGACCACCGGTCAGCACGCCGCTCTCGATCAGGAAACGCCGACGCGCTTCGCCAGCACGCGACAAGGCCGCGTCTTGCGGATCGGTGATGTCGCGCGGTTCGTGCTCGGGTGACTGCGGATTCGCTTGACTCATGGACGGGCCCAGACTTAACAAAAACAGTACGCCAAGGACCCGCCAAACATCGAGCAAGCTTCGTTCCTGTTTACAAGCGATTGAGCGTTATGGCGTTTTGATGAGCAGCCGACTGCGTCACGCTGAAGAATTTACTTCGGGCGGAAAGAATTACAGCGCGCAAGCGGCTATCCGATTGCGCGGACTGCGCTATGTCCCTGTTCGCGATTGGGAAGCAACTACCGAGTGACAGCCACGACCGGATGCGTCGCCCCGGCGCAGGCCGGGGCCTAATTTTGACTGGCGGCAAGCACTTGGATCCCGGCCTTCGCCGGGATGACGAAAGCGCGTACATCGCGGCCTCGCCAGGATGTGCGCTGATCGCGGCGTTCGCCGGGATGACGAAAGCGCGTACATCGCGGCCTCGCCAGGATGTGCGCTGATCGCGGCGTTCGCCGGGATGCTTTACGAAAGTCGGTGGAGCAGTTCGGTCGAACCAAATAGTACCGATCTTGTCCACTTTATTTGAAGAGAATCCAAACGCATGCTGCGGATGAGTAAGCTGGCGGACTATGGGACCGTCGTCATGACGGCGATGGCTCGTGCGCCGGAGCGGATGCAGCGC
>VBCY01000632.1 GCA_005882995.1 Betaproteobacteria bacterium
GCTGAGCCCGTTCGACTATGGAGAGGAAAGGAGATAATCATGTACGTTCTAACGACCCTTCGTGGGCTGGCGCAGCGGCTGGGACCTTATTTGCTGATTGAACTGCTGTTACCCGGCGGTTCCCTTCTGGCACTGCTTTTCTTCCTCTATGAACGCGGCAAAGGTCTTCGGCAACAGCGTGCGCAGGGAATCGCTGTGACGATCGTTCGCGGGCTTGGCGGACTGGTTGATCAATGCAGTTTCCAACCGTGTTATGCGCGGCTTTCTCAAGCACTCAAGCCTATTCGGAGAGAACCATGAAATATTTGTGCCTGGTCTACCTCGATGAGCAAAAGCTCGATGCTGTTCCCGACAGCGAATGCATGGCGTTTGGCGAGTCTCTGCGCGAAGGCGGCCGCTCGATCGCTGCGGAAGCGCTGCAATCGGTAAATACAGCAACGACCGTGCGCGTTCGCAACGGCAAGACCTCCATTACCGATGGGCCTTTCGCTGAAACGAAGGAGCAGCTCGCCGGCTTTTACCTGATCGATGCCCGCGACCTGAACGAGGCCATTCAGCTCGCCTCGCGCATTCCTCCGGCACGGATAGGAAGCATTGAAGTTCGCCCGGTCCGGCGACTGGGTGAGCGCTGACTTATGGGTACCAGGCCGCCGGGGGACTGGTTACAAATTATCGTTCGGCCGGAGGTCGAATTTTCGCCGGTCCATTCGTCTAATGATTGAGCGAGCCGAGCTCGGCACGGAGACCGCCGTGCTCAAGCCGACTCCAAACCCCCATTGAAAGGAGACTACGATGCGATTCATGGTGATCGTCAGAGCAACCAAGAACACCGAGGCCGGTATGATGCCGAGCGAACAGCTTCTGGCAGACATGGGCAAGTTCAACGAGGAGCTTGCCAAAGCAGGAGTGTTGCTGGCCGGTGAAGGCCTGCAACCCAGCTCCAAAGGCGCGCGGGTCCGATTCTCGGGCAACCAGCGAATCGTTGTCGACGGACCCTTCGCCGAGACCAAGGAGCTCATTGCCGGTTATTGGCTGTGGCAGGTGAAATCTAAGCAGGAGGCGATCGACTGGGTCAAGCGCTGTCCGCATCCAATGCCGGGCGAAGACGCGGAAATCGAAATCCGTCAGGTTTTTGAAGCTGAGGATTTTGGCGCCGAATTCAGCCCTGAACTGCGCGCGCAGGAGAAGAGGGTGCGAGCCCAAGCCGATCAGCGCGCGAGATCGGCGCAGCGATAATGAAAGTCATCGCCCCGGCGAAAGGCCGGGGGTGACTTTAAGCACTCACGAAAGGTACCCGACATGCCCATGCTCGATGCTTATCTCATATTCAATGGCAACTGCGCGGAAGCGATGCGATTCTACGAACGTACGCTTGGCGGCAACCTGCAAATGATGACGCACGCGGAATCGCCCATGGCAGGACAAGGCGCGTCGGCGGCAAATGCCGACCGCATTCTGCACGCCCGGCTGAGTCTCGACGGGCGGAATCTCATGGCGTCCGATTCGATGATGGGACAACCGTACGGCGGCATGAACGGGTTTTCGCTGTCATTGATCTACCCGACTGTGGAAGAAGCAAAGCGAGTCTTCGACGCGTTGGCCGTCGGCGGCCAAGTCACCATGCCGTTCGGCAAGACCTTCTGGGCTGAAGCGTTCGGGATGCTGGTCGACCGCTTCGGCACGCCTTGGATGATCAACGGCAACGTGGCGACAATGTGACCCTATGAGCGCCCAAACCGCGCACGGGAGGCAATGGAAGACCACTGGCCGCTAAACCGGTGGTCTTCCCGCATCTTTGATCGGCGCAGGCCTGCCGCGAGGGAGCTGTTCCTCGCGAGCCTGGATCGATTCCGATTTGCGCTTGGCAACGACGACGATCGGCGGCAGCCGGTAGACCGGTGCGCCATCGGCAAACTCGCCACTGAAGATTCCTACGATCTCGGCGTTAGCGGGAATCATGCTGGCTCGCTGAGCACCCCTCACTTCGTCAGCCCACGCGTTGTCAGCGATTGAGCCGTTTGCTGCGCGACGCGCGTACGCCAAGCTGATGATTTCCTGCTGTGCAGGGTCGAGCCGTGACATGAACCAGGCGCTCAATCCGCCGAACAACGCAGCGGCGGCAGTCGCGGAGAGAAGGAACGTCACGATGCGTGCGATTTTGACGGTCATTGCTGGCTCCAATTGATTTTGGTGACGCTGGTAAGCTTATAAGCCCAGCGGTTCCACCGGAATCGATTTGTTATCGCCAGTTTGGTAAGGTAGACTTACCAGGATGGGCCGTCTCCCCCTCAACACACTGTCCGCCTTTCGCAGCGTCGCAGAGCTTCAGAATTTACGTGCGGCCGCCGAAGTGCTGCATCTCACCCACAGCGCGGTCAGCCAGCAGATTCGAGGATTGGAAGAGCAATTGGGTTTCGATCTGTTCGATCGGCGCGGGCGCCGCGTTGTGCTGAACCCCGCGGGCGAAGTCTCTGTTGCGCGGCGTCCAGGCTGCGCTTGCTCAGCTCGACGATGGTGTACAAGCTGCAGCGGCCGCCGCCAACGGAGCCGCGCAACGCTTGGCCTGGACTGGAGTCCGAGCGCCTATTCGATTCGCCGATGCCGATTATCGTCGTCGGTTCACCTGCGGCGGCACGCCGGCTCCTCGGCGCCACGCCTGAAGCCTTCGCGCGCGAGCCTTTGCTCGGCGATCAGGAATTGTGGGAGCTGTGGTTTGCGGCTGCGGGCGTGCGCACCCGGGTGACACTGGTGGCAATTTTCAATGACGTGGGCCTGATGATGCAGGCGGCGGAACAGAATCTCGGACTGGGGCTCGCCCGAGAACTACTGGCTGCCGATGCGTTGCGTGATGGGCGGCTGCTGAGGTTGTCTCCGATCTCAATCACCCACGAACAGGCACATCCCTATCATCTTGCGTACCCGCCCAGCTTGCGCGATTGGCCGCCGTTGATGTCGCTGCTGGAGTGGTTGCACGACGAACTTGCTTTGTCGCGCAAGAGCCTCAAGCGATCAACTGCCAAGAGCAGAAAGTAGTGAGCCGACGGCAACTTCTGGTTGGCTCGCAAGTGTGTGCTTAAGAAGAATGATTAGTCGTGGTCGTGCTGCCGACTCCACCCTTTAGGTTCTCCTTGAAGAATGCAATGGTCCGCGACCACGCGAGCTTTGCCGCTGCTTCATCGTAACGAGGCGTCGTGTCGTTGTGGAACCCGTGGTTGGTATTCGGGTAGATGTACGCCTGGTACTTGATGTGGTTCGCCTTGAGCGCCGCTTCCCATGCAGGCCAGCCCGCGTTGATTCGGTCGTCGAGTCCGGCGTAGTGGATGAGTAGCGGCGCCCTGATCCTGGCGGTGTCTTCAGCGCTTGGTTGCGCCCCATAAAATGGCACTGCCGCGGCGAGATCCGGCAATCGTACGGCCATGATGTTCACGATGCCGCCTCCAAAGCAGAAGCCAACCGCTCCCAACTTGCCGTTGCATTCCGGACGCGACTTAAGATAGGGCGCCGCGGCAAGCAAGTCCTCGGTCCTCTTTGCGGAATCGAGCTGGCCAAATAGCTGCGCGGCCTTCTCTTCATCTCCCGGGTAGCCGCCGACCGGCGTCAGTGCATCGGGTGCGAAGGCGAGGAAGTTCTCCACCGCCAAGCGCCGGGCGACATCTTCGATGTACGGATTGAGGCCGCGGTTCTCGTGGACGACGACGATGCCCGGCAATTTGCCGCTGGCGTTCGCCGGCCGGACGAAATAGCCGCGCATTGTTCCCGAGCCCTGGGGAGAGGGGTAGCTCAGGTATTCAGTCTTGATGCGCGGGTCGTTCTTCGCGACTTGCTGTGCCCAGGCATAGTTGGGCCTGAGGCTCTCGAGCATCGCGGCCGCAGTAAAGCCGCCCACGGCATATTTTGCAGCGTGGTCGAGG
>VBCY01000631.1 GCA_005882995.1 Betaproteobacteria bacterium
GTGACCCCGGTGGCGGTGTCGCTGGCGGCGGTGGTGTCGCCGGTGGCGGCGTTGTCGCTGGAGCTACGGTGGCGCTCATCGGCGCAGACGATGGCGCGTTTGCTTCTGCGGCGCGCTGAACAGGCGGCGTCGAAGCGCGCAGCACTCCGCCCAGATCGAACACTTCTCCGGGACCCGGCTGGAGCTTGGTCGTCGGCGAGCGCAGCACCACCTGATCGACGAGCCGTGAATCTTCCAGCAGGCTGATGAGCCTTCCTCCATTGGCCGATTCACCGCGCATGAAGACTTCGCGCTGGATGTCCTTGCCTTTGACGGTGGTCTTCATCTCGAGCTGCGTGATCCACGTGTCATCGGGAAGAACCCGTGTTACGTCGTCGAGGATCTGGATCGTGCCGGGCCATGAGTACTTCTTCGCCAATACGTAGTTGTAGTCGTTCTGCTGGCGCTCGAATTCGCGGCGAAGCGCGTCCGCGCCTTCAGCCTGCACTCGCGCTTCCTCGGTCTGCCCGAGCAGCGCGACAGTGTATTCCCGCTTCTGAGCCAGAGGCACCAGTACGGCGGCCAGCGCAACAATAGCCACCAGCGCCATCGGCGCCCAAACCTGCCAGCGTCGCCAGAGCCTCGGGCGCGGCCGCCCCTCGGCGGGAAGCAGATTGAGCTTCTGCCGCCCCATGGCCGCCGGACCGGGTACGACTGCGACCACCACCGCGCCCCAATCCTCGGCCTGCTTGCGCGCCGCGTCGACGACGTTGCGCAGCGCCGCGGCCCACTGCACCCGGATGGTCCTTTTTGCGAGATCGCGGCCGACAACGGCTACGTCGAGATAGAGCTGCTCCTGACGGAATGGCGTGTGCCGGTCGAGGTCGTAGGCAAGGGTTCGACGAAGATCCTCTTCAACTGCGGCCGGTAGCACGAGCTCCTTGCGCAGAACCTGACGGGGAGCCAGCGCAACGACGATGCGTGGCGCGGTCGACTGTGTGCTGGACCCGTACGGAGCGAGCGCGGCGATGGCGTCGCGCCCGGCGGCAGCGACGGAAGCCGAATCACCGGACAGGACGATCCTTGCCGCTTGGACAAGCGTCACGTCGCCGTCCTTAAGCTGCGGTGTCCAAAGAATCGCTTCGCCGTGGCAGAATTCCAGAATCGGTCTCGTTCGCCGGCGCTGAATCTCGCTGCGCGGCGCGGCGGGAACCAGCGGCGCAAGCTCGCCAATCCACCATGTCCAGAAACGCGGCAGACCCGCGCGATGAGCCGCGTCGCGCAGTCGCATCTCCAGCTTATCGAGCACGTGTTCCATCGCCTGTCGAGTCTCGCTGATCCGTGGAGGCGGTCAGCACGCGACCACTGCCCTCCTGCCATTCCAGAACGACCACCAGCCTTTTACGATCGGTGCCTTGCCGCACCACAGTCTCGCGCACAAAGCTCACGCCGTCGTTCATCGCCACTTCAATGCGGATGCGCCATACATTGACGACATTGACGACGATCCCCGGCACCGGAAACAGCGGCGGCGGCAGCTTTGCCGCAAGCGCATCGCGGCGCTGCGCGATGTAGGTGTCCACCACCTCGGGCGTCGCCCCGGGAATCGACAACAGGACGGGGCGCGACGCGTACATCGGGTTGACGCCCGCCATCCGGCTGTGGACGGTGAGATTGTCCGCAAGCTTGGCGAAGAGCGCCGGCGTCATGCCAAGCACGCGTTGCAACTCGAATACCGTCTCGAAAGGCGCATTGGCCGGCTTGTACGTCAAGCCGGCCGCCTGATATTCGGGCGCCTCCGCGCCGTTCGGGCGGCGCAGATCGTCTACGTCCTTCCAATCCCCGATAACGTCGACCAAACGTGCCGCGGTATCGGAATCGAGCTCGCCGACAGTCTGCAGAAATCCCTTGAGCAGATTGTCGGGTGCTGTGTTGAGATCGATCTTACCAGACTCGTCGATCGCGCTGACCGCGATGCGGGCGTCAGCGTCGTCCCAGACATGAACGCTTCCGTCGGGTGCCCACACGTCGGGGCTCACCTTGGGACGCATCAGCTCGAACACCGTGCGCTGCACGGCGCCGTCCGCGAGCGAGCGCGCCTGAGCCCACGACAGCGAGTTGCGCGCGGCAAGCGCCTCGTTGCGCATGCCGTAAGCAAAACCCCCTGCGATCACCGTCAGCAGCACGGTGAGCCAAAGCACCAGGATCAGCGCAACGCCGCGCATCTGCGATTTCATGGGGCACCACCGGCAAATTTGCGGAACACCGCGCTAGCTCCCCACGCATCGATTTCGATTGAAGTCCCAGGCTCGGCAACCGGCCTCCGGAGCAATCCGTGGCTCAACGACGAGCTCCGGCCATGGCGGGCCTGCGACCGGGACCACGTCGACGCGAATCAGCAATGGCAGTATCTGCGCATCGTCCCACCGATCGCGCCAGCTCGGAATGTTGGCATCGTTGGAATCGGGATCGCGACCGAAGTAAGCAAAGCGGATCTGCGCGACGCGGTCGGCGAGTATCGAATGCTCCGCGCCGCTGAAGTCCGGCAACGCCGTAGCGGCATAATCGGGAATTGTGCGTGAGAGCGTGAGCTGAGAGCTCTCTCCGGACGGCGTCAGCTCAAGCCGAAAATAGTAAGTGCCGCCACCTACGCGTCCGGGCAGTGCCGCAGCAAAAGCAAGCGAATCGCTCTTGCCCTGGAAGTACAGAGGCTGCTCCAGAACCTTGTGCAGGCGCAATGGAACTTGGGCGCTCAGCACCTGGCGCAGGAATTCCTCGGTGAGCCGCATATCGGAGACCTGGTTCGTCTTCGATTCGCCCCGATCCCAGCTGTTAGCAGAGAGCGACAGGGTGCCGTAGAGGACCGACGACATCAGCGCCAACAGCAGGAGCGCGACAGTGAGCTCGAGCAGAGTGAAGCCCTGGCAACGATGGCGCTTCATTCCATTCATTGCGTGAGCTCTCTGGGAGTCAGGCGCAGCGTTGCCAGCGCCACCGAGCGTTCGCTGCCTGGCGCGCCGGGCCATCGCACAACAACGATCAACCGCCACAAGCGCACCGCCATCGCGGGCGCAGCGCTCTCCATGTCGGGCGTCGTGCCGGGAGGCGAATAAGGCTGGACGGTGAGCGCCCACTGGTAATAGCCATCGTCGGAAGTTCCCTGCTGCACGCCTTCCTTGAGCGGCGTCTCTACCCCTGGCGCTGCGAGCCGACTCTCGGCGAACAGCGTCGCCCGGCTGTACTGCTCGGAGAGTGAAGCATTGCCTAGAGCCCCCGAGAACAGTCGAAACAAGGCTGTTCCAACGAGCGCAAGAATCACGAAGGCCACGAGCACTTCGAGCAAAGAGAAGCCGGTTGCGCGCCCGCGGTCACTCGCGCAAGGGCCCCTCACCCGCCGCGCTCGCGCGCGGCGGCCTCTCCCCGAGGGAGAGGCGAAAGCATGAACCCCTCTCCCCCCGGGAGAGGGGAAGGGGTGAGGGAAAACTGTGTTCGCCCGCTCTCGCGGCTTCATCAATCGAGGATTGTCACGCGACCGGTGAGCCAGTCGACATCGACATCGTATTTGCGTTCACCCGCCGCAAGGGTGATACGCCCGCCAGTCGATCCGCCGTCCGGGAAGAAGCGAATCGCTCCCACCTTGTCGCTTACAAGGTCGCGCTGGGCCGTGTACAGCTTAAGCTCGAGACGCTCGGGCAGTCGATGCAGTTGAGTGTCCGGCGGCAAGGTGAACGTTCGCGCGTCCACGTCCAGAACAAGCAGCGCTTCGGTGCGCTGTGCAATGGCTTGCCCGCGCGCATAACGCAATCCCGCAGCCACCTCGCGCGCGGCGCTCTTGAGCGCGGTGGTCGAAACGCCACCTCCGAAGGTCGGCAGCACGATGGCGACGATGATACCCATCAGCGTGAGCACGATCAGCAACTCGAGCAAGGTGACGCCGCGAATGCCGCGGCGGGCTCGTGGACACATCATTCCCAACTCGTGATGTCCTTGTTCGGGCCGTCGCCGCCTTCCTTGCCGTCGGCGCCGTAGGAATAGATGTCGTACGTGCCGTGCTGGCCGGGGGAAGCGTACTTGTACTCGTTGCCCCAGGGGTCCTTGGGCAGCGTTGATTTCTTCCAGTAGGGGCCGTTCCAGTTGTTGACGCCTGCGGGCGCAGTAATGAGTGCCTGCAGGCCCTCCTGCGTCGTCGGGTAACGACCGACCTCGAGCTTGTACAAGTCGAGCGTCTGCCCGATCTGTTCGATTTCGATCTTGGCCGCCTTGCGCTTCGCTTCCTCGCCGCGTCCGATGAAGTTGCCGGCGACGACTCCCATCACAATGCCGATCAGCACCAGCACCACGAGAATCTCGATGAGAGTCATCCCCCGCGGGCGAGGCGTTATGAACCGTTGCATGGTGTGCTTCCTTCCTTAGCCCGGCGTGCGAGCCCGGTTAGAGTTGCCCTCAACCGACAAGTTCGCTCATCCCCATCACGCCGAGCAGGATCGAGAAAACGATGCCGCCGATCAGGACAGCAAGCCCGAGGATGAGCACCGGCTCCAGCACTGCAAGGAAGCGCTTGATGGCGATCTGTACCTCGCGGTCGTAGACGTCGGCAACGCGGTTGAGCATCTCTTCGAGCCTGCCCGACTCCTCGCCGACCAAGATCATTTGCGTCGCAAGCTTTGGATAGACCCCCGTTTCGCCGAGCGGACGGCCGAAGCCCTTGCCTTCGCGCAGGCGCGTGACCACCCCATCGAGCGCTTGCGCCATGACCGTATTGCCAACCGTCTCCCTCACGATGGAGAGTCCCGAGAGCAGAGTTACGCCATTGGCAAGCAGAGTGGAGAGCGTCCGCGCGAAGCGCGCGACTTCGACGCGCGCCAAGAGATCGCCGAGGAGCGGCAGGCGCAGAATGCGCGCGTCCCAGCGCAAGCGGACATCGGGAGATTTCAAACGCGAGCGCACGATCCACACGCTCGCGGCGATCACAAGAATCCCCACCCACCAATAGTCCCGCAGACCGGTGCCGGCGATGATCACGATCTGCGTCGGCAGTGGCAGGGCCTTTCCCGCCTGGGCGAAGGTTTTCTGGAATTGCGGGACGACGACCGCGAGGAGGATCAGCACCGAGACTGCCGCGACGCAGATGAGGATGGTCGGATAGATGAGCGCGGATCGGACGCTTTCGCGCAGATCCTTGTTGCGCTCCATGGTGTCGGCGAGCCGCGTCAGGACGGCGCCGAGCGCTCCGCCCGCTTCCCCGGCGCGGACGATGTTCACATAGAAGCGCGAGAACACGTTGCGATGCTCGTCGAGTGCCTGCGACAGCGACTTTCCGCCCCGAACTTCATCCCTTATCGTTTGCATCAGGCGCGCAACCGGCGGCGCCGGGGCGAGCCCGATCAGAATCTCCAGCGCTCGGTCGAGCGGCAATCCCGCGCGCAACAGGGTTGCGAGCTCGCGAGTGAGCGCCAGCAGATGATCGCGGGTTACTTTTTTGGGAGTGAAAAGCCCCGCGCCTCGCGAGGTTGCCGATGCCTTGACTGCGCTGCCACGAGCGCCCGCGGCCGCCTCGACGTGCATGGGCATCAGGCCCTGATCGCGCAGGCGATCGACGATTTCGGATTCGTTGGCGGCTTCCAGTTCTCCGGCCGCGACGTCGCCGGCCGGATTGACGGCCTTGTAGCGATAGAGCGCCATCAATCCTCCCGCGTGACGCGCAGGACTTCCTCGAAGGTGGTTACGCCGGCGAGCGACTTGCGCATGCCATCCTCGTACATGGTCACCATGCCGCTCTTGATCGCCTCGGCGCGCAACTCGGCGGACGTCGCGTGACGCATGATCAGCGTACGCAGCGGATCGGTCATCGGCAGCATTTCCAGTATGCTGATCCGCCCCAGATATCCGGTCTGCGCGCACTCCTTGCATCCCTTGGCGTGAAAGAGCCTGATGTCGCGATCGCTTGTGAACTTGCGCAAGCCAAGCTCGTCGACGACCTCCGGTAGCGCGGTGTACGCCTCCCGGCACTTGTGACAGAGTGTGCGCACCAGCCGCTGCGCCAGGATTCCGACCACCGTCGAAGTCAGCAGATAATCCTCGACGCCCATGTCGAGCAGGCGGTTGACCGTGCTCGGCGCGTCATTGGTGTGCACGGTAGACAGCACCAGGTGTCCGGTGAGCGCCGACTGAACCGCGATCTGCGCTGTCTCGAGATCACGGATCTCGCCGATCATGATCACGTCAGGATCCTGGCGCACGATCGAGCGCAGCGCATTGGCGAAGGTGAGATCGATCTGCGGCTTGACCTGAATCTGGTTGATGCCGGGCATCTGGTATTCGACCGGATCTTCGACCGTCAGGATTTTCACATCGGGCTTGTTGAGCCGGTCGAGCGCCGTGTAGAGCGTCGTTGTCTTGCCGCTGCCTGTCGGTCCGGTGACGAGCAGAATGCCGTGGGGCTCGAAGAGCACATCGAGAAACACCCTGAGGGTGTCTTCCTCGAATCCGAGCCGCTTGAAGTCGAGCGCGACACCGCCCTTGTCGAGAATCCGCATGACCACCGACTCGCCGTGCATGGTCGGCACGGTCGACACACGCAAGTCGATCTCCTTGCCTTGCACGCGGAGGCGAATGCGGCCGTCTTGCGGCAGCCTGCGCTCGGCGATGTCGAGATTGGCCATGATCTTCACGCGCGATATCACTGCGGCGGAAAGCCTTCGCGGCGGCGACTCGACTTCGTGCAGAACACCATCGATGCGGTAGCGCACGATCAGGCGATTCTCGAATGGCTCGATGTGAATGTCCGAGGCTCGCATCTCCAGCGCATTGGTGATGACCAGCGATACCAGCCGAATCACCGGCGCTTCGGAAGCAAGGTCCTTCAGCTGCTGCACGTCGGCATCGAAACCGATGTCATCGCGCGGCTCGACATCACCGATGATCTGGCCCAGCACCGACTTCCCGGCGCCGTACAGACGCTCCAGTGCCGCTTCGAGTTCCGTGGGGATGGCCACCAGTGGCCTCACGCGTCGGCCGGTGACCATTTCGAAAGCGTTCACCGTATAGCTGTCGGTCGGGTCCGCCATGGCCAATGCCAGCTCGGCTTCATCTTCTGTGAGCGGCAGTGCCCGAGCTTCACGCAAAAAACGGGCAGAAACGCGTTCTTCGAGGATCGGAAGCTCGGGATAGCCGGCGGCTTCGATCAGCGGCAAGCCGAGTTGCGCCGCAAGCGCTTCGGCAACGTCGCGCTGTGCCACGATGCCCAGCGTGACCAGCAGCACGCCGAGTTTCTCTCCTGATTCATGCTGCAGTCGGAGCGCGCGCTCCAGCCCCGCGGCGTCAAGCTTGCCGCGCTCGATCAGAATTTCGCCGAGACGTTTTCGCGGTGCGTCGTTCACACACTTTGGGGGGGAAATTTCACCGGCGGATGATAGCATAGCGAGCGGACAAGCTTTGCGTTGTGTCCCGTGCTAATCAAGGTGTTGCGGTCGGTTCTTCATTGAAACTGTCGTCGCGGAACGACGCCGCGTCGGCGGGTGTCGCCCCGCCCCGACGTTTCAGGTCCGGGTCACAGCCGATTAGTTAAACGAGTTCCGTCGAGACAATTCAAGCGACTCCGTGGAATGCGCGGCCCATTACTGATTTCGCACGACTTGAGTTACTCGGGCGCGCCTGTCGCGCTGCTGTCTTTAGCGCAGTCTCTGAAGAGAATGGGCGAGCATCCAACTGTCGTGACTTTGAGCGGCGGCCCGTTGGGCGCTCATTACCGGGAAGCGGGGATTGATCTCGCGCAGCGAGTGGATCCATCCGAAGTAACGTTTGTTCTGGCGAACACCGTGGTGTCGGTGCCGGCAGCGTTGCCATTCAAAAAACTTGGCGTTCCGGTCGCGGCATGGTTGCACGAGTCGATCTATTTTTTTCAGACTGTGGGGGTCTCACCCGATGACTGCGGCTTGCGCAATCTCGATGTCGTGTTGACGCCATCGAAGTTCCAGATGGAGGAATTGCAGCCCTTTGTCGCTATCGATCGAATGTATCAACTGCGCAACGCGGTGAAGCAAGAGTGGTTTCGGCCGGATGCAGGTGAATCGTTGGTCGCGGTCAGTGGCCAATGGGAGAAAAGGAAGGGGCAGTCCCAGCTTCTGAACCTTGCTCGAGGGGCGCGATGGGAGTGCAGGTTCAAGTTTATCGGGGCCACTCGCCCGGGCTACGCAGTTGCGTCGATTCCCCCGCAACACCGGTTCCTGGGACTGCTTACGCCGGAAAAAGCAAGGCTCGAGATTGCAAAGTCCGACGCCATCGTCAGCTGCGCGGAGGCGGAAGTGCAGCCATTGTCTGCCATCGAGGCGATGATCGCAGGCAGGCCCGCGCTTTTGTCGGACATACCCGCGCATCGCGCGTTGGCGGAGAAAATCCCAAACGTCTTCCTCTTCGAAAGCTCCTCCATTCAAAGCTTCGAACAAGGCGTCCAGAAGCTGACCGAGGCGATCCCTAATGAAAGGACTGCAGCCGAGCAAAGTCGCGCAGCCCAGCGCTTATTCAGCGAAGCCGTCTTTGAAGAGCGACTGCGGCATCTCGTAAAAATGATCACGCGCAGCTTGCGGCCGGGCGAACACATCGAAGTCCTGCAAGAGGGCTAGTCCCGCGAGACGGCCGAAGCGGTGGAGCTTTCGCCCAGACCGATGTCCTGCCGCGTCACACATTGCACGATCTGACTTCCACCTTTGACGCGGATCGGATATTCCGATATGCCGAGCCGCGTGAAGATACTCTCGAACTCGCTGCGCCAATCGACGCCTATCGAACGCAGGTAGACGTAGTAGGGACCATGGTGAGGATCGGGACGGCGCAGGTGGGTCATCCTGAAGTTGTCGATGATCGCGGCGGAGCGCCGTTCAGTGAGCTGACTTCCCCAGAAGACGTCCAGTCCCCAGCCCGATATCGATAGGTCGAAGGATTGCACCATTGTTTGCAGGAATTCACGAGCGAAGAACGGTGCCATCACCTCGACAAAATTGGTCAGCCTGAATTGGTAGCCCGGATGGTAATACGTTGCTCTGTAGGCGCCCGCAGAATGATGGGTGAGACTGGGCTGTGCGATG
>VBCY01000637.1 GCA_005882995.1 Betaproteobacteria bacterium
CGCTCGCGGTGCGCGCCGTGCCGGCCATGCTTGCGGATGCGGACACGGTGGCGCTCGCGCGCGCGGTACTCGCCGATATTCGCGAATACGGGGCGAGTCACGTGCTTACCGCGCAGCGCGATCAACTGCTGTCCACGATGGCCTGCCACGGTGCCGTGCGCGCCCACCGCAGCCTGACCGTCCCCGAGATGAATGCGCTCTTGCGCGAGATGGAGGCGACGGAGCGCGCCGGTCAATGCAATCACGGGCGCCCGACCTGGTATCAATTGACTCTTACGGACCTCGACCGGCTGTTCATGCGCGGCCGGTGACTTCCCGCGTCATCCTGCTGATGGGACCGACGGCGTCGGGCAAGAGCGCCGTTGCATCGGAGCTCGCTCAGCGCTTGCCACTGGAGATTGTCAGCGTCGACTCCGCGCAGGTCTATCGTGGCATGGACATCGGCACTGCGAAGCCAAACGCGGAAATCCGCAGCCGGGTACCTCACCATCTGATCGATGTCATAGAACCCGACGAGGCCTATTCCGCTGCACGCTTCTGCGCCGACGCGCTCACTGCGATTGCGTCGATCCACGCGCGTGGTCGCATCGCCTTGCTCGTCGGCGGCACGATGCTCTATTTCAAAGGCCTGCGGGAGGGGCTCTCTGCATTGCCCGTCGCCGATGCGGAAGTTCGCGCCAGGCTCGATGCGCGAGCCGCCGCGGAGGGTTGGCCGGCGTTGCACGCGGAGCTCGCGCGGCTCGATCCAGCGACCGCCGCCCGACTCAAGATCACGGACGCACAGCGTATCCAGCGTGCGCTCGAAGTCTACGAGTTGTCGGGGCGTCCAATATCGGAATTGCAGGGGACACGCGAGGTTCAACGCCATCACGATTACCTCGCCTTTGCGCTTGTCCCGCCCGATCGGGCGAAGCTTCATCGCCGCATCGCTTCGCGCTTCGGCGAAATGCTCGATGCCGGCTTGATCGATGAGGTCCGTGGCTTGCGCGCGCGTTATACGCTCAACGCCGCGATGCCGTCGATGCGCTGCGTGGGCTACCGGCAGGTGTGGCAGTTTCTCGAGGGCGACGGAGATCTCGCGACCCTGCGATCCCGGGCCGTTGCCGCAACGAGGCAGCTCGCCAAGCGCCAATTCACGTGGCTGCGGTCCACGGACGCTGAGCTGCTCGAAGGCACAACAACGCGCGAAATCGCGGGTCAAATCGAAAAGCGCATCACGCGCGCTGCCGGCGGTAGCACGGGGATTGTGCAATAATCTTCGTCTTAGCGCAGCGCTATTGCAGCAGCAAAGCATGATTGCACGAACACTCTACGACAAGCTCTGGGAAAGCCACGTCGTTCGCACCGAAAGCGACGGCACGACGCTCCTGTACATCGATCGCCACCTGGTGCACGAGGTGACGAGCCCGCAGGCCTTCGAAGGGCTCAAGCTCGCGCACAGAAAGCCGTGGCGCGTCGAATCGATCGTTGCAACAGCCGATCACAACACTCCAACGCAGCACTGGGAGCGCGGCATTGACGACCCGACTTCGCGCATTCAGGTCGATGCACTCGATCGCAACATCCGCGAGTACGGAGCGAAAGCGTATTTCCCGTTCCGCGATGCACGACAGGGTATCGTGCACGTCATCGGCCCGGAAAGCGGCGCGACCCTGCCCGGTATGACTGTCGTTTGCGGCGATTCGCACACCAGCACTCACGGCGCATTCGGTTGCCTCGCATTCGGCATCGGAACCTCTGAAGTCGAGCACGTGCTGGCCACGCAATGCCTGCTCACCCGCCAATCGAAAGCGATGCGCGTCAACGTCGACGGCGTACTGCCCTTCGGCTGTACCGCCAAGGACGTCGCCCTGGCGATCATCGGCAAGATCGGGACCGCAGGCGGCACGGGATTCGCAATCGAGTTCGGCGGCTCGACCGTGCGTGCGCTCTCAATGGAAGGTCGGATGACGGTGTGCAACATGGCGATCGAAGCCGGCGCACGTGCCGGCATGGTGGCCGTCGACGATGTCACGATCGACTATTTGCGAGGGCGGCCGTTCGCGCCCAGGGGCGAGATGTGGGACCGCGCAGCGGTGCACTGGCGAACGCTCAAATCGGATCCTGACGCGATGTTCGATCGGGTCGTCGATATCGATGCGGCCGCTATCGCTCCGCAGGTAACGTGGGGCACTTCGCCGGAGATGGTGACCAACATAGAGGGCCGCGTCCCCGATCCGGAACGTGAGAAGGACCCCGTGCTGCGCGAAGGCATGGAGAGCGCGCTGACCTACATGGACCTGCAGCCAAACACCGCGATGACCGACATCCGTATCGACAAGGTGTTCATCGGCTCGTGCACCAACTCCCGCATCGAGGATCTGCGCGCTGCCGCCGCAATCGTCAAGGGTCGCCGCAAGGCGGACAATGTGAAGCTGGCTTTGGTTGTCCCGGGTTCGGGGCTGGTCAAGACGCAGGCTGAACGCGAAGGCCTCGACCGGATATTCACCGCTGCCGGCTTCGAATGGCGTCAGCCCGGCTGCTCGATGTGCCTGGGGATGAACGACGACCGCCTCGGCCCCGGTGAGCGTTGTGCGTCCACCTCGAACCGCAATTTCGAGGGACGCCAAGGCCCGGGTGGAAGAACACATCTGGTGAGTCCCGCGATGGCGGCTGCTGCGGCCATCGCCGGACATTTCGTCGACGTGCGTCGACTGGCGTCTTGATCGCATGCAACCGTTTCGTATCCTCACCGGACTGGTCGCGCCGCTCGATCGCGCCAACG
>VBCY01000638.1 GCA_005882995.1 Betaproteobacteria bacterium
GACATTGTTCGCACCCTGCGAATGCCCGATCAGTACGAGGCGGTCTTTTTCGCCGGCAGCTCGGGCATCGACGATCTTCGACGCCGTCGATCTCCATTCGAGGTGTCCGATCGCCTCCGCCTTGATCCCTTTGGTCTGGAGCTCTTCGGCCACCGTGTCCATCCCGGTGGAAAAGACCCCAAACCAACCCCGCAGCAGATACACGCGGGTTTGGGCGTAAGCGTCATTACAGGAGACGAGGGCGATGGCCAGTAGCGCGCGCGCGAGGATCGCTTTCAATTGAACTCCGTCCCTTATTCTAAACCTTGTTTGGCGGAACCTCTGAACAAGTCCCACGCCAGCGGGGCTTATTCAGAGACCTTAGCGTACGCTACGGGTGGAAAACATCCGACCTGCGCTACTCCTTTACGATGTCCTTGACCGCACTCGTTCCGCTGCTGCTTTCGCTTGGGATCTGTCTCATCCCGGTCTGGTTGTTGCGGCATTCGGGACGCACGCGGGCACAGGACTATCTTGTCGCGTCGCCACACACCCGGCCCGAAGTCGTCCGAAATGCGTCGATCGCCTACGCCCTGCGAATGGTTGCGATCGGTCCGCTGTTCGTTTGGGGCGCGAGCGGCGAGCTATGGCCTGCGATCGTCGTCTCGGCATGCTTCGGGCTGGGTATTTATCTGATCCACGTTCTGCGGCGGCCGCTGCTGGAATTTCTGGATGGTGCGCTGAGCGCCGACGAGTCCATCACCGTGCATGCATTCATCGCGCGTCAGCATGGTAACGATCCGCGTGTCCGCATGGTGGCGGCGACGCTGACGCTTTTTGCTTTGTTTTGCCTTTTCGTCGGCGAGACGCTTGCGCTCGCTGCGTTTGTCAGGCCACTGGTGAAGGAAAGCGCGACACTCACGTATTGGCTTGTCTTGGGTGGGCTGCTGGTGATCGCGCTGTCTGTCATTCTGTCCGGTCATTCCGGAATCATGCATTCGAGCCAGCAGCAACTCGGGATGCTCTACCTGAGCTTGTTCGGCTCGACGCTTCTTCTGCTCTATCTGCAGGTCTCCGCGCGGACGCCGCTGCCGTCCCACGGCACGCTAGCCGTTGTCGTCGCCGCGCTCTGCAGTGCAATCGTTCTTGGTTACCGGAGCTCGAAATACATCGACACGGGTCCGGTGAGAGGCGCTACTGCCAGCGCCGAGCCCTTATGCGCCCGTGGACTGAGCAGGTTCGAAAAGATTCTCAATGTGCTGCTGTCGATACTTCTCATTCTGATTATTCTGCTAGCGATCGTTGAGCTCCATACCGCAGGCTGGCCGAACGTCATGCGCGACAGCGCTGCAGCGCTGAAGAGTGCGACACGAATTCCAGGGGTTGGGCTCGTCGCGCTTGGCCTTTTGCCGCTTTTCTATCCGCTGACTGACATCACCAACTGGCTGAGGCTTGCAGCGACACAAAAGGAAACCGCCCGAGTCGAGCCGCGCCAGCGCTCCGCCGTGTTGCGCGGCGTGTTCGGGATCTACGCTGCGGAAACATCGCTCATGTTGCTGTTCATGTGCATGTTCGGAGCTATTGCAGCCACAGCGGTCGCAACTAAGGCTGGCTCCGACATACCGAAGGCCTTCGTTGCGCAGCTCATTGCCGCAGACAATGCGGCGAGCGTCGTCACCTTGACCTTGTTTCTCATTTGCGTCTTCATGGTTGCGCTGTCGACGATGAGCGCAATGTTCACGGCATGCCTTTCCACCGTTCGCTATGACGTGCTCGAGACGCTTTGGCCGGAGCTGGCGCCAGGGAACGCGCAAGCTTCAACAGAATCGACGGCAAGGCATCGTTCGCTCATCGCGTCTGTCGCCCTGGTCCTCGCGGCTGCCACGGCATTCTGCATTGCGGACACATTTTCTCAGATCGATTTCACGGGCAGCACGTTTGTTGCCTTGTTGTCAGCGCTCTGCTGTGCACAGCTGTCATTTGCACCGCTGATCCTGGGAGCGATCCTCGGTCGCAAACCAGGCGGCGTACGAAGCGTGAGCCCGCGCTGGGCCATGATCATTCTTGTATCTGGCGCCGTTACGGGTGTCGCCGCCGTGGTCATCTACCTCGTCACTGGAGTCGAGGCGTGGCTGTGGTCCGCGTCTCCCGCCTGCCTCGGCTCCGGCGGGGTGCTGTTCATCATTGCGCGCGCGACATCACGCCGGCCGGCGTGATGGATTGGTGGCCGCGCCTTTGGGGACAGTCCATATCTCACAATCGACCCGGACAATTTCCTACATATCGGGTGCTAAAGACTTAGCGAAAAACAGTGTTCGCTGATGGTGGTACGGGGGCAAGCGTTCTACTCTGAGACTGCATTTGGGTCGAAAGCAGAGGCAATGGCGGTGAAGCCAGACTGCCAAACCTCCACTAACGAAAGGAAACATCATGATGTCTCAACGAATGCTTTATCTTTTGATGGCGGGGGCTTTTGGAGCCT
>VBCY01000150.1 GCA_005882995.1 Betaproteobacteria bacterium
AAGATGGTCCATCGGCTCACCGGGAAGAACCCAGCAAGTGCATCGCAGCTGGCTCGCGAGACAGGGGGGCCGCCAGCAGAACCTGTCGCGCTGGCTGCAGGAGGCGCGTAGCGTGCCGGTTATGGCCGATAAACCAAAGCCCGCCGTGCGTGCGTGGACAGTCGAGCAGAAGGTTCGTGTCCTCGCCGAGGCCTCCCAACTTGATGGCGAGGAGCTGACCGCGTATCTCGAACGCGAAGGGCTGAAGCTCGCCGAGTACGAGCAGTGGCGGCTTGCCCTTGACGAGGGGGGACGAGCGTCGGCGTCTACGAACAAGCGGATTCGTCAGCTCGAGCGCGAGCTCGCTCGCAAGGAGAAGGCACTGGCCGAAGCTGCGGCGCTACTCGTTCTCAAAAAAAAGTGGAGACACTCTACGGGGAGGACGAGGACGACGACACGAACGGGGAGAACGAGAAGTGATCCTCGAACTGATGTCGGAGACGCAGGCGTCAGGCGCGCGTCTCGAGCCTGCGTGTCGCGTGCTCGGCATCTCGGCTCGGAGCATCGAGCGCTGGCGTGCTGACCCCGAGGCGGGCGATCGTCGCTGCGGACCGCAGCGTCGGCCAAGCAACGCGCTGTCGCCCGCCGAGGAGACACAGATCGTGACCGTACTGACGAGCTCGCGTTACGCGGGGCTCTCACCGAAGCAGCTGGTTCCGCAGCTCGCCGACGAAGGGCTGTACCTCGCGTCCGAGTCGACAATGTACCGAGTGCAGCGCCGACACGGTCTGCGCACCAAGCAGCGGGCTACGCCGCGCACGCACGTGGCTCGCGCATCAACGGTGCACCAGGCGACTGGGCCGAACCAGGTATGGAGCTGGGACATCACTTGGCTACCGACAACCATGCGCGGATCGTACCTGTACCTCTACCTCGTCATGGACGTCTGGAGCCGTCGCATTGTCGGCTGGCGCATCGCCGAACGCGAGTCAGCAGACGTCGCCGCTGTGCTCATGGCCCAGTCGTGCGCCGAGGGCGGCATCGATCCACGCGGCCTGGTGCTGCATTCCGACAATGGCAAGCCCATGCGAAGCAGCACCATGATCTCGACGCTGCAGTGGCTCGGCGTCGTGCCCTCCTTCAGCCGCCCGCACGTGTCCGACGACAACCCGTACTCAGAGGCGCTGTTTCGCACCCTGAAACACACGCCAGCGTACCCGCGGTTGCCCTTCGCCGATCTCGCGTGCGCAAACCGCTGGGTGGCTCGCTTGGTCGATTGGTACAACGGCAAGCACCGACACAGCGCGATCCGGTACGTGACGCCCGATCAGCATCATAACGGGCGCGAAGGCGCGGTCCTCGCAAGCCGCCACGAACTGTACCAACGCGCGCGCCGTGCGAGCCCGGAGCGCTGGAGCGGCTCGACCCGCAACTGGTTGCCCGTCGGGTTAGTCGTGCTCAACCCCGAACGCGCACCGCATCGGGCTGCTGCATGACTGACGCGACAACAACCTTGACACTCACCGCACAAGGAATAGGCTACAAGAGCTGTTGTTTACGTATTTAGCAGGCCCGTCGGACCTTGGACGGAGATCGTCGGTCGCGTCCCCACAGCACCCGAGAGCGAGACTTGGCAGGGATCTCATTGACGCCAGTCGTATGCAGCCAATCGGTCCGCACCGAGAGCCTGCGTCCTAAGCGCGATCCATAAGGAGGTTCTATGCAAACCAGTCCCCAGAAAACAAGCGTAATGCCCCCCGACACCAAGGATATGGGGGCCGCCGCAGCGCCCGAGTCGCGAAGGAACTTGCTCTACGCGCGTGTCGGCGCCGCGTTTCTCGCCGCCGGGCTTGTTCTGCCGGCGATCGCGCAGCTGCCTCTCGTTCCTCCGTCCGTTGTCGATCCGGACCTCGCCGTGCGGAAGGTGGCTGTCGGTCTCAACCAGCCAACCAGCATGGCTTTCATCGGAACGAACGACATCCTGGTCCTCGAAAAGGCCACTGGCAAGGTGCAGAGGATCGTCAATAACGTCATTCAAAGCACTGCATTAGATCTACCGGTCAATTCCGCAGTCGAACGGGGGTTGCTCGGCATTGCGCTGCACCCTGCCTTTCCAGCCAACCCGAGCATCTATCTATATTGGACCCAGAGTTCGACCGGCGCCGATTCCGCCAATCTTGCCGACGTTCCGTTGCTGGGCAATCGCGTCGACCGGTTCATCTGGAACGGATCGACACTAGCCTTCGATCGTAATCTCATCCTGCTGCACGCATTTCAGGCCGACGCGGGGCAGACGCTTCGCGGTAATCACAACGGCGGTGTGTTGAAATTCGGTCCCGATGGGAAACTCTACATCGTCATCGGCGACAACGGCCGCCGTGGATGGATGCAGAACTTGCCATGCGGTCCCACGGCTGTCTGCCCCGGACCCGTCGTCGCGGACGATCAGTTCGGCGGACCCATGCCCGACAACGCGCATCTCACCGGAGTGATTCTTCGACTCAACGACGACGGCTCGACGCCTTCCGACAATCCGTTCTTCGCAGTTGGCGCCGGCATCGGCGGCGAAGTGGGTGCCAATATCCAAAAGGTCTTTGCCTACGGGGTCCGTAACAGCTTCGGCATGGACTTCGATCCGGTGGCGGGAAGCCTCTGGCTCGAAGAGAACGGCGACGATTCGTTCACCCAGCTGAGCCGAGTCCCGCCGGGAATGAACAGCGGCTGGGTGCAGATTCGCGGACCCGTCTCGCGCATCGCCGAATACAAGGCTATCGAAACCAGCCCCCAAAGCGATCCTTGTATCGGTGGCGCTTATTTCGGTTTGCAACAGAATCGCTGGCCGCCGACCAACATCGCCGACACGCCTCAAGACGCGCTGTCGCGTTTGTTCGTGCTGCCTGGCTCATTCCATAAAGATCCTGAACTGAGCTGGAAATTTGAAGTGGCGCCCGCCGGTATCGGCTTCATGAAGAGTGGCGCGCTAGGACCCGAATATCAGGGTAACCTGTTCATGGGCGGCGCGCGTACCTTCCTCCAAGGCGGGCATTTGTTCCGCTTCAAACTGACCGCCGACCGGACGAACATCGCGGTTGATGATCCTCGCCTTGCCGATCGGGTTGCCGACAATGTCTGCAAGTTCGATATTACAGAAAGTGAAACTCTGCTCTTCGGCAGAAACTTCGGTATCGTCACCGATCTGCAAACCGGACCAAACGGCAACCTATTCGTCGTGTCGTTGACGAATGGTTTGATTTACGAGATTTACCGGCGCTAATAGGCGCCAGGTTTTGGCCTATGGGGCTCGCTCCGATTGGCAGTACCGATGAGCACTCTTCGCCGGTACTGCCGTAAGTACGAAAACGTTTTGTAAACCGAAGGTCGGGAGTTCGAGACTCTCTGCCGGCACCCGCCGCTCACGGCCTTACCCGCTGATGATCGCAGTTCGGCCCCACGCAGTCGTCCGCGCCACGAAACGGTCATTCGGAAACATCGTTCTGACTGATGAGTCTTTGAACGATCAACTCCGCGGTCATCAAGTCCAGATGGCCCCCGCCTGCGTTCTTGAAGAAGGTGATGTCGGAAGCTGACCTGCGACCCGCGACGCGACCGCCGACGAGATCGTACAGATCGCCCAAGACATCGGCCTCTCGAATCGCGCCACTGGCGATAGGCTGCAAGATGTCGCCTACGCCGGCGAAAGCGGATTCGCGACGATCCACAAAGATTAACGCCCTGCGCGCGGCCTCGTCGTCCGCCTCACGGGTATCTCGCGTGTACCCGCCAACAAGGTCGAGGTGAACTCCAGGCTTCAAGTTGGCGCCCAGAACGAGAGGCTCGTGCGATCGCGTGCATGTACTGATGATGTCGGCCATGCGGGTCGCTGCGGCGAGATCCTCGAACCGTTCCGCCTCGACGCCTTCTTCGGTCAATCGCGCCGCCACTTGCGCTGCGCGCTCTTGGGTACGGTTCCAAACAAGCACGCGCCGAAGCGATGGTCTGACCGCAGGTGCGCGTGAATCAGGCGAGTCGACATTTCACCAGCACCGACCACCAGCAGTGTTTCAGGGCTGAGCGGCGCGAGGATCTTGGCACCGAGCGCGGAATCTGCGGCGGTTCGCCAGTACGTGATTTCAGTGCCGTCGATGACGGCGAGAGGTCGCCCGTTGCTGCCATCGAACAGGACGCAGATGGCTTGCACGGCGGGCAATGCGCCACTATCGAGATTTGCAGGAAAGCTTGTTATTAACTTGCTCGCCATGTACCTGCCGCTATCGACAGCGTGACGCACAAAATACTGGCCCTTCTCATTGCCGAGGACAGCGTCCTGAACTTCGATTTTCGGCCGGCGATGGGCAGCCTCCAAGGCGGCAACAAGCAGCGGAAAGGTCAGGACGCTTCTGATTTCATCCGCATCTATGAAACGCATCGCCATCTCGAATTAAGGGCATCCGAACCAAGGGGATCGTCCGAAGACCTGTACTGGGCCGTGTTACTGAACCAACGGAAAACTGACGTCTGAAGGGAACGTCCCCGGCACTACTTGACGCGAGGCCTGCTCCATAGATCCGAACGCTCGGGATGCAATCCGACGTAACAGGCCCTGAGCGAGTGCAGTTCCCTCAGAATCCTGACAGGGAAACCTCTGCGGCCTCCACGCGTGTCGACCAGCAGATCGCTGAGATAGCTCGGCAGGGCGTCCGGTATCCCCCAAAGCGCCGCGAGCTCATTGGCGATGCGTGGAAAGGTTGCGACGATGGCGACAGGCTGAAACTCGGCGGGAAGGGTCGACATCCAGCGTACGGTGGCGGGCAGTAACGGGATCTCCTGCGGCGCTGACTTCCTGCGCTCGCTACCATCGTTCCGCAGATTCGAATCGATCCGCGAGTCGACCCTGATCGGACCCATGACGTGTTCCGCCACATGATGCACGTCGTTGAGTGGGGAGCGCTTTACTTGCCGGTATACGGACACGACGTTCCGGGGCGGGATTCGGAAGTGCGGAATGCTGTCATGGAAAGTGCTCGCTTTACATTTGAGGCGACAGACGGGCCCACGCAGCGAATGATCGACGCGAGTTGTGGAGTACGACATGGGCGGCACGCGATCCGATTGACGCGTTGCCCGGGCCATTGCATGCTTCTGCGTTCGCAGGCAACGCTCGGGAGGGCGCGTGAACACGCTGATCGGGCTTTGGCTGATCGTTGGTCTGGTCATCAGTTTGGTGATTGCACGGCGCGCTGCGACAGCCCGTCGAAAGCGGCAGCTGCAGCGACACGCGAAAAAGCAACCCGCGTCGGCTCGCAAACGTTCCACATCCGAGCGCGCCGAGATGCGCGCCTACGAGGACCCTTCGACATTTGCGCGCGACATTACGACTACAGGACCGAGCAGCAGCAAGGAACCGAGCTCGCACAGCAAGCGATGAGGCATCACGAGGACTCCGTTGTACGATCAGAGTGCTTTGTTGCGCGGCCGATCGAACTACTTCGCTTCGCCCTTGGCCTTGAACGCTCGCACGCGAAGCTTCACCTCGCGAAGCTCATCGGGCGTCATCTTGGCGCTAAGGTCCTCGATCGCTTTAGCGACGTCTGAACGAACGCCACCTGCGGGCAGCCCGAACAATGCGAGCTGCAACCACTTCATTGCTTCCATATTGTCGAGTGAGACGCCTCGGCCGGCCGAGTACATCAGACCGAGATTGAGTTGTGCGTAGGCCATGCCCTGGTCCGCGGCGCGCTTGAACCACTTCGCCGCGTCGGCGTCGCTCTTGGTGACGCCCAGACCGGCCGCATAGCTCGCGCCGACGTTATATTGCGCAAGCGCGTTGCCTTGGTCGGCAGCACGCTGAAACAATGCCATCGCGGTCGTGTCGTTCTGCTCGACGCCCTTGCCCTCCGCGTAAAGCGTGCCCAGCCGATACTGCGCTTCGGAGTCTCCTTTGTCCGCGAGCGGATGCCATACCGTTGCGGCTTTGGCATAATCGCCTTGTCGGTACGCTTCCAGACCTTCTTCGAGCGTGCCCTCTGCAGCGGCCGCAGCGACAATGAGCGTTAGAAACAAAACCGCAAGTAATGGCTTGACAGCCAGATTCATCAGCGACCCTCTTTAATGCGGCCTTGCAAGGGCGCGCACGAAGCCCGACACGCTACCACAAATGTCAGTGTGAAATTGCCGGCGGCGAGCGTCGACCCGGCCACGGTTGCGAGACAGAGTCCATGTCCGGCATCATCACGACGCTTGATCTTCGGACCGAGGTGGCGGCCCCAGCGCGGCGAGCCGCTGCGCCGTGAGTCGTTTGACGAGGATGCGCTCTGAGATCGAAAAAAAAGCGAGGAACATGACGCAGAGATAGGTCTGACCCAGCAGCTCCAGAAGTTGATCGAGCGCGCCATCGTCGATCACCATGAGGCCGTAATCGATGAACAGCTTGATATTAGCCTTGAGCAGGAAGAACAGATTTACGGAGAGCACGCCGAATGACAGGAAAAATGCGCCCATCAATATGAACGTCAGGAGCGGATGCCTGAACAGAAAAGCCGACCAGCTTTGCGGCATCAGTTTCATAATGGAAATCGAGCAGACGATATGGATCCAGGCATGATGACATTTTCTCCCCCCGGGGCCGCAGACGGCAAGGGACGCCAACCATGAAGGCGCGACACTGGGTCGATTTTCTCTACGCCCATCCTCGGCTCACGTTTGTGATGGCGGGCGCCTTCTTCATCCTCTTCGGGGTGTCCTCCGTGAACCTGTTCGTGCTGCTGCAGAAAAACGTCGAGCTCTTTCTGGACTACGGATGGGTGGTTGTCGAAGACGGCGCCCTGCAGCAATTCATCGAGCTGGTAGGCTCGGCCTACTTGAGTCTGGTGTTCTATCTTCTGTTCAAGGTTTGCGAACGGATTCTGGTCGAGCGATGGACCGTCAAGCGGCTGCGGGAGCTGAACGCAACAGCGCCTTCGAAATAATCCTGCGCGAAATATCGCCGGTTGCGGACATGGCTTCAAGGCTGCGGCTTGAACGAATAACCGCTGGTACGCATGCACATATCGAACATCCGGTTGTAGGCACCATGCGTAGGGTCATAAGGACCGTAGCCAAATTCCTTGGCGCTCGCTTCGGCCTGTTTTTCGCAGGCGGCAGCGTCCTTGCGGAATTGCGCTTCCGCGGTGGAACCCCTCTCATAGTCCGCGGCGCTGCGAGCGGCCATGGAAGTGCATGCGGCGAGACAGATCGCCGCCGTAGCCGCAAGCATCCGTTGGCGGGGGCCGCACTCGCTGCCGAATCGGGCGGATAGCATGTTTTGTCGCGCTCGCAGGTCTGCACAAAGGTCGCGACAGTGTCGCACGATTCAGGGACCACGTGACCTTCGAAAACGCCCCGCGGCACGAGAATAAGAAGAGGGCGCGACGCATTCGTTACGCCGCGCCCTTACTGATGCTGCGCCCACGTTTGCCGGCGTTACTTCTCGTCGGTATCCTGGAAAACACCGATACAGCCCAGAGGACATGGCGATGCCGGATTCGCCGTTAACGGTACGTAGATCTGATTCGAGCGAGGATCCGCAGCGACGGAGTGCGAATTCGGCGCAGTCGGCACGTTCTGGATCCACTGATTGGTGTCCGCGTCGATGATCCCCAGCACAGGCCCGCCCGGGTTGTTCCGCGCGGCGAGATAATAGCGATCGTCACCGCTGTTGAACCACACTTCGTCAGAGCCTCCAACCTGTGGAACCATCGCAACAATGGCGCCGGTCTCCGCGTTGATCACGATCGACGGAGGCTGCGCGCAACCGAGAAGCAGATGCTGGCTCGGTCCAAGGGTAATTCCCGATGGACCGCAGTTGCCGACGTTGAACACCGTCTCGACCTCGCCCGTTCGCGGATTGAACACCGCGACTCCGCTCTGCGCGGCATCGCCGTTGAGCTCGGGGACCGAGATGTAAAAGCGCTTCGTCTTCTGGTCCCACGTCGGTTGCTCGAGCCCTCCGGTCGCCCCCGGCACGACCACGTGATGGAACAGGATCGGATTCCCGTCTTTGGTGGAGATCAACGTCATGAAGGCCGGATCGTCCGCATTATTGACGACAAGGAGTCGCTGGCTCGCAGTATCGATCGCCATCTCGTCGACGCGTTTCACGCCACCCGTGTTGACCGAGTTTATGATTTGCATGCTGCTGACATCGATGACCTTCAACGTGCTATCGCCGTTGCCGGCATAGAGAAAATTACCGTCGGCGACTATTCCATCCGGACCGCTCGTATCGTTGGATCCAGTGAACCCGGCAAATCCACCTACCCGTCCGATCCATTCGTTGGTCCGCGTGTCGAAAAAGTCGACACCCGCATTAGAGCGGTCCGCCAGATAATAGTGATGACGGGTCGGATCGACCCAGCTTATGTCGTAAGAGACAAGCGGCTTTCCGGGTACGACGATCGTTTGCACGAGCTGCGTCCCTGCTGCCAGGCACGTCGACGCCCACATTGCCGTTGCGGCGATCGCCGTCAGACCGCTCCATCGGCATCGTCCGCTGACACGGACACCGGCTCCGCTCGAAGACTTGACTCCATCAAATTCGCGATGCGATTGCTCAATGAATTGCATGACATCTCCTGTTGCAAAGCGGCTGCTTCCGCCCCCAATGGACGGGCAGCTCTAATGACGA
>VBCY01000639.1 GCA_005882995.1 Betaproteobacteria bacterium
TCATCGCGAGAAAGATCGGCGCGCCGCCGAGCGGATTAACGATCGGGAAGAGCGCGGCGAAAACCAGCAACACGCCTTCGACGATCTGGCCCAGGTCCGCGGTCATAGCGGGCGGCAAGCGGCGCTTGGTATCGGCTAGATCCCCCAGCGCATCGCCGCCGTGTGCACGGGCGCGTCCCACAACTTTCGGAGTGCATCGTCGAGCAGGCTGACGGTGATCGAGCAGCCGGCCATCTCCAGCGATGTGACGTAACTGCCAGTGAGATAGCGAGACACGCGCACGTTCTTTCCCCGCAGCACGCGCAGCGCCGAATTGACCATCAAGTACAGTTCCATCGCCGGCGTGCCTCCGAATCCGTTGATGAGGAGCAAGGCTTCCGCGCCGGGGGCTGGGTCGAGATCCTTCAGGATGGCGCCGACCATTTCGTCCGCAATCGCGTCGGCCGATGACAGCCTGACGCGGCGTCGGCCGGGTTCGCCATGGATTCCGACGCCGAGCTCCATTTCATCATCGCTGAGCGTGAATGTCGGCTTCCCGGCAGCCGGAACGGTGCATGACGTGAGCGCGACGCCCATCGAGCGCGTCTGTCGGTTCACGCATTCGCCCAGCGTCTTCAGTTGCGACAGCGAGGCTCCCTGCTCGGCTGAGGCACCGACGATCTTTTCGACGATCAACGTACCGGCAACGCCCCGGCGACCGGTCGACCAAGTCGACTTTTCGACGGCCACATCGTCGTCGGTCACGACCGTCGCAATATCTTTGCCTACGAGGTCCGCGGCCATGTGAAAATTCATCACGTCGCCCTCGTAGTTCTTGACGATCAAAAGGCAGCCGTTGCCAGTTTCCACTGCTTCGACAGCCGCGACCACCTGATCAGGCGTGGGCGACGTAAACACCTGACCGGGGCAGGCCGCGTCCAGCATGCCGTGACCGACAAAGCCGGCGTGCAGTGGCTCGTGCCCCGAGCCACCACCCGAAATCAGCGCCACTTTGGCAGACTGAAGTTTGCGGCGGCGGACGAATTTGTACTCGGCGCCGAGCGAAACAACGTCGGCGTGGGCAGCCGCGAAGCCTTCCAGACTCTCGATGAGCACCCGCTCGGGGTCATTGATGAGTTTCTTCATCGGACTCCTCCGCGGGTCTTATTCCTCTTCACTGAAGCGGGCCAGCCTGCGCGCGATTTCGGAGATCGTCTCGTCGAGCACCCGGTTTCGCCGTGCGTCGCCTAGATCGGGCACCGTGAGCGTGAGCTTGCGCGCGCGCGCGGGCTTCCTGACCAGATCGAGCCGTCGCGGATGTGCTTCGCCATATGCAACCAGGAATTCGCGTCGGTCGGCAACCGTGAAGTGGCAGATCTCGAAGATCGTTTCGAGATGTTGCACCGGGATCGGCACTGTGTACACCGGATTGGCAATCTGCGAGATGAACGAACGATTCTTTCCCAGCGCGATCGCCAGGCGATGACGCGTTCCGGACGGGCGCGTGTCGAGCACCCGTTTCAGCACACCCTTGTAAGCGCCGACGCTGTCTGCGCGCTCGCGTTCCGGCTTCAGGTCGGCCATCGCTCGGACTCCGGGATGGAGCGCAGATCGATAGCCGCGACGGCACGTTTTGCGCCACCGACGAGTGCCGGCGCCATCGACAGCGAGCGCAGTCCGGTGGCGAGCAGCGCAGGGATGGTGCGAGAGTCACCCCCCGCGTCACCACAAAGGCTGAGATCGATGTCGCGCGCACGCGCCGCGCCCACCACGTGTCGAAACAGCCGCAGCATTGCCGGTTGCGTGGGGTCCGCCAAGTCGGCGACGGCACCGATATCACGGCCGGCGGCTGCCACGTATTGCGCGAGGTCGTTCGACCCGACGGAGAAGAAATCAGCGTCGAATTGATCGGCGGCAATCGCAGCCGCCGGTACCTCGATCATGATGCCGAGGCTCGCGCGTCGGGCAGGAATGCCTGCCGCAGCCAGTGCCCCGACCTCGGCGTCGAGAATGCTGCGCGCAAGCGCCAACTCGCGCGGCTGCGTCACCATCGGCAGCATAATCTTGACGTGGCCGTGCATCGCGGCGCGGGCCAGCGCGCGCAATTGCGTGCGAAAGACGTCGGGCCGCGCAAGCGAAAGACGGAGTCCGCGCACGCCGAGAAAGGGATTGCTCTCTGCGGCGGGTGTAAAGCCCGGAATCGGCTTGTCACCGCCCGCGTCGAGCGTTCGAATGGTCACCGGCCGACCTTGCGCCCATTCGGCGATTCGCCGGTAGACAGCATACTGCTGCTCTTCGTCGGGCAGTCCATGCCGGTCGTGGAAGAGGAACTCGGTTCGGACGAGGCCGATGCCGTCGCATATCGCCGGATCGAGATCGGCCAGCTCGCGGGGATCGGAAATGTTGAGCATGATCCGGATCGGGGTGCCGTCGGCGGTCACGGCCGGCCGCATCGCAGCAGCCGCTGCTAGTGCGCGTGCGATGGCGTCCGCTTTCGCATCGCAGTCGAACTGCGCTCGGGCTGCAGGTCCCGGATTGACGATCAGCATGCCGCGATGCGCATCGACCAGCGCCTGACCGGAAAGCTCGGCCAGATCGACACCGAGACCGGTGACTGCAGGAATGCCGCGGGAGCGCGCGAGCATCGCGACATGGCTGGTCGTACTGCCGGCCGTCAGCACGAGTGCCCCACCGCACGACCAATCAATGCCGAGGAAACGCGAAGGCGCGAGGTCGACTGCAGCCACAATGGCTCCGGGTGGTACCGCAGCCTCGATCGCGGATCCCGTCAGATGCGCGAGCACGCGGTCGCGGAGGTCATAAAGGTCGGCAGCGCGCGCTCGGAAATATTCATCATCGGACAGCTCATAACCGGCGATTTCCTGTTGCATCGCATGGAGCCACGCGTGATCCGCGACGCGGCCGGCAGCAATGGCCGAGAAAGCGGGCTCAGCGAGCACGTCATCCTCGAGCAGCGCGACCTGGAATTCCAGGATTGCCGCCGCGTCCCCGGTCGACCGCTCGATGAGACCCTTCAAATCGGCTCGCGCGGCGTAGAGCGCCGAGCGCAGCGCCTCCGCTTCGGATTCCGCGGCACCCGAGGCGACCCGCGCACCGGTACCGATGGTCAATGGGAACAACGCACCCAGCGCGATTCCAGGGGAAGCCGGCCGGCCTGCGAACCGTTTTTCCATCACTTTTGCGGCGACTGAGGGGCTTCCACGGTTTCGATCGCAAAGCCCCGTTCGACAAGCGCGACGATGGCCGCGAGCGCCTCGACCGCGTCGGAGCCACTGGCCCGAAAATGCAGCGTTTCCCCCTTAGCGGCCTTGAATCGCATGACCTTCACCGGGCTCTTGGCGTCGACCCACGGTCCGGTCGTGGCAAGCGCAAATTCTATGTGTGCGCCGAAGC
>VBCY01000151.1 GCA_005882995.1 Betaproteobacteria bacterium
CTTTTATCCAGAGTGTGGGAACGATGGCGCAGACGGTGGATCTGGCTTCGGGGAGCTATACGCTGTCGTTCAAGGCGGCGCAGCGAGCTTGCTGCATCACACCATATCTTCAGCCAGTCATGGTCACCGTGGACGGAATGCAGGTGGGCGATGTGGTGTTTCCGCCGAGCACTGACTTCACTGCGTTCAGCATTCCTTTTCAGATATAGACCAGCGGTCCACATACCATTGCCTTTACGGGCACCGACGCTAGCGACAAGAGCACCTTTATCGACGCGGTTAACGTTCGCTGACCCGGGCGCTACGCACGCCGGATGAAGACGTGGCCTTCGGGTATGCCGGACGTGCCCCTGGCCATTGCACTTGCGATGATCGTGCTTCGTTTCACCTCTCGGCGGATCCGCGTCTGCGCCAGCCCCTTTCGGAGTAGCGAGCACCCTCAATAAAACTCTGGAACCAGTCCGGGGGGATTCGGCCAAAGAGCTTGAAGGCGCGCCATTCGCCCTCATTTGCTGACTCAGATCATGTCACTTAGGAATCCGAACGACTGGATGTGGGCACAGGCCTGGGAGCTCATGGAGCAGGCGGAACGCATGCAGCGCCAGTTCTTCCACCTTGCAGGCTCGCCGAGGGCACAAGCGGTGTGGGAGCCGCCGGCGGACGTGTTCGAGGACGACCGAGAGTTCATTATCGTGGTCGCGCTGCCGGGTGTTCCCGCGGAGCGAATCGAGATCACAAACGAGCCTGGCGCACTGGTCATACGCGCGGAGCGGCCCCCTTCATTGGCCGGCATCGCACACGAAGTGCGGCAGTTGGAAATTCCCTACGGCTTTTTCGAGCGACGCATCCGATTGCCCGACGTAGCGCTGAGCGCGGAAACGCGGCAGCTCATCAATGGCTGTCTTGTGCTCAAGCTGAGCAAGACGGCTTGAATGACGCTCTATGAACGAACAGACGATTGACAATGCCAATCCCGTGAGCGCTGACGCGACCACGCGCGTGGAACCCTCCGCCGCGGAGTCACGCCAGTCGATGGAAGGAACGGTACGGCCGCTTCCCGAAGACGCGGTCGCCATCGTGCCGGTTCGCAATCTCGTTCTGTTCCCCGGACTGGTCGTGCCTCTTGCCATGGGGCGAGAGCGTTCGCGTGCCGCGGCGCAATACGCCGCGCGCGAGCAGCGTCCACTCGGCATCCTTCTGCAGAGCAAACCTGAGACCGAGGAACCCGGTCCCGACGATCTGCACTGGGTCGGCACCACTGCCACCGTGCTGCGCTACATCACCGCGCCCGATGGATCACATCATGCGATTTGCAAGGGCACGCAGCGCTTTCGTGTCCTGCAGTTTCTCGAAGGCTATCCGTTTACCGTCGCGCGAATCCAGCCCATCGAGGAGCCCGAGCGCCCCGACACGGACATCGAGGGCCGTGCCCTCAGCCTTCGAGAGAAGGCAACCGAAATCCTGCAGCTGCTGCCGCAGGTTCCCGAAGAGATGGTCGCGGCGCTGCAGGCGGTGGAGGGTTCGGCGCGGCTCGCCGACTTCATCGCCGGCTTGATGGACGTCAGCGCCGAAGAAAAACAATCTCTACTGGAGACTTTCGATCTCAAGGCGCGGCTGGACAAGCTGCTGGAGCTGCTTTCGCACCGCATCGAAGTACTCAAGGTATCCAAGGAGATTGACGAACGCACCAAGGAATCGATCGGCGACATGAATCGCAAGCATTTGCTGCGCGAGCAGATGCGCACGATTCAAAAGGAGCTGGGCGAAGGTGAGGAGGGCGGCGCCGAGATCGCGGAGCTCGACAAGGCGATCACCGAGGCGAAGATGCCCGAGGAAGTCGAGAAGCAGGCGCGCAAGGAGCTGAAGCGCCTGGAGCGGATGCAGGAAGGCGCGGGCGAATATTCGATGATCCGCACCTATCTCGACTGGCTGATCGATCTGCCCTGGGCGGCCGAGCGCGAGCCGGCCATCGACATCGCCGAGGCGCGACGCATCCTCGATGAAGACCACTACGGGCTCGACAAGATCAAGCGGCGCATCCTCGAGTATCTCGCGGTGCGCAAGCTCAATCCTTCGGGCAAGGGCGCGATCCTGTGCTTCGTCGGTCCGCCCGGCGTAGGCAAGACCTCGCTTGGGCAGAGTATCGCCAAGGCGACCGGCCGCAAGTTCGTGCGCGCAAGCCTGGGAGGCGTGCACGATGAGGCGGAAATACGCGGACACCGGCGAACCTACATCGGTGCGCTGCCGGGGAACATCATCCAGAATCTGCGCAAGGTCGCAACGCGCAACTGCGTAATGATGCTCGACGAGGTCGACAAGCTTGGAGCCGGCGGCTTTCACGGCGACCCCTCATCGGCGTTGCTCGAGGTGCTCGACCCCGAGCAGAACTCGACCTTCCGCGATAACTACCTCGCCGTGCCCTTCGATCTGTCGAGCGTGATGTTCATCTGTACGGCCAACGTTCTCGACACCAT
>VBCY01000152.1 GCA_005882995.1 Betaproteobacteria bacterium
GCCATGGATCGGTTCGATTTCAAGCTGATCGGCAAGAAGGAGATGTACATTCCCTATAGCAACTACAAGCTGAGCTACTTCGCCGCTCCTGCCGACGTTACCAAACCGAACCATTTGAATCCTGACGTAGTGCGCTGGGAGCTGCATCGTGTGTGGGTGGTCGAGGCGACGTTGAAGCCTGACAAGCGTCACATCTATACCAAACGCGTTTTCTATATCGATGAGGACAGCTGGACCGCGGTCGCGTCGGACGAGTATGACGCGCGCGGACAGCTCTACCGGTCGGGGTTCTCCTTTCCGTCGTTCAGCTACGACGTTCAGGCACCCTTCAACGACACACAGGGGTTCTACGACTTTAGTTCCGGCTTGTACAACATCACCGGCTTGCTGGGCCCCTATTCCGGCGTGAAGTACCTCACGGAGATGCCGCCCGAAAGTTTCTGGGCGTCCGAGGCGCTGGCGGGCGCCGGGTTGCGCTGAGGTCGATGCGTAAGAGCGCGGTATAAATCAGTAAGCCCCGGCGCAGCGCATTGCGTCGACGTGCCGGGGCAGCTTGAGTCCACGGAGGAGCTGATGACGAAACCTCTTTCAACTGCGATGATGGCACGGCTCGTTGCGGCCGCCGTCCTCGCGTTTCCGCTACCTGGCACTTGCGCGGGCTTCGCGGACGTCCTGGATACGCCGGCGCTGATGTCACCACTGGCGAGCAAAAGCCTGCTGCAGGCGGTGACGTGGACGAAGGATCGCCTCGTCGCCGTCGGGCAACGCGGGCACATCGTCATATCGACTGACGGTGGCGCGACATGGAAGCAATCGCCGGTGCCGGTTGCTTCGGACCTCACCGCGGTGTATTTCGTCGACGATCGGCAGGGCTGGGTGGTCGGTCATGACGGGGTTATCCTGCACACCGGCGACGGTGGTGAGAAGTGGGATCTGCAGTTGAACGGACTCACGGCGAACGATCTGCTGGTCAGCGCGATGGAGCACAAGGTTGCTGCGGACCCTGCGTCGGAAGAGGCGAAGAAGTTGCTCGCCGAGGCGCAGCGCTACAAGGACCAAGGAGCGGATAAGCCGTTTCTCGATGTGTGGTTTGCCGACACATTGAACGGCTACGCGGTGGGCGCCTACAACTTGATTTTCAAGACTGCCGATGGCGGCAAGACCTGGCAACCGTGGTTCGATCGCACCGATAACCCGAAATTCTTCAACCTCTACGCCATTCGCCCGGCCGCGGGAGCGCTCTACATTTCGGGCGAAGGCGGGCTGGTGATGAAACTCGACACCGCTGCACAGCGTTTCAAGGCTGTTTCACCACAGTACAACGGCAGCTTGTTTGGAGTCGCCGATGACAAGAATACCGTTGTGGTTTACGGACTCCGCGGTAATGTGTTCCGCAGCGATGACGGTGGCGCGCATTGGACCAAGATCAATGCCGGCCTGCCGGCAACGATCGTCGGCGCGACAAGGTCGACGCAGGGCTCGCTGGTCCTCGCCGACGCCGGTGGCCGACTGGCGGCTTCGACGGATGCCGGGCTGACCTTTGCGCGGATGACATTGAAGAATCCGATGCCCTTGACCGCAATCGCGGACGTTGGCGAAGGGCGATTTGCGTTGACAGGTCCGCGCGGCGTCGCGATCGGAGAAGCCGCCGCAGCGCGCTAGAGCGCTGCGCGGAACGAGGAGAACCCAAATGGCTGCTGTTTCCACGGATCTCGACCAGATGCCGGTCGTGCGCAAGCTCGCCGACTTCGACCTGAGCTCTGGCAACCTCCTCGAGCGGCTGGTGTTCAACAACCGGCTGGCGATGGTGATCATCTGCGGGATCATCACCGTGGTCCTCGGCTATATCGCGGCGACCAGGCTCGTGTTGAACGCGAGCTTCGAGAAGATGATTCCGCAGAGCCAGCCTTACATCAAGAACTATCTCACCTACCAGAAGGATCTGCGCGGCCTGGGCAACGCCATCCGCGTGGTGGTCGAGAACACAGACGGCGACGTCTTCGACCCGCAGTACCTGGAAGTCTTGAAGCAGGTCAACGACGAGCTGATTCTCACACCGGGAGTAGATCGGGCGTGGGTGAAGTCGCTGTGGACCCCGGCGGTTCGCTGGACCGAAGTGACCGAAGAGGGCTTCCAGGGCGGCGCCGTCATGCCGGACTCCTACAACGGCTCGCCGCAAAGCGTCGAGCAGTTGAAGCAGAACATCGCCCGTTCGGGCATTGTCGGCAGCCTGGTGGCCAACAATTTCAAGTCGAGCATGATCTTCGTGCCACTGCTTGACAAGGAAGCGGGCAGTGGCAAGCCGATCGACTATCACGGATTGTCCAAGGTCCTCGATGAAAAGATCCGCGACAAGTACGAGCTGGCTCAAAACCTGGAGAAGGTGCGAGCCAAGGGAGAGACGCCCAAAGTCAAGATCCACGTCATCGGATTCGCCAAGCTGATCGGCGAGCTGATCGACGGTTTGCTCAAGGTGATGGTGTTTTTCGGCATCGCCGCCTTGATCGCCACCGCCATCATCTACGCTTACACTCGCTGCGT
>VBCY01000153.1 GCA_005882995.1 Betaproteobacteria bacterium
GTTTGGTCATCGGGCGTCTCCGTCGGCAACGCAGTCTAGCCGACGCCCGCTGTTGCACCGGAACCGCCGCAAGTCGTGCCAGCGGAAATTCCTTATGCCGGCGCGCTTGAGCGATTCCTCCAAGCTCTCGTGTTTGCCTGCCCTAGCCAATACCTAGTCGTGTTAATTGGCGTATTTCGCACGCGTCAGCTATGAAGTACGTTTCTCACGGTCAACCTCAGACAGCTCGCTGCTGATGAACGACCACAGCTTTGCAACAATCGGCTTGGTGTTGGTCGCCGATCGGTACAGGCGAACTTCGAGACTTGTCGTCCACGCAGCGGGGCCAGCCGGTACTAGCCGGCCGTCCCTCAGTTCGTCGGTTACGCAGCTCTCGGGCAGCCAACCGACTCCGTGGCCGGCCACGACCATGGCTTTGAGCGCCTCGGACATGTGGGTCTCGAGGCAGCGTCGCAGGTTGTAGGGCTCCGGTGAATTGAGCAGCATCATCTCGACCACATTGCCGAGGAAGGCACCGGCTGAATAGGCCATGAACGGCACGGCCTCGGCCCTCGTTCCGGGCAGGCGAAAGATCGGACGACCCCGCTTATCCGGGGCCGAGAAAGGCAGTATCCGCTCGACGCCCAGCAACAGGAAGGGGAAGCGGTTCGGGTCGAGCAGGATCGGCAATTGCTGATGATGGTAGGCCAGCAGGATGTCGCAGTTGTTGTCGACTAGATGCTGCACACCTTCCGGCACATTGACGGCGAATACACGCGCCGTCAGGGAACCAAAATCGCTGTGCACATGCTTTAGCCAGTTCGGAAAGAACGTGAAGACCAAGGTGTGGGCCACCGAGAACTGGACAACCTTGGTACTGTCGGCCAGCGGCTGATGGCCGCACACCAATGTGCGCGCAGCGTACGCGTCGCGCAACAGGTCGGCGGCGAGTCGGCGGAACAGCCACCCAGCCGACGTCCATGTCGCCGGGTGCACGCTGCGATCAACGAGGGTCACGCCCAGCCACTCCTCCAGCGCCATGATGCGGCGGCTGAATGCCGACTGCGTGATGTGGCGGTCCGACGCAGCATGGGCGAAGTTGCGCGTTTCCGCCAAGCACAGAAAGTCTTCAAGCCATTTCGTTTCCATGAGGCAAACGGCTCGAGGTCAAGGGACGGCACGCGCCATGTCGCACGGTACGAGCGGCTCAGCGATGCAGACAACCGTGAAGCCTCGATTGCGTGACGCAAAATTTGAAGCGCTTCATTCAGAATTCGCAACATGCGGCCTATCCGCCGCGATCGGTATCGCGTGGCCGATGGAGGAGGAGGGCGGCCGCGCGGCCATGACCGGTCTCGACGGTATTGGCATGCGCCGCTCGAGCCATATCATGATAATTTCGCATCAAGTTCGCGCCCCCGTCAAGTTGTTCCATAGGCTTACACTCTTCCCCCGTCTTGAAGGGTTGCGCGAGGAGCATGCCGGTGGCCGCTGGATCCTTTAGAATAGAGCATCGGTCGAGAATTTCCCCATCACTGGCACGCCGATCTCGATCTATCCCGACCTGATCCGGGCGCTCGCGGCCATCAAGAAGGCCGCGGCGCTTGCGAACCACTCGCTGGGCCTACTCGACCGCGATCGGTGTGACGCGATCGTAAAGGCCTGCGACGAGGTGCGCGCTGGCAAGCTGCACGACCAGTTCGTCGTGGACGTGATCCAGGGAGGGGCCGGCACATCGACCAACATGAACGCGAACGAGGTGATCGCCAATTGCGCGCTCGAGTTCATGGGGCATCGCCGGGGCGAATACCAGTACCTGCATCCAAACGAGCACGTCAACATGAGCCAGAGCACGAACGACGTGTATCCAACTGCCCTCAAGATCGCGACCCATGCGGGCATATTCGGGCTGGTCGACGCCATGGCGACGCTGCGGCACGCCTTCGAGGACAAGGCGAACGAATTCAGGGACATCCTGAAAATGGGCCGCACGCAATTGCAGGATGCAGTGCCGATGACGCTGGGACAGGAATTCTCGACCTACGCCGTGATGCTCGGCGAGGACGAGGAACGGCTGAAGGAAGCGGCCGCTCTGATCCGCGAAATCAACATGGGCGCGACCGCGATCGGCACCGGCATCACCGCCCATCCGGAGTACGCGGGCATTGTCTGCAAGCGCCTCTCCGAGGTCACCGGCATCCCGCTGGTAACGGCGCCCAACCTGGTCGAGGCGACGCAGGATTGCGGCGCATTCGTACAGCTGTCGGGTGTACTGAAGCGCGTCGCGGTGAAGCTGTCGAAGTCGGGCAGCGACCTCCGGCTCTTGTCGTCGGGGCCGCGCGCCGGCTTGGGCGAGATCAACTTGCCCGCGCGTCAGGCCGGCTCGAGCATCATGCCGGGCAAGGTCAATCCGGTGATCCCGGAAGTGGTGAACCAGGTCGCCTTCGAAGTCATCGGCAACGACGTAACCGTCAGTTTCGCGGCCGAGCACGGGCAGTTGCAACTCAATGCGTTCGAGCCGATCATCGCCCACAGCCTGTTCAAGAGCGTCACCCATCTGCGCAATGCGTGCCTGATCCTCGCGGAACGCTGCGTGAAGGGAATTACCGCGAATCGTGACCGGCTCCGCTCGATTGTCGAGAATTCCATCGGCATCGTGACCGCGCTCAATCCGTACATCGGCTACGCGAACGCGACTGCGGTCGCCGCTGAGGCGCACGAAACCGGCGGCAGCGTGTACCAGATCGTCCTGAAGAAGGGCCTGTTGTCGAAGGACAAGCTCGACGAGATCCTGCGACCCGAAGAGCTTATCAAACCGCAAGCCCTTCCGAGCGCGCGCGAGTAGAGGGCGCTCGAAGGAAGGTGTGCGCCGCCTGAACGAAGAGGAAGCGGAATGCGCAGACGAACGGACGATGCAAGGAGGCGACGGCAGCATCCCGTCGCGAGGTACGCAAATACGCCTCCAATGAGCGCATGAGGAGGGGCACCCGATGAAACTGAAGCTCACCACCTGGATCATGATCGCGATGATCCTCGGCATCGTCGTCGGCTACGTTTGCAACATCGCGGCGCCCGACGCCAAGGCGGCCAAGGACATTGCCGGGTATTTCAACGTCGTGACCGACGTGTTCCTGCGGCTCATCAAGATGATCATCGCGCCGCTGGTGTTCGCGACGCTGGTGGCCGGCATAGCGCACATGGGTGACGCCAGCGCCGTCGGCCGGATCGGCTTGAAGGCGATGGCGTGGTTCATCACAGCGTCGCTGGTCTCGCTGGCGCTGGGCCTTGTGATGGTCAATATTCTGCAGCCGGGTACGAATCTCGGATTGCCATTGCCGGAAGCCGGTGCTGCCACCAACCTCAAGACGGCGTCACTCAACATCAAGGATTTCATTACCAACGTATTCCCGAAAAGCGTCTTCGAAGCGATGGCGAACAACAACATTCTGCAGATCCTCGTGTTCTCGCTCTTCTTCGGGTTCGCCATTGCCGCGTTCAAGGACCAGCGCGCGAAGACGCTCGTCGGCTCGATCGAGGAGCTCGTGCACGTCATGCTCAAGCTCACCGATTTCGTGATGCGCTTTTCGCCGTTCGGCGTTTTTGCCGCTGTGGCCTCGGTGATCACGACGCAAGGACTCGGGGTGTTGCTGACTTACGGCAAGTTCATCGGCGGTTTCTACCTGAGCCTGGCGCTTCTGTGGCTGGTGTTGATTGCGGCCGGATACGTGTTTCTGAAGGGACCGGTGTTCACGCTGCTGAAGCTCATACGCGAACCGATGATGATCGCATTCTCCACCGCCAGCAGCGAGGCCGCATACCCGAAGACGATGGAGCAGCTCGAGAAGTTCGGCGTCAAGAACGAGATCACGGGATTCGTCCTCCCGCTCGGCTACTCGTTCAACCTCGACGGCTCGATGATGTACCAGGCATTTGCGGCGTTGTTCATCGCGCAGGCCTTTGGCTTCGATCTCACATTCGCACAGCAGGTCACTCTGCTGCTCGTCATGATGGTCACCAGCAAGGGAATCGCCGGCGTTCCCCGCGCCTCGTTGGTCGTGGTCGCCGCCGTGCTGCCGACCTTTGGCCTGCCGGAGGCGGGGCTGCTGCTGATCATGGGCATCGATCAGATTCTGGACATGGGACGAACGGCGACCAACGTGATCGGCAACAGCCTGGCGACGGCCGTGGTCGCAAAATGGGAAGGTGAGCTTCGCGAACCGCGGGGGGTGGACCAGGAAGACATGCTGTCTCCCGAAGCGGTCGCCGCGGCGTAAGCGGGCGGGCGCTTGCATAAAGTTCGCGACAGGTGATTCCCATGCGAAGGATTCTCGGAGGCGTGATTGCGGCGTGCGTGCTCTGCGCTGCGCTCGCGGCGGCGCAGGACACCCCCCCCGGCGTCATCGACCGCCTGACCGGCACGCTGAAGAAGATCAAAGACAGCGGCGTCGTGCGCCTTGGCTACCGTGAGAACTCGTTGCCGTTCTCGTTTCTCGACGATGCAAAGCGGCCCGTGGGATATTCGATCGACTTGTGCAACGCCATCGTCGAGGAGGTGACCGACGAGCTGGGCGGAGCGGAGCTGCGCGTCGTGTACCTCGTGGTCACCCCGGAAACCCGCTTCGCTCTTCTGCAGGCAGGAGACATCGACCGCGAGTGCGGATCCACGACGGCGAACCTCGAACGGCGCAAGCTGGTCGCCTTTTCCCCGGTCATGTTCATCACCGGAACCAAGCTGCTCGTTCGCAAGGACAGCCCCATCCGATCATGGCGGGACTTGCGAGGAAAGACCGTCGCGGTGACTCGCGGCACGACGAACGCGGCGGCGATCCAGTCGCTGTCGGACAAGCAGCACCTTGGCGTCGTTTTCGTGACCGGCGGTGACCACAAGGAAACGTTCGAGCTCTTTACGTCGGGCAAGGCCGATGCGCTCGCCAATGACGAGGTGCTGATCTATTCAATGCTCGCGGAAACCCGGGCTCGCGCACAGTTCCGGCTTGTCGGTGATTTCCTGTCGTACGACCCCTATGCGATCGCCTATCGGCAGGACGACGCGCCGTTCGCTACCGTGGTCGAACGGACCTTTCGCCGGCTCGCCGAAAGCCGCGAGCTCGTGTTGACCTACGAAAAATGGTTCACCAAACGCTTGCCGTCGGGCATACGGCTCGATCTGCCGATCAGTCCGCAGCTCGAAGAGAGCTTCCGCGGACTCGGCCTGCCGGAATGATCGACCCCGCCGCCAATGCCGGTGATGGGCAACAGTATCCGGGCGACCGGTCCTCGATTGTCCGAATCATTAACGTTTGAGAAGGAGAAGATCATGCACATGCACAAATCCAGGTGGCAAACCGCCGCGCGGCTCGCCGGTTGTGCGTTATTCGCAATGCTCTCGGCGGCGGCAGGGGCTCAACAGGAACAACGCCCCAATGTCGTGATTCTCGCCACCGGCGGAACGATCGCCGGAACGGCTGCAACGGCGACGCAGGTCGCCGGCTACACAGCCGCCAAAGTTCCCGTCGAGCAGCTGATCGACGCCGTGCCGGATCTCAAGAAGGTGGCCAACGTCAAGGGTGAGCAGCTGGCCCAGGTCGCCAGCGAAAGCATGACCAACGACGTCTGGTTGAAGCTCGCCAAGCGCATCAATGTGCTGTTGGCGCAACCGGACGTCGATGGGATCGTGATCACCCACGGCACGGATACGCTCGAGGAGACCGCCTATTTCCTGAACCTGGTCGTGAAGAGTCGCAAACCCGTCGTACTGGTCGGCGCGATGCGTCCCTCGACCGCCATGAGCGCGGATGGCCCATTCAACATCTACAACGGAGTTGCGGTCGCTGCCAGCAAGGAATCGGCAGGCCGGGGTGTGCTCGTCAGCCTGAACGATCAGATCAACAGCGCCCGCGACGTGACGAAAGTGAACACGATGACACTGGACACGTTTCGCGCTCCCGATTTCGGCCTTGTCGGATACGTGGTCGGCGCCCAGCCCTCGTTTTATCGAGCTTCCACGCGCAAGCACACGACGGACACCGAGTTCGACATCACGAACGTCGAGACCTTACCGCCGGTGGACATCGTATACGGGTACGCCAACATGAACCGCGTCCCGCTCGACGCCTTTGTGGCGGCTGGCGACAAGGGCATCATTCACGCCGGCGTCGGCGACGGCAGTCTCGCCGCGCAGGTCAAGCCCGCGCTGATCGAGACCCGGAAGAAGGGCGTGATCATCGTACGTAGCTCGCGCACCGGCGGTGGCCCCGTCGTGCGCAACGGCGAGGCGAACGACGACGAACTCGATTTCGTCGTGTCGGACACGCTCACCCCGCAAAAGGCGCGCATTCTGTTGATGTTGGCGCTGACGAAGACTAACAATACCAAAGAGATCCAGCGGATGTTCTACACGTATTGATCCTGCCACTGACTGCAGCCGCCGCCACGCGTTGCTTCTATGGCCCAATTGATACAGGAGGATACCCCGGTGAGTGACCGCGTCGAACACGACACGCTGGGTGACGTTTACGTGCCCGCCGACCGGTACTGGGGCGCTCAGACGCAGCGTTCGAAGCAAAACTTCGACATCGGCGGGCACCGCATGCCCACCGAGGTGATCCACGCCCTCGCCATTCTCAAGAAGGCGGCCGCGCTCACAAACCGCGACGCTGGCCTGCTGAGCCCGCAAAAATGCCGTGTGATCGGTGAGGTCTGCGACGAGATCGTTGCCGGCCGCTGGCCCGACGAGTTTCCGCTCGTCGTCTGGCAGCGGCTCGGGTACGCAGACCAACATGAACGTCAACGAGGTCATCGCGCGGCGCGCCCATGTGTTGGCGGGCGGGGCACTGGGCGATGCGAAAACGCTCATCCATCCCAACGACGACGTGAACAAGTCGCAGTCGTCCAACGACACCTTCCCGACGGCGATGCACATCGCTGCCTACCGGCTGATCGTCGAGCACACTCTGCCGCGCGTGCAGGCATTGCGCGACACGCTGCAGCGCAAGTCCGAACAATTCGGCGACGTGGTAAAGATCGGCCGTACCCATTTGATGGATGCCACGCCGCTGACACTCGGCCAGGAGTTGTCGGGGTTTCGCTCCCAGCTCGACCATGGGATGCGTGCCGTGCGCAACAGTCTCGGCCATCTTGCCGAACTCGCGCTCGGCGGCACCGCCGTGGGTACGGGGCTCAACACGCCGCTCGGTTACGCCGGGAGCGTGGCGTGGCACATCGCCGACCTCACCGGATACCCCTTCGTCAGCGCGGAGAACAAGTTCGAGGCCCTCGCCGCCAACGACGCTGCGGTGGAAGCTTCGGGTGCACTGAAGAGGCTGGCCGTGAGCTTGATGAAGATCGCCGGCGATATTCGCCTGCTCGCGTCCGGCCCACGCTCTGGTATCGGCGAGATCCTCATCCCCGAGAACGAACCCGGCTCATCGATCATGCCGGGCAAAGTCAATCCGACCCAGGCCGAGGCCATGACCATGGTCTGCGCGCAGGTGATGGGCAACGACGTGACGATCGGCATTGCGGGCATGAGCGGGCAGCTTCAGCTCAATGTCTTCAAGCCGGTGATCATCTTCAATCTGCTGATGTCGGCGCGGCTGTTGGGCGACGCCTGCGAGTCATTCGATCGCCACTGCGTCGCCGGTCTCGAGCCCGATCGGGCGGCCATCGGCCGCCACCTTGAAAGCTCGCTGATGCTCGTGACGGCGCTCAACCCGCACATCGGCTACGAAAACGCCGCCCGCATTGCTAGGAAGGCACATGCGGAAAGCAAGACCCTCCGCGAAGCCGCCATCGAGCTCGGTTTGCTGACCGACGAACAGTTTTCGCAATGGGTTCGCGCGAAGGACATGGTTGGCCCTACGGTATGAGTCATCGTGCCGCGAACCACCAGAGGTGCGAACGAAGTGGACAAGATGAACGTAGGTGGCAGGATTTCTAATTGCCTTGAGCGAAGTTTCGTAACGGACCGCGGGGCTCTTGCAATTCGTTGCTGCATGAAATCCGCACAGCGCATGGCGCCGATTGCTCCGACGGGCAAGGCAACACGTGCGGATTCCCGCGCTTGCCGCAGCGTGACATTCCGGGACATCGCGCATTCCACCCATTCTCACGAACCACGCAAGTCACCATTCCTTTCCGCAATCAATGACTTGAATGAACGCTTCGATGTTGCACTGAGATGGCACGAACACTGCTCCAAGAAAGGGCCGACGCCACCGCATGCACGGTGTCATACCGTCACGACGGAAGGGGGAGGAATTTATGATGAGTGCGCATGGCTGCTTAGCGTCCGGGTCGGTCGCGGCCCTCGTGCGCCAGGAAACCGTAGTCCTGACACCGGTGCTTTCGCGACTTCTCAAGGCGACGATGGCGGCAGCACTGGCGTTGTGCTTGGTTCAACCGGCTAACGCGCAGCAGCGCAACGCGTCCTTCGCGGTACCTTACGCGGGAACGCTCAAGAAGATCAACGATAGCGGCGAAATACGCATTGGCTATCGTGAGAATTCCCCGCCCTTTGCGTTCCTCGATGCACGGCGAAAGCCGTTAGGCTATTCGCTCGACCTCTGCGAGTCGAGGTGATTGCGGAGGAACTCGGAAAGGACGTCCGGGTCGTCCAGCGGCCGGTGACGCCGGAGAACCGGTTCGATCTCGTGACCTCGGGCGAGATCGACCTCGACTGTGGTTCGACAACGAACAACGTCGAGCGGCGCAAGATCGTCGCGTTCTCGCCCACGATGTTCGTCACTGGCACCAAGCTCCTCGTGCGGCGGGGAAGCGGGATTCTGAATCTCCGTAACCTCGAGGGCAAGACGGTCATGCTCACGCGCGGCACAGTCCACGAAACGGCAATCCCGAAGCTCGCGGAGCGTCAGAAGCTGGGGATCAAATTCGTTTTCGCGAGCGATCACCAGGAATCGTTCCAGATGCTGGCAATGGGTAAGGCCGAGGCCTTCGCGAACGACGACGTGCAGCTCTACGGGATCCTGGCAGAGACGAAATCCCGAGCCGATTTCCGCGTCGTCGGCGACTTTCTGACCTATGCCGACTATGCCCTCATGTTCCGCAAGGACGATCCGGAGTTCGCCGAAGTCGTCGAGCGCGCCTTTCGTCGGCTCGCGGGCAGCCGCGAGATTGTCGCCATCTACGAGCGCTGGCTCCTCAAGCCGTTGCCGTCGGGGGTTCGCCTCAACCTGCCGATGAGCCCGCACTTGGAGGAACTCTTCCGCGTCCAGGGATTGCCGTCCGATTGAAACGGGTGCGCATCGCTTGCGCTATCGCAATCTCATTACACCGAAGCAAGCAGCCAGGAGGCAACCATGGGAACGATGCATGACCACGACCCGGGCGAAACCCAGGAGTGGGTCGATTCTTTGAAAGCGGTCATTGCGCACGTCGGACCCGAGCGCGCGCGGTACCTACTTGGCAAGGTGCGCGACGAAGCGCTGCGGTCCGGGACGATGCCGCCCTTCCTTGCGACCACACCGTACCGCAATACCATTCCGCCAGAGCAGGAAGAAAAGTCCTCGGGCAACCGCGAGATCGAACACAAGATCCGTTCGGCGATCCGCTGGAACGCCGTGGCGATCATCCTGCGCGCCAACAAGGAATCCTCCGAGCTCGGCGGTCACATTGCCAGCTTCCAGTCATCGGCACTGTTGTATGACATCGGCTTCGGCCATTTCTGGCATGGCGCCTCCGGCGATCACGGCGGCGACCTGATCTACGTACAGGGCCACGTCTCGCCCGGCATCTACGCGCGCGCCTACGTCGAGGGACGCCTCACCGACGAGCAACTGAAGAATTTCCGTCAGGAAAGCGAGGGCAAGGGCATCCCGTCATATCCGCATCCGTGGCTGATGCCCGACTTCTGGCAGTTTCCGACGGTGTCGATGGGTCTCGGCCCTCTGATGGCGATCTACCAGGCGCGTTTCCTCAAATATCTGGAGGGCCGCGGTCTGGCGAAGACGGAAGGTCGCAAGGTCTGGGCATTCCTCGGCGATGGCGAATGCGATGAACCGGAATCTCTCGGCGCAATCTCGCTCGGCGGTCGCGAGGGTCTCGACAACCTGATCTTCGTCATCAACTGCAACCTGCAGCGACTCGACGGTCCCGTGCGCGGCAACGGCAAGATCATCCAGGAGCTCGAGGGAATCTTCCGCGGCGCCGGCTGGAACGTGATCAAGGTCATCTGGGGCTCGGCGTGGGACAGCCTGTTCGCCAAGGACAAGGCGGGGATTCTGCTGAAGCGCATGGAGGAATGCGTCGACGGCCAGTACCAGGATTTCAAGAGCAAGGACGGCGCCTACGTGCGCGAGCACTTCTTCAACACGCCGGAGCTCAAGGCGCTCCTCGCCGATCTGTCCGACGAAGAAGTGTGGAA
>VBCY01000154.1 GCA_005882995.1 Betaproteobacteria bacterium
GCGATTGCGGTCGATTTCGCCCGCCGGCTCGAAGCGCGGCTGCACCCGCCGTATCTGGCGCGCATGCCCACGCTCTTCCCTTACACAGCCCCGGAGCACATATTCGACGAGCATCGCGAAACCACGCGCGGCCGCGATCTCGACATCACGGGCTTGAGCTACGCGCTGCTCGACGCACTGGGGCCGCAGCAGTGGCCGCTCCCGGACGGTGCCGCGACCGGGCAAGCACGCCTCTACACCGACGGCGTCTTTCCCACGCCGACCGGGCGTGCGCGCTTCGCCAACACCGCGTACAAGCCGGTCGCCGACGCCGTCAATGCGCGCTTTCCGTTCCGGCTGAACACCGGGCGAATGCGCGACCAGTGGCACGGCATGTCGCGCACCGGCACGGTCGCGCAACTGTTCAATCACACCGAGTCGCCGCGCGTGACGCTGAATCCGCGCGACCTTGCCCGCCGCGGTCTCTCCGATGGTGAGCTGGTCCGCCTCGAGTCGCGTCGCGGCAGCGTCATCCTTGCGGTCGAGGCCAGCGATTCCGTACGCTCCGGCCAGGCGTTCGTACCGATGCATTGGGGGAGCCGCTTTCTCTCCGGCAACGGCGTGAATAAAGGCGGTTCCGGCATCAATGCCGTGACGAGTCCGGCGCTCGACCCCGACTCCTGGCAACCCGAGCTCAAGCGTGCGGCGGTACGGATCGAGCGTGCAAGCCTCGACTGGCGCCTGGTGATCTTCGGGTTCGCACCCGACGGCGACGCGTTGGCGCTGCTCGATCGGGTGCGCGCGCGCTCCCCGACGTTTCCGTACACGAGTTGCACGCTGATCGGCCGCGATCCTGCGGGTGTGCTCTTTCACGCCGCAGCGGAGCATGCGCTTTCGTCGGAGTTCCTCGTCGGCCTCGACGCGATGTTCGGTCTCGACGGCGATCCGGTGCTGCGCTACGACGATGCGCGCCGCGGCGTAAGTCGCAGGGTGCGCATCGCGGATGGCCGGGTTGCGGCGGTGCGTTTGGCCGGTGATACGCAGGCTGCGGCGTGGCTCAAGGACTGGTTGGTGCGTCAGGATCCGGTCGCCGGACTGGGCCGCCTGTTGCTGGCGCCAACCGCAGTGGCTCCCGCGAACTTCGCGCCGCGGGGCAGGGTTGTCTGCAATTGCTGGAACGTCGCGGAAACCGAAATTGCGGAGTTCGTGTCGGCGCTTCCAAGCGCCGACGGTGTCCGCGATGCAGGCGCACTCGAGGCGTTGCAAAACGCGCTCAAATGCGGGACGGAGTGCCGCTCGTGCCTCCCCGAGCTGAAACGCCTGGTCAAGCAGCGCGGCGGAACGCGGATGGCGGCGTGAGCGGCAGCGATTGGGCGAGATGAAGCACGGCAAAGTCTGGCTCGTCGGCGCAGGTCCGGGCGATCCGGAACTCTTGACGCTGAAAGCCGCGCGGGTGCTCGGCGAGGCGGATATTGTGATCCACGACGATCTGGTGCATCCGGGCACCTTGCGCTATGCCCGGCCCGGGGCGCGGATTGTCGCGGTCGGCAAGCGCGGCGGCTGCCGTTCGACACGTCAGGCGTTCATCGAACGTTTGCTGGTTGCCGAGGCGCTGGCGGGCAATATGGTCGTGCGCCTGAAGGGCGGCGATCCATTCGTCTTCGGACGTGGTGGCGAGGAGCGCGAAGCGCTGCGCGCAGCCGGTATACCGGTCGACGTCGTCGATGGCATCACCGCGGGGATCGCCGCACCGTCCGCGATCGGGGTGCCGCTCACCCATCGCGCCGCCTGCCATGGTGCGATTTTCGTTACCGCGCACGTCGCCAGCAATGGCGATGACAGCGGCCCCGACTGGGCAGCGCTGGCTGCGGCCGCGCGAAGCGGGCTGACCCTGATCATTTACATGGGCGTCACCATGCTCCATGGCGTGGTCGAGGGGCTGGTGTGCGGCGGCCTTGATCCTGATACACCGGCGGCGATTGTGGAGCGCGCGACGCTTCCAGGCCAGCGCGCGGTGATTACGGTGCTCGAGCGGCTTGCGACGGAGCGGCAGCGGCATGGGCTCACGAGCCCGAGCATCATCGTCATCGGCAAGGTCGTTGGCCGTGCACGACTGGCAGCGCAACGAAACGAGGTGCAACTCGCGCCAGCGCCTAAGAGGGCAATTATCGGCAATTCCCGATAGCATTCACTAACAGTGGCCCAAAACTGTAGCTAAAACGTATGCGGCAAGACAGCAGTCCGAGTGGAGCCGGTTTGTTTCCTACGCAAGACGTTATAGACGACGGCCTCCGGATTTATAGTCCGCTCGAGGAACCCTGGATTCAACTGCGAAGCGACCTTTGGCGTCATCCTGACCGGACTGATACCCCGTAGCCGCGGATCCGGGCTAGAGCTTTGGTATAATTCTTACCTGGTATTACTCAGGAGATATCCATGGCGGTATCGGTCACGAGCAAGGGACAAGTCACCATCCCGAAGCGGGTTCGGGACGCGCTGGGCATTACAACGGGCAGTAAGGTCGAGTTCGACGTCGCGGGTGGTGGGGCGCGACTCAAGCTGGTCAAGAGACATGCTACTTCACGCGTCGAAGAGGGGCCTGCCATCCTCGACTACAAAGGTCCTCGGATTCCGGTAGAGAAGATGCACGGCGGGCTCGCAATGAAGAAGGCGGCGAAGCGTGCGCGCGGTTGACACCAACATCCTTGCGCGGTTTTACCTCCGCGACGATGCGGTGCAGGGCCGCGTTGCCGCTGGCGTGTTTTCGGCTGGGGACGTGTTTGTTCCGAAGACGGTCGTCCTGGAGCTCGAGTGGGTCCTGCGGTATGTCGCCGATCAGCCGGAGAACAAGGTGATCGAATGCTTGGCCCACCTCATCGCGTTGCCGGGAATAACCGTCGAGGATCGTGACGAGATCGAAGCAGCGTTAGCTCATTCTCGTAATGGAATCGACTTTGCCGATGCGCTGCATCTCGCCGCCAGCAAATCCTGCAGCGAACTGCTGACGTTCGACGACCGAGGTTATGCGCGCCGGGCAAAAAAGCTACGCCTGAAACCGCCAGTCAAAGTGCCAAACCGGTAACTCTGTCACGGCTCCTCCGCAAGCGAGCGGCGGATTGCCAATCAGCAGGTCCCAGGTTCGAGCTCTGGTCCACCTTTACCGCGGCGATTCCAGGCTCCGCCTGCTATGATGAATCGGATGCGGGGCATCAACCCAACGCATCGCGACCCGGCAGGTAGTAGCGATTCGACTGCGATGGATTTCGATTCACGAGAGGTCGCGCATAGAGAGGATGCCGCATGCTGCGAATCTCGTGCTCGATCGTGAATTTGATCGCATTGTCGTGCGGATTGACGATGTGAAGGAAGCGATACTGGTGCTGATCGCTTTCTTCGGTTATGAGACTTCGCTCTTTTAAGCGTTCGTAGGGTCGTGAAAAGTCCGCTACGTAAATCTGGATGTGGTGCCCGTCGTAGGCAACGGGTACGGCTTGGGTCTCGCGAAACCGTAGTTCCTGCGTCGCGCCTACCGCAACAACTGCGATGGGTTCTCCACCCGCATCGATCAGCCGCACCGGCGCCATGAAGACTTCCGTGTAAAACTCGGCGATTGCGGTTGCGCTCTCGCGTGGCACTTGGAACTCGACGTAAGGCATTGCAAGGGTAGTCGCGCCGAATCGCGCCGGATCGAGGCTATGGCAGCGAATGCGATTGCCCCATGGACAAACGGCTTCCACATGATCTTCGTGTTCAGCGAAATCGAACTTGCTGCCGGTAAGCAGCTCGCGAACGCTACTCAGTCGGCTCATCAGCGCGCCACGATCGGGTATCACCAACCCGACGCAGCCGCGCAACGTCTGCGGCGACCCGGTTGGCAAATGAAACTGCGAATCGCCGGCATTGATCCACATGTTATCGACCCCGGTCATCAGGTAGGGATCGCGCGTCAGCCCGAGGCCGCTCACGTAGAAGATGGTCGCCAGCCGCTGATCAGGGATGGCCAGGTTGACATGTTCGAGCTTGATGATATTGCCGACGTCCTCTAGTTTTCGGTCGAAAGTGATTGGGCTAGTCATGGTGTTTCCCGAAAAAGCCGCCAACGCGGACCATCGACTAAGATAGGGGACTCGATGCAAGAGCGCAACCTGGGTTGGACCCGAATTTGAACGCGTAGGCAAGGCTCAATTCGTACTTATGGATTGGAATCCCCAGCAGTATCTGAAGTTCGGCGGTCAACGCCTGCGACCGGCGCATGATCTCCTCGCTCGCGTCACGGGCACGGCACCGCAACACATCGTCGATTTGGGCTGCGGAACGGGGACCGTGACGGCTGTACTGCGCGCACGCTGGCCGGACGCGCACATTGTGGGCGTCGATAATTCCAAGCCGATGCTCCAACGCGCACAAGCCGAGCTACCGGACGTCAGTTGGGAGTTCGCTAACCTCGCCGAGTGGACGCCATCAGGGCCGGCGGACCTCCTTGTGTCAAACGCCGCCTTGCATTGGCTGGACAATCACCCGACACTCTTTCCGGGCCTACTCTCGCATCTTCGTCCGGGAGGCGTACTCGCCGTGCAGATGCCGGCGCAGCATGGCGCGCCGTCGCATCAGATCGGCTACGAGCTTGCGGAAAGCGCACGTTGGCGCGGTCGGCTCAGCGGCCTCGTACGCCGCCAGCCGATTCTCGATCCGGACGAATACTTCGCACTGCTGCGACCGCTGGTATCGTCGCTGGACCTGTGGTTTACCGAGTATATCCAGGTGCTGACCGGCGACAACCCGGTGGCCGAATTCACCAAGGGATCGTTTGTGGGCGCATGGCTGTCGGCGCTCCCGAGCGACGAAGCGCGCGAATTCGAATCCGATTACCGCCAACAGGTCGCTGCCGCATACCCCGTCAGCGGCGATGGCGTGACGCTATTCCCGTTTCGTCGTTTCTTTCTGGTCGCGCAGCGCTGAAGTGCAGGTTGGGCGCAGAACTGCGATCGACGTCGATTCATGAAACCGGACATCGCACGCTACGAGAAGAACCTCCGGGAAGAGCTGGACGGGTCGGCGCTGTACGCGGCATTGGCTGCCGCCGAGATCGATCCGATCCGCAGGGATCTTTTCCTGCAACTGTCGCAAGCCGAAGCCATGCACGCTCAACTTTGGCGCGAGAAACTCAGTGCCGCCGGAGTCGATGCCGAGGGATTCACGCCGTCGTTCCGCACGCGCGTCCCAACCGATCTCATGCGCAACAAACGCGCTGCTCTGGATACGTTGGCTCGAGAAGAACTCCGCATCGATCCGGCGGAGATGGGCGGCAACCCGTGGAGCGCCGCCGCGTTTTCCTTCGCCTTGTTTGCGGTGGGGGCGGTCTTCCCCGTTGTGCCGTTTTTCTTTGCTGGGGGCATGACGGGTATGGCATGGAGTTTGGCGCTGAGTGTTGTCGCGCTTGGTGCAATCGGCCTGGCCACCTCGCTTTTCAGCGGTCGAGGGACGGTGTATTCGGCAATGCGGCAGGTCGTGATCGGAGCAGTCGCCGCTGGCGTTACCTATGCCATTGGAGCACTGATCGGTGTATCGCTTTCCTGAACGTAAGAACGCCTTCGCGCCGTCATCGCGGCGTCGTGTCC
>VBCY01000155.1 GCA_005882995.1 Betaproteobacteria bacterium
ATCCGCGCAAAAACCGTGATGTCTCTGGACTTTAGATCGGCCTCCAGTCGATCGAGGGTTTCTTTGACCGAGAATTTGCTTGCTATGGTGACCAGTCCATCTTCAGACATCGTGGATGCCTCCACGTTCTTTGACTAAGGTGCAGAAACCCGGGCTAAGTTTGCGAGCGATAGTTTTCAGGGCCGCATTTTCCAATTCCAATGCGTGCTCTTGCCGGAGTAACTGCTCGTCGGTTCCGCCTTCTTCACCTTGCATCTCACGCATCAGAGCGGTCGATCGCTGATGGTAGAGCGTCAGATACATATGCGTGCCGCGCTCGAGGCGCACGGCACGTTCCGCATCGTC
>VBCY01000156.1 GCA_005882995.1 Betaproteobacteria bacterium
CGAGGATCAACCCGGTGATAGCTGGTGAGGGGGGCATGGCGCCGGAAAGAGAGCGGTGCTGTGACTCAAACGTCGGCGCGAAAGCGCTCGGTGCCGGTGAACAGCAGGAAGTGCTTTCCCGTGGCGCGGCCAATCATGGTCATGCCGACCTTTTGCGCGATGTCGTATCCCATCTGCGTGAGGCCCGACCGCGATACCAGGAACGGTATGCCCATCTGCGCCGCCTTGATCACCATCTCCGAGGTGAGCCGGCCGGTGGTGTAGAAGATCTTATCGCCGCCGTCGATCCGATCGAGCCACATCTGACCGGCAATCGCGTCGACCGCGTTATGGCGACCGACATCTTCGACAAAGTAAAGGATGTGGCTCGACCCCTCGCGGTTGGTCGCGAGCGCGCATCCATGCACGAGAAGCGCGTAGAGCGTGCCGCGGGTGAGCCTGGCATCGGCCGGCAGGCGCACCGTGTCGATCTCCTCCATCAGGTCGCCGAACACGGTTCCCTGGCCGCAGCCGCTGGTTGTCGTCCGCTTTCCCAGCTTGGCTTCCAGATTGCGCAGCCCGTTGCGAGTGTGCACGGCGACCGCGTTCGTTTCCCAGTCGACCTGCACCGATACGACCTCTTCGATGCGATCGAGCAGGCGCTGATTGCGAAGGTAACCTATCGCCAGCGCCTCCGGCGCCGCGCCGAGCGTCATCAGCGTGAGGATTTCGCGCTTGTCGACATAAAGCGTCAATGGATGCTCGCCTGCAATCGGAGTCTCGCGCTTCGCGCCGGTTTCGTCGATCGCGCTCACGCCAAAAGTCGCCGGGCGTGCCGCGTCGCTCAGTACCGGTCGATAGGGACTATTCGGAGCGATCAATTCTATGCTCGCGCCGCCGGCGCGCACGAAGTTCTCCTCTCCCCGCGGGAAGGGGATAGGGGTGAGGGAATGTTCGCACCCGGCGCGCGATCAGAACTTTGGCCGCCACCTCAACCGCCGATATAGCTCATCTCGATCTTCGGCAGCGCGACAGTGTTGTCGGAGCGGATTTCCGAGTAACGGTCTGCACGCTGCAGCCAGATCGCGGCGATGTAGCTTCCGATGTCGGCGTCGGATCGTCCTTGCCGCAGCATGGCGCGCAGATCGTAACCGGTCGTCGCAAAAAGACAGGTGTAAAGCTTGCCGTCGGTGGCGAGCCTCGCGCGCGTGCAGTCGCGGCAGAATGCCTGCGTGACGGAGGAGATGACGCCGATCTCCCCGCTGCCATCGACGTATCGCCAGCGCTCGGCGACCTCGCCCGAATAATTCGCATCGATGGGCTCCAGCGGAAAAACCCGGTCGATGGTCCGAATGACCTCGGCCGACGGAATCACGTCGTCCATGCGCCAGCCGTTGGTGTGGCCGACGTCCATGTATTCGATGAAGCGCAGGATGTGGCCGCTACCCTTGAAGCGCCGCGCCATCGGCAGGATCTCGTGCTCATTGACGCCGCGCTTGACCACCATGTTGATCTTCACCGGTGCGAGCCCGGCCTGCGCCGCCGCTTCGATCCCGGCGAGAACCTTCGCCACCGGAAAATCGACGTCGTTCATCGCCCGGAACACCTCATCGTCGAGCGAATCGAGACTTACCGTGATCCTGCCGAGCCCGGCGCCCTTCAAGGCGGCAGCCTTGGCCGCCAGCGCGGAGCCATTGGTGGTCAGCGTCAGATCGAGACCACCGATGCCGGCGAGCATGGCGACCAGGTCCTCGAGGTTTCTGCGCAGGAGCGGTTCGCCGCCGGTTAAACGGATCTTTTCAACGCCGTGCGCCTTGAACAGGCGCGCGAGCCGGGTGATCTCCTCAAAGGTGAGTAGCTCCGTGTGCGGAAGGAACGGATAGTCGAGACCGAAGACGTCCTTGGGCATGCAGTACACGCAGCGGAAATTGCAGCGATCGGTCACCGAGACGCGAAGATCGCGCAGCATGCGTCCCCGGGTGTCGGCGAGCAGACCGGTGGGGGCGACGTGCGGCGCGCTCAGTGGAGAAGGCGACCTGCGCGTATCGGTCAGAGGGATGATTTTGGACATAGTGCGAGCGCAACCAGCGATGTTAGCAGACGAACTGTGAGGCCAGTAGTATGATCGACGGCATTCGCGATTGTTCGTTCAAAGCCATGCTGCTTTTGCGGTTTCCCGTCACTGTGGTGATCGAGCGCGTCCCTCTAACCAATCGATGGGTCAGCGAACAATGGCGTGTCGCGGCGGTCGAACCGCTGCCCGATGACAATGTGTCGCATGCCACCGAGCGCTTGCCCGATCAAGGCGACGTCGTACGCTGGCGCTGCAGCGGATTCGCAGTCGAGCTGACGCGCAGCGAAAGCGAAGGTTACTACCTCAACATCAGTTCCCCGGAGCCCAAGGCATTTGTGATGTATCGAATGGAGCAGGGTCCGGCCCATGTCGACCCGGCACTCAAATTGCAAGTGCATCTCGTGACAGTAAGCTACAACGAGGCCGCACGATGGCTCGACGGCGGTGAGCAGGTCGACGCTGTGGCCCTGGATCCCTCGATGCTCGCCTGGATGCAGCCCTTTGTCGCCGAGCACTATCGGCCCGAGCCGAAACGCAAGGCGCGGCGCAACGAGCTCTATGAGCGCGAAGGCAACATCGCACCGACGCGCAAGTCCGGCCCATGAAGCCCGAAGCCGATCAAGGAGAACAGCCGGCGCAGAGGTTTTCACTGCGGCGCTGGTCGCAGCGAAAGCTCGAAGCCGCACGCGCACAACCAGCGCCGGTTGTGCCGTCGGAAGCACCACCCGTTCCGATCGCCGCTCAATCTCCGCCGCATTCGGACGCGCGACCCACGGTCGAGCCTCAACTGCCGCCGATAGAGTCACTCACCATCGAATGTGATGGACGGACTCGACACCTACATCGACGACTACACCAAAGCAGATCCCATTCCCGAAGAGCTGGTCAGGAAACTCGCCCACGCCCGCGCCATTTTCGATCCTCCACCGACGATGCTCACACCCGAGGGATACGTCGTCGATGCCCCGATAGCGCCAGCGGCGCTCGCCGCGCAAGCCGATCCCTTACCTCCTGCTGATACGAGCACAAGCGAAGCCGAGTCCCTCAAGCCCGAGTCGCCGGCATCGGCCCTGGAGTACCCAAAGCAGGACTCATGAGCGTTCGCGACAAGACGCTGCACCTCTGCAACTGCAATCACACCATGCCGCTCGACGAGCAGGCGCTTGCGCGCGCGCTCCAGATGGCAGGACCGCTGCCAGTGCACACTCAGCTTTGCCAAAAGGAGCTCGCGGCCTTCGCTGATCACGCTCAGGGCGATGTCATTGTTGCCTGCACGCAGGAGCAACGCCTGTTCGGCGACATCGCGGATGAAGCCGGAAAGACGCAAACCATCCGCTTCGTAAACATCCGGGAGGCGGCGGGCTGGTCAGCCGAGGCGCGCGCCGCGACTCCGAAAATAGCAGCCTTGTTGGCTGCCGCTGCGCTGCCTGAACCCGACCCGGTGCCCCGTGTTGCATTCAATTCGGAAGGGCGGCTTCTCATCGTCGGACCTGCCGACGCGGCTCTGGACTGGGCGGGCCGGCTGAGCGAGCAACTCTCCGTCACGGTGCTTGTCACCGGTCGCGCTGCGGGCAGGGAATTGCCCCCGCAACGCAACTATCCGATCTACAGCGGCCGGCTCGATCGCGTCTCGGGTTGGCTCGGAGCCTTTGAGGTGGCATGGACCCAGGAGAATCCGATCGACTTGGACCTTTGCACGCGTTGCAACGCCTGCATCAAGGTGTGTCCTGAGCAAGCCATCGATTGGAGCTACCAGATCGATCTCGACCGCTGCAAGGATCACCGCCGCTGCGTCTCGGCGTGCGGAGCCATCGGAGCCATTGATTTCGAGCGACGCGACTCCGGGCGCCAGGAGCGCTTCGACCTCGTGCTCGATCTCGGCCGGGAGCCTTGCCTCACGCTGCATCAGCCGCCACAGGGTTACTGGCGTCCGGGCGCCGATGCGTTCGCGCAGGCCGCGGCGGTTGCCGAAATTGCGCTGGCGATCGGCGAGTTCGAAAAGCCGAAGTTCTTCAACTACAAGTCATCGATTTGTGCTCACAGTCGCTCCAGCAAGCCAGGATGCAACCTCTGCATCGACGTCTGCTCGACGGCGGCGATCGCACCCGACGGTGATCACGTCCGCGTTGAGCCGCATCTTTGCATGGGATGCGGAGCATGCGCGACGGTGTGCCCGTCAGGCGCACTGAGCTACGGCTATCCGAGTGTTCCCGATCTCGGTGTGCGCATCCGGACCTTGCTCGCGACGTATCGCAGCGCCGGTGGGCGCGACCCCTGCCTGCTGTTTCATGATGCGAGCGGCCGCGCGCTGATCGAGCGCCTTGGCCGGAGAGGGCGTGGTTTGCCGGCGCGTGTCATTCCAGTCGAGTTGCACCATATGGCCTCCTGCGGCATGGACGTCTGGCTGGGCGCGCTCGCCTACGGCGCCAGCGAAGCGATCATCCTGGCCACTGGTGACGAAGCGCCGCAATATGCGGATGCGCTCGCGCGCCAGATGCGCTTCGCCGAAGCCATCATTCAGGGTTTGGGTTACCAGGGCGAGCATCTGCGACTGATCAGCGCCGGCGACGTGGCCGAACTGGAGATCGGCGTGTGGGCGCTGTCGCAGGCGCTTGCGGTGCGTCTGCCGGCGACGTTCCATTGGAGCGCAGACAAGCGCACGACGCTCCCGCTTGCCATCGACCACTTGCTTGCCCATGCACCTATACCGGCCACGGAGATTGCACTGCCATCCGGTGCGCCCTTCGGAACGATCGAGGTGAACCGTGACACTTGCACGCTCTGCCTCGCGTGCGTGGGGGCTTGCCCGGAGGGAGCCATCCTGGACCATCCCCAGGCGGAAGTGCCCCAACTGCGCTTCATCGAGAGCCGCTGCGTGCAGTGTGGCATCTGTGAAGCCACCTGCCCGGAGCACGCCATTGCGCTCAAGCCGCGGCTTTTGCTCGCCGCGGAAGCCAAGGAGGCGCGCGTGCTCAACGAGGGCGCGGTCATGGCGTGCATCCGTTGTGCGAAGCCGCTCGGAGGCGAACGCATGATCTCGAATCTCCTCGCGAAGCTCGCCGGTCATTCCATGTTCTCAGCCCCGGGCTCGCTGGATCGGCTCAAAATGTGCGCGGACTGTCGCGTGCTGGACATGATGGAGAAGGAGCTTCTTCCCGCTGCAAGCCCCGCCAAGGCGCCGGATGGGCGGTGAGGTCATCGCGAGCGCTGGAGGAACGGAGCCAGCACCCCGAGTGTTCACGCATACGATAGAACCCGAGGACCAGGCGCGCGCCGATCTGTATGCGCTGTTGTCGCGGTTGTACAGTGCAGCTCCGGATGAAGCGTTGCTTGCAGCGATTGCGTCGGCAGGCGAGCTCGTCGTTGAAGGCGCAAAAAACCCGTCGGATCTGGCCGAAGCATGGAGCGCCCTCGTCGCGGCAAGCGCCGTCATGGATGCGCAAGCTGTGGCCGAGGAGTACCAGCGAATGTTCGTCGGCGTCGGGCAAAGCGAAGTGAGCCTTCACGGGTCGGCTTATGCAAAAGCTGCAAGTGGCAAGCAGCTTCTGGTCGGCGTGCGCGAATCGCTTGCGCAACTGGGCTTGGCGCGTCAGCCCGGCGCGACGACCTTCGAAGATCACCTTGCGGCCGTCTGCGAAACCATGCGGCTGCTAATCACCGGTTCAGGTCGAGCGCATCCGTTTGAGGTCGGCCAGCAGCGACAGTTTTTCGAAGACAACCTTGGTTCATGGGTCTTCGCGTGCTGCGCTGCAATAACTGCGAAATCGGTTGCCAACTACTACGGACGGGTTGCACAATTCACTGAATGTTTCATGGCGCTCGAACGTGACTCGTTCGCCATCGATTGAGGCTGTCACACACGATAACGTCACGAATTGCTTGCTCGGAGGTGCGTATGCGCTCGATGAAGCGTCATGAAGTTCATATCCCGGTTTCGCCGGAAACCAAGTCTCCTGGAAATGCCAACTTGCAGCGCCGCGGATTTCTGCTGACGTTGGGTGTCGGCAGTGCCGGCGCGGCTGCGCTCGCGGTGCACAAGTTGTCGGGCAACGTGGTTGCGCCGAATGACGCGCGCGATTCCGACGCCAATGCTGCAGGCTATCGGCTGACGGAGCACGTGCGCCGCTATTACCAGACGACCAAGTTGTAATTTAGGAGGAGGACGGATCATGCTGCTAACCAAGACGCCAAACGGCGCGCTCGGTCGCGCCACTGCAGCTCGTCCACGTCTCCGCCGCCTCGTCGGGCCTGTGTTCCCGACGATGGACAGGCGGGCGTTTTTGAAGCGTTCGGGTCTCGTTGCCGGGGCCGGAGCGTTTGCAAGTCAGCTCCCGTATCAGCTCATTGGCGGCGCTCATGCCGCCGCCGAGAGCGCTCCCAAGGTCGAAGTGAAGCGCACCGTCTGCACCCATTGTTCGGTAGGCTGCTCGATCGATGCGGTCGTCGAAAACGGTGTATGGGTGCGGCAGGAGCCGGTATTCGACTCGCCGCTCAACCTCGGCGCGCACTGCGCCAAGGGCGCGTCGGTTCGCGACCATGGCATGCACGAGAACTCGCATCGGCTGAAGACGCCGATGAAGCTGGTCAACGGCAAATGGCAGCAGATGTCGTGGGACGACGCGATCAAGGAGGTCGGCGACCGCTTGCTTGCGATTCGCAACGACAAGGAAAAGGGCGGCCAGGATGCCGTCTTCTGGATCGGCAGCTCCAAGCACAGCAACGAGCAATCGTATCTGCTTCGCAAGTTCGTTTCGTTCTGGGGAACGAACAACTGCGACCACCAGGCGCGCATCTGCCACTCGACCACCGTCGCCGGCGTAGCCAACACCTGGGGCTACGGTGCGATGACCAACTCGTACAACGACATGCAGAACACCAAGTGCGCGATGTACATCGGCTCGAACGCGGCCGAAGCGCAGCTGCTCTTCTTCGGCTCGAACGCAGCGGAAGCGCATCCGGTGTCGATGCTGCACATGCTGCACGCGAAGGAAACCGGCGCGAGGATGATCGTGGTCGACCCGCGCTTCACTCGCACCGCGGCGAAAGCAGACGAATACGTACGCATCCGGTCGGGTACCGACATCGCGTTCCTGTTCGGCATGCTCTATCACATCTTCAAGAACGGCTGGGAGGACAAGCAGTACATCCACGACCGCGTCTACGGCATGGACAAGGTCAAGGAAGACGTGATGGCCAAGTGGACGCCGGACAAGGTCGAGGAGGTCTGCGGCGTCCCCGAGGCGCGCGTGTACCAGATCGCCGAGATGATGGCCAAGAACCGGCCCTCGACGGTCGTGTGGTGCATGGGCCAGACGCAGCACACCATTGGCAATGCCCTCGTGCGCGCTTCGTGCATCTTCCAGCTCGCGCTTGGCAACATCGGCGTTTCCGGCGGTGGCGCCAACATCTTCCGCGGGCACGACAACGTGCAGGGCGCGACCGACGTGGGACCGAACCCTGACTCGCTGCCCGGCTATTACGGCCTCGCCGCGGGCTCCTGGAAGCACTACGCCGCCGTATGGGGCGTCGACTACGAGTGGATCAAGGGTCGCTTCGCATCGCAGGCGATGATGGAGAAGCCCGGCATGACGGTGTCGCGCTGGATCGACGGCGTGCTGGAGAAGAACGAGCTGCGTGGCAAGGAAATGATCGAGGCGATGAAAAAGCTCGACACGCTGGTCGTCATCGATCCGTATCCGTCGGCGACGGCGGCGATGGCGGCGATGGTGCGCAAGGACGGCGTCTACCTGCTGCCCGCGTGCACGCAGTTCGAGACTTCCGGCTCGGTCACTGCGTCGAACCGCTCGCTGCAATGGCGCGAGCGCGTCATCACACCGATGTTCGAGTCGCAGACCGATCAGGCGATCATGTACCAGTTCGCCAAGAAGTTCGGCTTCGACAAGGAATTGGTCAAGACTCTGGAAATCTGGCGGCCCGACGGCAACGCCAAGTTCGACGAGCCGACACCGGAGTCGATGCTCAAAGAGATCAATCGGTCGAACTGGACGATCGGCTACACGGGGCAGTCGCCGGAGCGGCTCAAGCTGCACATGAAGAACCAGGCCACCTTCGACGTGAAAACGCTGCGCGCGAAGGGCGGTCCCTGCGACGGCGATTACTACGGGCTGCCGTGGCCCTGCTACGGGACGGCAGCGATCAAGCATCCCGGTTCGCCAAACCTGTACGATGAATCACGCAGCTTGATGGATGGCGGCGGCTGTTTCCGCGCCAACTTCGGCGTCGAGCGCGACGGCGTCAATCTGCTCGCCGAAGACGGCTCGTATCCCAAGGGCTCGGAGCTCACCACCGGGTACCCCGAGTTCGATCATGTGCTCCTGAAAAAACTCGGCTGGTGGGACGACCTGACCGACGAGGAGAAGAAGGCCGCCGAGGGCAAGAACTGGAAGACCGATCTCTCGGGCGGCATCCAGCGCATCGCGATGAAGCACGGCTGCCATCCCTTCGGCAATGCGAAGGCGCGTGCGGTCGTGTGGAACTTCCCCGATGGCATTCCGCAGCACCGCGAGCCGCTGTACTCGCCGCGTCCCGATCTGGTCGCCAAGTATCCGACGCACGACGACAAGAAGGCTTTCTGGCGACTGCCGACACTGTTCAAGTCGGTGCAGCAGAAGAACGTGGAAGACAAGGTGGCCGAGAAATTCCCGCTGGTGCTCACCAGCGGCCGTTTGGTCGAGTACGAGGGCGGGGGCGAGGAAACGCGTTCCAATGTCTGGCTCGCCGAGTTGCAGCAGGAGAACTTTGTCG
>VBCY01000157.1 GCA_005882995.1 Betaproteobacteria bacterium
GAAAAATTTTCCGCATCGGCCACTTGGGATATTTCAACGATCTCATGCTGTGCGGAACACTGTGCGGCGTCGAGATGGGCCTCGCGGCGGCGCAGGTCTCTCATAGGCGCGGCGGCGTCGATGCCGCACTCGCCTATCTTTCCGGCGCAACGAGCGAAGCGCGGGAAGCTCCCGCGCTGGCGCGTAGCGCGGCGTGAAGCGCATCCAACATAATAATCGCTGACGGAGGAGCATTCCAAGCCATGGCATCGATCCGCTCGCTGCTGCTCATCCTGCTCGTCGCCATTGCGCCGAGCGCGCTCGCACAAATGGAGCTCAAATTCGGCCACGTGGGCGAGCCGGGATCCCTTTTCGATTTTTCCGCCAATGAATTCGCCAAGCGCGCCAACGCCAAGCTCGGTGACAAAGCCAAGATCGTGGTCTTCGGCTCGAGCCAGCTTGGCGGGGACAAGGAGATGCTGCAGAAGTTGAAGCTCGGCACGCTCGACTTCGCCTTGCCTTCGACGGTGATGTCGTCCGAAGCGGATCTGTTCGGGCTCTTCGAGATGCCGTATCTGGTGAAGGATCGCGGCCACATGGCGAAGATCGAGCGCGAGATTTTCTGGCCGACGCTCGAGCCCGCCGCGGAAGCCAGAGGACTCAAGATCCTTGCGGTGTGGGAGAACGGCTACCGGCACATCACGAACAGCAAGCGTCCGATCGTCAAACCGGCCGATTTACAAGGCATCAAGCTGCGCGTGCCCGAGGGCAAGTGGCGGCTCAAGATGTTCCAGGCTTACGGCGCCAATCCGAGCCCGATGAAGCTCTCCGAAGTCTTCACCGCGCTGTCAACGGGCGTGATGGACGGCGAAGAAAACCCGCTCACGCAGATCTATTCACAGAAGTTTCAGGAGGTGCAGGCGTATCTCTCGCTTTCGGGTCACGTCTACACGCCGGCGTTCGTAGCGGTGGGCCTGAAGCGCTGGACCAGCCTGCCGCCCGACGTGCGCAAGATCCTGGAGGACACTGCCAAGGAAACGCAGGCGTACGTCTACTCGCAGGCACAGAAAGAAGATGACGAGCTGCGCGCCAAGTTCGCCGCGTCGGGCATGAAAGTCAATCAGGTCGACAAGGACGCCTTCATCGCGGCCAGCAAGACGATCTACGACGAATTCGGCAAGGAAGTGCCGGGATCGAGCGTGCTGATCGACAAGGCGATCGCGCTGGGCAAGTAGGCAAGCGCGGCCGTGACGCTGGAGCGCATTCGCAGCGCGTACGGGTGGCTGCTCGAAGCAATCGTCATCGTGCTGATGGTGGCGCTCGCTGTCGAAGTGAGCGTCGGGATCGTATTTCGTGCGATAGGAATGGCGCTTTCGTGGTACGACGAGATCGCGGTCATTCTGCTGGCCTGGCTCACCTTCTACGGCTCGGCGCTTGCCGCGCTCAAACGCGCACACATCGGCTTTCCCGGCCTCGTCAACTCGCTCTCCCCGCGGTGGCGGCTGCCGCTGACCATCGGCGCCAAGGCGTTGGTTGTCGCCTTTCTGGCGCTGCTCGGATGGATCGGATATTCGGTGCTCGACGTGCTGGCGACCGACTATCTGATCAGCCTGCCTGAAGTTTCGGTCGCGTGGACGCAGTCGGTCATCCCAATCAGTTGTGCGTTGTTCATCGTGGCAGAGCTGCTAAATCTTCCGGCAATGGTACGCGCGGCGCGCGGATACGGCGAACCCGGCGCCAGCGATCTTGCAGAGCGACTGCACTGATGCAGATACTGCTGCTGTTCGGGTGCGTGCTGGCGCTGGTCCTGATCGACGTTCCGATCGCTATCGCCTTGGGTGTGGTCGCGGTGACTGCGCTGGTGGCGACGCAGGGCACCGCGATGCTGCCCAACGTCGCCATCACCATGTACAACGGGGCGACCAGCTTTCCGCTGATCGCCATTCCACTGTTCATACTTTCCGGCGCGATCATGAACTCGTCCGGCATTTCGCGACGATTGATCGCCTTTGCGTCGGCAGTGCTGGGATGGATCCGCGGCGGGCTGGCCATCGTGTCCATCGGCACGTCGATGTTCTTCGCGGAGATCTCCGGATCGGCCGTTGCGGATGCAGCAGCATTGGGCGCGATCCTGATCCCCGCGATGCAAAGCCGCGGCTACAGCAAGGAGTTCGCTGCGGCAGTGATTTCGTCCTCGGCCACATTGGCGGTGATTATTCCGCCGTCGATTCCGATGCTGCTCTACGCAGTCATCGCCGAGACTTCGGTGGTGAAACTCTTTGTATCCGGGATCGTGCCCGGCATCATCGGCGGTATTGGGCTGATGGGCGTCGCGTACTGGTTCGCCCGACGCTACCAGTTTCCGGTCGAGCAGGCGTTTCGATGGGCCAATGTGGTAGGCACTTTCAAGGAAGCACTGTGGGCGTTCGTCCTGCCGGTGATCATCCTCGGGACGATCTTTGGGGGCATCGTCACCGCTACCGAAGGCGCCGCCATCGCGGTGCTGGCGGCGCTGTTCATCGGCTTCGGCGTGTATCGCGAGCTCGACGCCAAAGTGCTGCGCGTGGCCATCGTCGAGGGTGGCATTCAGACCGCGGTGGTGATGCTGCTGGTGGCGGCCAGCGCGCTCCTCGGCGTGTACTTGACCGAGACCCATCTGCCGCAGCGGCTCGCGCAAGCCATCCTCGAGCTCACGTCCAACCGGTGGGCGGTGCTGGCGATTCTCAACGTGCTGTTTCTGATTCTCGGACTGTTTCTCCATTCGGCCGCCGCAATCATTCTGACCGTTCCGGTGGTCATGCCGCTGGTCAAGGCGGCCGGCATCGACCCGGTCCATTTTGGATTGATCGTCACCATCAACCTGGGCATCGGCCAGCAGACGCCGCCGGTGGCCAGTGTGCTCATGACCTGCTGCGCTATTGCCAAGGCCGATATGTGGGCCGTAACCAAGATCAATGTGTACTTCGTGGCCGTCCTTTTCGCCGTGCTGCTCCTGGTAACCTACGTGCCGGTCACGGGAATGGGGTTGGTCACGCTTTTCTACAGCTGATCGGAGAGCCGCCATGAGCGAGCTTTTGCGGGTCGAGCGCGAAGGTCCCATTGCGAGCGTTGTGCTCAATTGGCCCGAGAAATTGAATGCGCTGTCGTTCGCATCGTGGAGTGAACTTGGCAAGCAGATGCGCGAGCTTTCCGCCGACACGGATCTTCGCTGCGTGATCCTGCGAGGTGCCGGCGACAAGGCTTTTGCGGCCGGCGCCGACATCTCTGAATTTCCGGATCTGCGCGCCGATTCGACGCAGGGCCGCACCTACGGCGAGCTGATTCACGACACCATGCTCGCGGTGAGCGATTGCCTCCATCCGACCATCGCCATGATTCGTGGCGTGTGTGTCGGCGGCGGACTCGAAGTTGCGCTCGCTTGCGATCTGCGTATCTGCAGCGAAGGCAGCCGCTTCGGCATTCCCATCAATCGTCTTGGCCTCACCATGGGCTACGGCGAATTGATGGGGTTGCTCGCCGTCGTCGGGCCTGCAGTGGCTCGGGAGATATTGTTGGAGGGCCGGGTGTTCGACGCGCACGAGGCGCGCGATAAGGGGCTGGTGCACCGGGTCGTGGACCAAGCTGCACTCGAGGACGAGGTTCGAGCGACGGCAGCCCGCATTGTCGCAGGAGCGCCTCTGGTCGCGCGCTGGCACAAGCGCTTCATTCGCCGCCTCTCTGCGCAACTATCATTGACCGAAGCCGATTGGAACGAGGGTTACGCCTGTTTCGATAGCGAAGACTATCGCGAAGGGCTCGCCGCGTTTCTCGCCAAACGCGAGCCGCGCTTCAAAGGCAAATAATGGGTCCGCTCTCCGGCCTGAAGGTCCTCGAGCTGGCTCACATCATGTCGGGCCCGACCGCCGGCATGCTGCTCGCGGACCTCGGCGCCGACGTGATCAAGGTCGAAAAAGTGCCTGACGGCGACGACACGCGACGCTTCACGCCGCCCGAAGTAAATGGCGAAGCCAGCGCCTTCATGATGATGAACCGCAACAAGCGCGGCATTGCGCTTGATCTCAAGGTGCCCGCGGCGCGCCATGCGTTGCAACGGATGATCGATCGCAGTGACGTCGTGATCGAAAACTTCCGCACCGGCACCATGGAGCGGTTCGGGCTCGGTTACGACGCGCTGCACAAGACGAATCCGGCGCTCATCTACTGCGCCATCTCCGGCTATGGTCGCACCGGGCCGGACGCCGGCAAGGGCGGGTTCGATCTGGTCGCGCAAGGGCTCTCCGGTCTCATGCGCATCACCGGCGAGCCTGGCGGGCCGCCAACTAAGATCGGGTCGCCCGTCACCGACATCAACGCAGGCATCCTTGCCGCGCTTGGCATCGTTGCTGCGTATGTTCACCGGCTGCGCACCGGAGAAGGGCAGCTCGTCGACACTTCGTTGCTCGAAGCGGGCGTGATGCAAACCTTCTGGCAGAGCGCGATTTACTTAGGGAGCGGTGTCGAGATCGGCCCGCTCGGCTCGGGGCACCCACTGACCGCTCCCTACCAGGCGTTCCGTACGCGCGACGGATGGATCACCGTCGGCGCGTCGAACCAGGCGAACTACGTGCGCCTGACGCAGGTGCTGGAAGCTCCAGAGCTCGAGCACGATGTGCGTTTCAGGAACAACGCGGCGCGGATGGAGAATCTTTCTGCGCTGGTAGGTTTGCTCACGGAACGCTTCATGCTCAAGACGTCCGCGGAATGGCTGTCGGCGCTGGACGCGGCTGGAGTACCTGCGGGGCCGGTTCTCACCATCGCGCAGATGCTCGAGCATCCGCAGGTGAAAGCGCGCGACATGATTGTCGAAACCGAGCATCCCAAGGCCGGAACCAACAGGGCCATCAGCTGCCCGATCAAGTTCTCAGCGACACCCTCCGGCGTGCGCGGGCCGGCGCCGCTCTATGGCGAGCACACGCGGCAAGTTCTTGCGGAATTCGGGTTCAGCGGTGAAGAGGTGCAGGCATTGATCGAGTGCGGCGGGGCGGTTGCGGCTCTGCCCTCCAACGCCGCACGCTAAGCTCGAAGCTCCACTTGCCCGGACCGCCGGCGACGGTTGGGACCGAATTACAGAAACGTAAACCGTACGATTTCCCCGTCATGCGGCCTGCAGCAGTCGCTTGTCGATAGGCTTCACGTCAGCGAACCGCTCCGGATGCTGCGCGAGTTCCCAGAGATCGACCGCTTCCTGCATACGCAGCCAGCTTTCGGGCGTCGTGCGGAGCAGCTTGGCGACGCGTGCCGCCATCTCGGGCGAAAGCGCTCGCTTCTCAAGCAGCAGCTCCGAGACTGACAGTCGCGAAACGCCCAGGCGCTCAGCGAACTCCGTCTGCGTCATGCCGAGCGCCGGCAGGACGTCGTGGCGCAGCAGCGCGCCCGGGTGAGTCGGCCGGCGGCCGGGGTGTCGTAGACTTCGCATCAGTGATAATCCTCCAAGTCAACGCGGATGGCGTCTTCTCCGGCAAAGGCGAACGTGATCCGCAGATTGCTGCTGACTGTCACACTGTGGCTGTCTGCGCGAGCGCCCTTGAGCCGGTGGAAGCGGAAGCCTGGAAGGTTCATATCCTCGGGCCTCGCCGCAGCGTCCAGGCGGTCAAGGATACGCTCGATCCTGTCGGTATACGCCGTCGGGCATCCGCGTGGGTCGCCCTTCCGGAACAACCGATCGAGACCCGATGTACATGGTTGAAAGTCCCTGTCTTGCGGTCTAGTAGCAGCAGCCGGTTGCTCACTAACTTCGTTAAGCAGCGTAAAAACAACCGACGTTAGCATCATCCGTCCGCACTCGTCTCGTCGCCCCGCCTTCTTATCGGGTCGCGCTACCTGACAGAACGCGCGTAGCATACGTTATTCCGGGAAAAGTCGGATCCGTGAATACGAGGCCCACCGATGCGCTCGCGCCCGGATTGAGGCCGTCCGGCAGATTGATGTAGGGCCTGCCCGATGGCAGTGCGCATGCAGTTGTGCCTGAAAGATTGAGGAGCATGGTGTTGCTGCTCAGGTCATCGAGTACTAGCGAGATCGGCCCCGCAATGACACCGCTCGTGGGATTCTCGAACGTGACCGTCTGTGCGTAGTGCCCCATCGCCAGATTGTCGAAGTAACGGGAGCGCGTGACCTGCACTTGCGCACTGACGTCCATTGCGCATGTCGTGTCGCCATAATTCAAACGCAGTCCATATACCCGCGAGTGTCCACCGAGGATGATCATTTGGTCGATTTCCGGAGAATAGAACGCCGCGCGTCCTGCGCCCGCCGAGCTAGGACTCTCGCGATCGGGGTCACTTGGTGTTAGCACCGGAACATTGATCCACGTCGAAGTCGTGTAATCGTAGACATTGACCAACACGCCGTTGGTGACGACCGCCATGTCGCGCGTAGAGTCGTAATAGCCAAGCAACGCTCCGCCTTGCACCCGCTGGTCGTCCGGAAGATCGTTGATGGAGAACGCGTTCATTTGCGGGGTCGTCACATCGATCTGCCAAAGCGTGCTGCTGTCGAAGTTGCTTCCGGTATCTCGATCCTGGCCAATTCCACCGTAGACATGGATCTTCGTACCACGGACCCAATGTTGATTGCTGATGTAATCCAGCAGCTCAGCGCCGATGAAGGATGGATCTCCCCATTCATTGAAGTAGACCATCGCCGAGAACGGCGGAACCGAGCCCGCCGCATTTCGTGTGATTGTTGCTAATCTATCTGCAGGGTTGCCCCCGTAGGAACCCCCAAAAATGTAGCCGCTATCGAGCACGGGGATCCATCCGGCCGCTGAGTTTTCCCACGTACCGAATGCGCCTCCGGTCGGCCCAAATCGGGACGGATCATCATCGATTTGCCACTGCCATGTTTGAGTGTCAAGCACACCTCGCCAGTTGCCCGACAAATCAATCCCGCGCTCGCCATCGAGGGCCCAGTATCCACCGTCAACGACCAGTGCGACGTTGTCGTCTCGGTTACCGAGAAACGTGCGTTCCGATACATCGTAGGTGTCGATCCAATGATTATTTGGGACCGCGATTTGCCACGTGTCCGTCACCGGATCGTAGATTGCGACGGAGTTATCAGCGGTCGGGTCGTGGCTAAATCCAGCGAAAGCAATGCCTTTACCGTCAGGCAGGCGCCTGAAAGTGTTGTATCCTGCGTCACCACCGCGCGGATCATCGGATTTGCTGACGAACTGGGCGCTATCAGGTGCTGCGATTAAGCTGGTACCAAATGAGAAACACAACAAACCCGCTGCGATGACTGCTAGTTTGAACATTGGTTTGGTCTCCACCTGATTTCTCCGGGTAGTTCCGATTGGAGATTTATCGCGAACGCGTGGGCGGCGCTAGTGTCTCATCGCGCTAAGCTCGCGTTTTAGCCCAGAGATCTCAGCTGCCTGTTCGGCAACTTTTGCGTTCTGTTCCAGTAACAATTGGTGCAAGCCCTGGATGGCGGCGAGCGCTACACCTTCGGCATCCTGCATTCCAATCATCTTGTCGCTGTTGCCTAATGAGAAGGCAGCCATGAAATCCTGAGCAGTGGGTCCCATATGTCTGACATTCGGATCCGTGCCCTTCGCGTTCCAGAAGTAGAGCGGCAGACCCGATAGCCGCTCGAGCACGCCGACTCCATCGACCGGCTGAAAGTTTTCTTTGAGGTTGCGGTCGCTCGAGCATGCCCAGCTATTCCCGTTGCTTGCGGCGCATGTCCATGTTGGCACACCGATACCATCGATACCCAGCACGAATCGCACGCCACCGGTCGCGCGCGCGGCAAACTCATTCGAGGCCGCGGTATTGAAGTCGAAATTGGACGAATCGCCGAATGCAAAGCTGCCGTTGTGCACTATGGGCGAGCCGCCCGAGGTCTGAGTCTTGGCGCGATTGCCCGCGGCAAAGCTGTAGCTGCCACTGGCTGTATTGCTGAACCCGCCAGCAACGGTTCCATAGAAACCGCTGGCGGTGTTGCTACCGCCCCCTCCGACGGTGCTTTGAATGCCTGAGGCATCGTTTTGAAGGCCGCCCGCGACGGTGCTTGCGATGCCACTGGCGGTATTGCGTAAGCCGCCGCCTACCGTGGCGAATTGCCGATCGGTGGCCAATCCGGCGGCATCGCCGGCTTGGTTGCCCGCGCCACCCCCTATCGTCCCAAACGCGTCGGTTACCCTGTTGGCACAGCTTGCACCGCAAACTGATCCATTCACAGATGCTCCCGGCGCCCCACCACCCCCGATCGCTGCACCGGAGGCACCGGTGGTCACCGTGTTCGCATTGCTGCCCGCAATGAGAATGGGTGATGTCACATCCGGCTGAATCTGCAGCGCGAGGCTGCCGCCGACCGCCACTTCGAACGCGCCGCTGGTGACGTTGACGGCAGGCTTGAAATAGCCGAACACATCCGCGATTACATTGGTCGTCACTTGGTCTGGAAGGCCCAAATAGAACTTTAGCGTCGCATCGACAGGCACGATTGCGGTATTGGCCAATCCGTGGTTGGCGGAAAAGTCCATGACAACCGATTGGGTCAGCGTCGCAAAATCGCTGTTGTTGCTCGCAGCGAGGAAAGCGTCGAAGTTAGGGTTGAGCACTGTCAATGTGACCACCACCGCCGAGAACGATGCCGGCAGACCACAGTCGCTCGCCGAGCCGCCTTGGAGGGAAAAGTCGAAGAGCTTGGCTGTCACCGGGAACGCGCTCCCTCCGACCATCGGCGCGGTGTAGGGAGGCACCAGCCCATTGCGCGTATCGAGAATGCGGCACGGCACGATTGGGGTATAGACCAGATCGTCGTGCGTGTCCCCCAGCGCCTTGGTATTCATCAGTCCCGGCTTGACTGGCGAGGTCGAGCTTATCGCGTTCGCCATCACGTCGCGTACGCCATCGAGCGTCCCGGCAAGACTCGCGGCCAGCAGATGGTCCGAGCGCAATCCGGACAGCATCGTGCGCAATTGATCGGGGGAGAGCGCCGCACTCGATTGCGCCAGCGGTTCACCCCACTGTGTGACAACCCGGTCAATCACCGTCGTTCGGTTCTGATCGATCGCAAGCAATGGGTTGGGAGTAATACCATTCGCGGCCGCGATGTGAGCGATTAAGAGCAATGCAGCAGCACTGCAAGTCAGCAATCTTGAAGAGAACATGGCTTCCCCCATCGTAATGAAACATTGGCCAAACCGTAGAACACTATTCGCCCGATATCAAAACACTCTTCAGCAGTTCGATGACGTTATACGCGAGCATCGCCTGTAGTTTCGTCAACAACGAGGGTTCAGACCACACCGCGATAGGATTGGCCGTTTGTTGCCGGGCGC
>VBCY01000158.1 GCA_005882995.1 Betaproteobacteria bacterium
AGGACGAGTCGTCGCGGCACACCACAAGCTCGCATCAACGGAAAGGCGCATGGCCGCTGGGGATCGATCCAAAAAAGAAGACTGGCGGCGATATGACCGGGAATTTCACCAGGCACTCATTTCTGCTTGCGGCTCGCAAGTTCTTCTCGACACGCATGCTGCGATCTATGACAAGTACCTGCGCTATCTCATGATCGCCGCTGCTTTCCGCGGCGACGCTGCTGTCCGCGAACACAGCGAGCTGCTCGCGTTCGCGCTAAGCCGCGATTGGCAGTCGGCACAGGCTACGACCGCTACCCATATCAACGACTGCGTCGCACAAATGATTTCGCGAGGATTGGCTGTCGCGGGCACGGTCCGAGCATGCGGCCCTGCGCCTGAATCAGGGGCCCATCGATTATCAACACTTCGCAAGCGAAGGCCTACTGCCTTGCACGCTCACGCAAAAATGGAGGAAGTTCCGAATGAGTGATTGGTTCAAAGAATCACGCAGGACGTTGCGCTTTATCTTCACGATTTGCGCCCTGCTGTGCAGCGGCGTTGCGTCGTTGGCACTGGCGATTGTTCCTACCCCGGTCGTTACCGGCCCATTGGCGTCGGACCAACGCGGGAGCGCGAGCCACAACTACACGTTCCTGGCAACCGATCTCGACCTGGCAAGCCGAGGCTTCATCGAAGAAGAGTTCTTTTACAGCGGCTCCGCAAACGTATATGACACGCCCAATCCCTTCCCCATCGGCGCGGGGCTAGGCACGACGCCTACGGCCAACATCGTGAGCAGCGGTCATCCCTACAAGACACGAATGGTCGTTCGAAGGGCCGCCGATGCGCGTCGCTTCAACGGGACGGTAATCGTCGAGTGGACCAATGTCACCAGCGGTTATGACATAGAAGCGCTGTGGTTCCGCATTCACGAGTTCATCCTGCGCGACGGGTACGCGTGGATCGGTATCTCGGCACAGGACAACGGTATCTCGGCTTCGCCCAATGGCCTCAAGTCTTGGAGCCCGGTCAGGTACGGCTCTCTTAACGTGACGGATTCAGGGACGGTGCCGGCGGATCTCTTGTCGTACGACATCTTTGCGCAGGGAATACAAGCAGCGCGCCGCGTTCCGGCTGTTCTAGCGGGATTGCCCATTCGGCATGTGATTGCCGCGGGCGTCTCGCAGTCCGCCGGTCGCCTCTCGGTATACGTCAACGCGGTTCATCCGCGCGATCCGATCATCGATGCGGCGCTGCTCTACGTCGGGGGAACCAGGGTCAGAGACGACCTCGGCATACCTGTCCTCAAGCTGCTCTCGGAGACCGAGCTCGCGGCGCCGCAGGTAAACGAGATTCCTTCTTTGCAACCGGACGCCGACAGGATCCGCGTCTGGGAAATGGCTGGCACATCGCACTCCGACTGGGCTTCGTTCGTTGTCCGCTATGCGCTTTTGCGAAGAGACTTGCCGGCGGTTCCGCTGTTCGATTCGTGCAATCTACCGAGCCGAAGTCGTATTCCTGACCGCTACGTGATCGCGGCAGCGATTGAAGCCATCGACGGGTGGATCGACGGCGTGCAGCCGCCGCATTCGCCATCGCTTGTATCGGGCTCTCCCTTGGCGGTGCATCGCGACGCCTTCGGAAATGCGTTGGGAGGCATTCGCCTGGCGCCGTTCGAAGTCGCCGTGGCACTGGATCAAGGTCCGAACAGCGGTCCGGGCACGTGCTTCCTCAATGGCGTCCACATTCCGTTCGAGACGGCGACGGTCGATTCACTGTATCCCAGCCATCAGGCATACGTGCAAGAGATCCGGCAAGTGACCGATCAAAACGTCGCCGACGGCTTTCTGCTCAAGGACGACGCCAAGGAATTGCTTGCCAATGCGAACAGTTCCACTATCGGGAATGGTTTGAGCTGCGGGCCATCGAGGCCGTTGTGCGCGAACTTCAAGCAGTTTCCTCTCAATCCCTCCACGTCGATTCTGCGCGATCACACGCAGTTCTATTACTTTGTCGGCGGCGAGGAGCTGTTGGCGACTGTGGACCAGGCAAACGAGTGGACCGCGAAAGGCTACAGCGCGGCTGAGCAGCCCGATGCCAAGAGTCAAAAGGAGGCCAAGAAGAGCTTTGCTCGCGCCATCGGATTCCTACAGGTTTACATCGACAAGGTGCAACAGATGGCAGCCCAGGGACGGACGGCACCGGAATCCGCGGCTCTCCTCGTTGACTTCGCCAATACCCTCATCGCCAAGCTCGAACCGATGACCTGGTCTCCGGGCGTTCCGTACCGGCCCGCTCGACTTTATAATGTTGCGGATGATCCGCATTGTTATTGCCGATGACCACACCATCGTGCGCGAGGGGCTCAAGCAGCTTCTCCAGAGTTCATCGGACCTGCAGGTCGCCGGCGAAGCCCGCGACGGCCACGAGGTTTTGCAACGGGTGCGCGACCTGGATTTCGACGTCCTCCTTCTGGACATGTCGATGCCAGGGAAGAGCGGCATGGACCTCATCAAGCAGGTAAAGACCGAAAAGCCGAAATTGCGTGTGCTGATCCTGAGCATGCACCAGGAACATCAGTACGCCGTGCGGGCCATCAAGGCCGGTGCTTCAGGGTATCTCACCAAGGAGAGCGCACCGGCGCAGCTGGTCTCTGCCATCCAGAAGGTCGCATCGGGCGGCGCTTTCATTACTGCGGAAGTCGCCGAGCAACTCGCCCTCGGCGCGATGCCCCATGTCGAAGGCCCTCCCCACGCGTCGCTGTCGGACCGGGAATATCAGGTGTTCCAGCTTTTGGTCCTGGGAAAAGCAGTGTCGGAGATCGCCGAGAAGCTGAACCTCTCCGTCAAGACGGTGAGCACGCACAAGGCCAGACTCATGGAAAAGATGGGGATCGCGAATCAGGCGGAGCTCATCCGCTATGCCATCCGCCATCGACTCATTGATGAACTACCCCCGCAATCGGAAGGCTCCCACACTTCAATTGAGGCGGTGGCCGATGGTGCCGACCCATGACGCGCTCGATACTGGGCCCCATGGAAACTGCAGGCCGCCCCAACGTCTTCGTCGTGGACGATTCGCCTTCGATCCGCGAGCGGCTGATCGAGATGCTCGTATCCGACGGGATCGATGTGGTCGGGGAGGCGGAGTCACCGGCTGACGCGATCTCAGGCATCCGCCGGCTGCAGCCCGATTGCGTCGTACTCGACCTGAAACTGAGAGATGGCTCGGGCATCGAAGTCCTGCGCGCGCTGCACCCGGATTTTCCCGAGATCACCTTCATCGTTCTGAGCAATCACGCCGACTTGCCCTACCGGCGCCGTTGCGCTGCAGCGGGCGCAGCGTTCTTTTTGGACAAGGCCACCGAGTTCGGAAAGATCACCGATCTCATTGCTGGCCTCGATCCAATGAAGTCATAACGTCGTTCGAACACAGAGAGGACGCAATGGGAACCGTCGCCGCACTACAAACCGTCGGCAGCACTGGAGGGGTGTCTGCTCGAGCGTTCAAGCCTTTGCTGCGAGAAGTAAGCCGCAGCACGCCGACGTGCTCAGACTGCACGCTCAGAACGCACTGTGTTCCGGCCGGTCTCGAGCAAGATACGCTCGGCGCATTTGATCGCCTCCGCGCATCACGGATGCGCATTAAAAGAGGAGACACGCTGTACCGGGCAACCGACCGCTTCACGGCTGTTTACGCGGTCCGCTCCGGCTCCTGCAAGACGCTGATTCTCAGCGAACAAGGTCACGAGCAGGTGACCGGTTATCACATGCCGGGTGAGGTCGTCGGACTCGATGGAATTGATAATGGGGTGCATGGCTGTCAGGTCGTCGCCCTGGAGGATACCGAAGTGTGCGCACTCCCGTTCGAAGCACTGGAGCGGCTCGCGCATGACAGCACCTCTTTCCAGCACAATATGTATCGGCTGCTCTCGCGGGAGGTTGCTCGCGATCACAAGACTATGCTGCTGCTCGGCTCAATGCGAGCCGAACAGCGGCTGGCGGCGTTCCTGCTCGACCTCGCCCGGCGCTATCAGGCGCTCGGGTATTCTTCGTGCGAATTCATTCTCAGGATGACGCGCGAGGAGATCGGCAGCTTCCTCGGCCTGAAGCTGGAAACAGTGAGCCGGCTTTTCTCCCGCTTTCACCACGACGGGGTGATTCAGGTCCAGGGTCGAGTGGTGAAGCTGCTGGATCGCAACGCGTTGCAGCGGCTCGTAGGCGCCGAGCCGTAGCGCTCGACACGGCTAACGCCGCGGTCCACACAAAAGCGCCGCCTGCGGCGGCTCTCGAATCGCGGTTACCGCCGTTTTCGCATTTCCTGCCGCCGCTCATACGGTTCTCGAGCACGCGGAGACGACGAATGCCATGGGAACACTTTGCGCACGGCGCGGACATTGGCGTTCGCGGCATCGGCGCTTCGCTCAACGAATCGTTCGAGCAGGCTGCGCTCGCATTGACCGAGGTCATCTGCCCACTGGAAGGCATCGATGCGCGCGAAAGTGTGCAGATTCGCTGCGAGGCGCCGGACGCCGAAGTGCTGTTTACCGATTGGCTGAACGCGTTGATCTACGAAATGAGCACGCGCAACTTGCTGTTCAGTCGCTTCGCCGTGGACATCCGTGATTACCGCCTCACCGCTACCGCGTGGGGCGAAGCGCTCGACCGCGAGCGGCATCATCCCACGGTCGAAGTCAAGGCGGCTACCTATACGGCCCTCCTGGTGACACAACGCGACGATGGCTCATGGATCGCGCAGTGCGTGGTCGATGTCTAATCGACGCAGCGTGAAAATTTCATCATGGATCCTGCTCGTTTTATTCGCAGGTCAGACTACCAGTGGGAAGTGCCCCAGAGCGGCGCCATGCGCGTTCCCGGTCTTATCTACGCAGACGAGGGGCTGCTTCTGGACATGGATGACAAGGTCTCCGAACAAGTCGCCAACGTTGCATCCCTGCCTGGCATTGTAAAAGCGTCTTTCGCCATGCCGGACGCACACTGGGGTTACGGTTTTCCTATCGGTGGGGTCGCCGCCTTCGACCCGGACGCTGATGGTGTGGTATCCGCTGGAGGGGTCGGATTCGACATTTCCTGTGGCGTGCGAACATTGCTGACGGGCCTCGACATCAATCGGGTCCAACCGATCAAACGGCTTCTGGCAGACACGCTCTACGCGCGCATCCCGGCCGGATTGGGCAGCACAGGCGCAGTCCATCTGTCGGCCACCGAAATGGACGCGATGCTCGCCGGCGGTGCGCGCTGGGCCGTGGAACAAGGCTACGGTCGCGCGGAAGATCTGGAGCGCATCGAGGAGCACGGCAGCATGGCCGGCGCGGATCCGGGCGCCGTCTCAGATGCCGCCAAGCGACGCCAGCGCGACGAAATGGGAACTCTTGGCTCTGGAAACCATTATCTCGAGGTGCAACACGTCACCGCTGTTTATGACGCCGCAGTTGCACAAGGATTCGGCCTCGCCGTCGGTGACGTGGTGGTAAGTATCCATTGCGGATCGCGCGGACTCGGCCACCAGATCGGGAGCGAGTTTCTGCGTGAAATGGCAATCGCCGCCGCCCAATCAGGGATCAGGCTCGCCGATCGCGAGCTCGCTTGCGCGCCGATCCGATCGGAGGTCGGTCAGCGCTACCTTCACGCAATGCGTGCAGCGATCAATTGCGCGCTCGCCAATCGGCAGATTCTCACGCATCTCACACGTCAGGCTTTTCGTGAAGTCGTTGCGGGCGCCGAGCTCACTCTGCTCTACGACGTTTCGCACAACACCTGCAAGGTCGAGGAGCACAAGCTCGATGGCGGGCGACGCAAACTCTACGTGCATCGCAAGGGCGCAACGCGCGCGTTTCCACCCGGACATCCCGAGTTGCCTCATGCGCTTTACTCAACCGGGCAGCCCGTGCTCATCGGCGGCAGCATGGGTACCGCTTCCTACGTGCTCGCAGGAACGCATCGCGGCATGCGGGAAGCCTTTGGCTCGGCTTGTCACGGCGCAGGGCGCAGCATGAGCAGGAGCGCTGCCGGTAAACGCTGGACCGGCCGAAAAGTGATCGACGAGCTCGCTGGCCGCGGCATCCTGATTCGCAGCCCATCGCACCGCGGTGTCGCGGAGGAGGCGCCCGGCGCCTACAAGGACGTGTCCGCCGTCGTTGACGCTGCGGATCGGGCCGAGCTCGCCCGCAAGGTCGTCCGTCTTGAGCCGCTCGTCTGCATCAAGGGTTGAATTGCCGGGCTCCTACCCGTCGATCAGCTTCAGCCATAGCTTTCTGCGGCGGGGCCCGTCGAACTCGCAGAAAAAAATGGATTGCCAGGTTCCAAGGACTGGCGCTGCATTCCTTACAAACACGGTTGCTGATGAACCGACGAGCGCGCTCTTGATATGGCTGTCGGCGTTGCCTTCCGGGTGGCTGTACGATGCCTGATGAGGCACAAGGCGCGAAAGCGTCTCCAGAAGGTCGCTGGCGACGGTCGGATCGGCACCCTCGTTGATGATCACCCCCGCAGTGGTGTGAGGGACGTAGATGTAGCACACGCCCTCTTTCACGCCGCTTTCGGCAATGAAAGTCGCGACCCGATCGTTCAACTTGATGAGCTGATTGCGTTCATGCGATTCGATGGAGAGTTCTTTTACCTGCGCCATATGCGTCCCTGTATCGCAACAGCTTCAGGCGGATGTGCCAGCGGTTCAGTCAAGCGCAAGGCGGTTGCCCCATTCTAAGGAGCAGCCGCGAGGCGACGGCGCATTCTGCTACCGATTAAGCAGCAGATGGTCGACTTCGGCCTCTGCCTGGAGCCAGTCATCGAGGTCATATCCCTCCGCGTAGCCGCGCTCCGTGTAGCGGCGATAGGCAGCTTCACTGATCATGCGGTGGCGGAGATCGGGGTCGATAGTGTCTTGCGAGCCTTCGGCAAATGGCTGGTCGGGCAGCTCCTCCGATTCGCTTTCCTGCTCAATGATCGGCACGCTGCGCGGGCGATGGGCGGACGGGGACTCCGCTTTTGCATTCCTCGTTGATCGGCTGGCCATGGTCGTCCTCCTTTCAACTGCCTCCCACCAAATTCATTCTGCACTCGCCTGTGGTCGGTGTTTTGACGTTGGTGAAGCTTCGAAGGTTTCAGAAACCGGCGAAACGCGTCAGGTTGCACCGAAAGCAAGCCGGGGCACTCCATACCTGCAATAGCGATACACTTGACCTCGCTTAACATTTGCCGCGTTACTGCTGGATAGAGTGCTTCTGACTCGCCAAGCACCCTTCCCGAATGGACAGCCAAGCCTTGGAGCCGACATGACCTACGGACACATCGTCGTTCACGTTGACGATAGCCAGCGATGCGCCGAGCGGCTTGGCGTCGCCGCGAAGCTTGCGTGCGCCTTTCACGCCGAATTGGTTGGCATGTACATCGTGCCTTCGCGGGAATTGTCACCATCTGTCGCGGCGCTGCTGCCGGCCGACGTTGTCGCGCGGCGTCTGGAAGAGACCGGTGCCGCACAGGCCAAAGCCGAAACGCTGTTCAGGCAGGTGGCCGGAGCTGCCGAGGTAGCCGCGATCGAGTGGCGCGCGCCCGCGGGAGCCCCGATCGACCAGGCCGTTGCGAACGCGCGCTGCACCGATCTCGTAGTGCTCGGCCAGCGCGATAGAGCGGATGACGATTTCGCTTTTGTCGAAGAGCTGACCCAGTCGGTCGTACTCTTCGCAGGTCGACCAGCGCTCATCGTTCCCTATGCCATGGCTTCCACAAGCTTCGCCGAGCGCATCCTGGTGGCATGGGATGGAGGGAGGGAAGCCTCTCGCGCTTTGGGTGACGCCTTGCCGCTGCTCGAATCGGCACGCCAGGTCACGGTGATGTCAATCCACGCGTCGAGCGGCGCGCGCGTGGCCGACCATGTTGCAACGGCTCGCCTGGCCGCGTATCTGCGCTCGCACGGCATCGAGCCGCAACTGGATCATTCCACCGTCGACGACACCGGAACCGGCGAATGGCTGCTGTCCCGCACCGCCGACTTGAGTATCGATCTGATCGTCATGGGGGCTTACGCCCATACGCGCCTGCGCGAGCTGGTCCTTGGCGGAGTGACGCGAACGATGCTCGGCGCGATGACAGTCCCGGTGCTGATGGCGCACTGAAGTCACTACACTCGCCTCCCGAACGCTGATCGCCGACGCAAGGAGAGCGCAGGAACGGTAAAATGGGAACGCTGCTGGTCAAAAATGAAATACAAGGACTACTACAGCATTCTCGGCGTTGATCGCAAGGCGAGCGCCGACGATATCAAGCGCGCGTATCGGAAGCTCGCTCGAAAGTACCATCCGGATGTTTCGAAAGAGCCCAACGCCGAGGAAAAATTCAAGGAAGTTGCGGAGTCCTACGAGACCCTGAAGGATCCGGAAAAGCGCGCCGCCTTCGACCAGCTCGGCAGCTTCCAGCCGGGACAGGATTTCCGCCCGCCACCGGACTGGTGGAAACAGTTCGCCGACACTCAGCCGACGTTCGAAGACATCGATCTCGCCGATCTCTTTGCCGGGCTATCCGGGCGGACGGGACGCCGGCAGCGCGCCAGGGCTGGTCCCATCCCGGGACAGGACTACGAAGTCCCCGTGCAGATCACGCTCGAGCAGGCCTATCACGGAGCGGAGTTCGAGCTCGATCTAAGCCTTCCCGAGTACGACGAGAGCGGCTTGCCACGACGCGTGCCGAAGCAGTTGAAGGTTCGCATTCCGCGCGGCGCAGTCGACGGTCAGAAGCTGCGCCTCCCCGGAAAAGGCGGCAAGGGGATGAACGGTGGGCGCGATGGCGACGTCTACCTCAATATCGTGCTTGCTCCGCATCCGCTATTCCGTGTCAGCGGCCATGACGTATACCTCGATCTTCCGCTCGCGCCGTGGGAAGCCGTGCTCGGGACCACGGTTCGCATTCCGACACCGGGCGGGCCCGTCGACATGAAGGTGCGCCCTGACACCGGAGCGGGACAGCAGTTGCGCCTCGCGGGCCGAGGTCTGCCAAAGCCGCACGGAGGCGCCGGCGATCTTTTCGCCATCGCGCAGATTGTCGTGCCGAGCAGCGTAAGCGAACGCGAGCGCGAGCTGTTGCAGCAACTCGCCACTGCATCGACGTTCAATCCGCGGCGAAGTCTGGAGGAAACATGAAAGTGGACATCGAATTGACCCAGGCTATCTGGATCGAGGACGCCGGAGCGATATCGCTCACTGAGCTCGCCGAACGCTCGGGGCTGGAGGAAGCGCGACTGCGTGACCTCGTGGATTATGGCGCGCTCGCACCCATCGATCCCTCCGCTGCCGCGTGGACCTTCAGCGCCGAATGCGTGGTCACCGCGAAAACGGCATGTCGGCTGCTCAACGATTTCGAGCTCGAGCCGCATGGACTGGTCGTTGTACTCACGCTGCTCGAACGAATCCGCGCACTCGAGAACGAGCTGCGGCGGCTGCAGGCGCGAATGCCGCGAGTGCGATAGGTGGGAAGACCAGCCGCGAAACTCAGCAGAACATTTGCTCGAAGCGGCGTACGAAGTCCGCGAGCTGATCGGCGGGCAAGCAATTGATGCCGGCCGCAGCCATTCGACCGCCACCTGACGAGAATTGCCGGCACAAGGCGTCGGCGCCCGAAGCGCGCTTTCGCGGTGCGCGAACGCTTACCGTATAAGCACCCTGCCCGCTCGGTGCAACAACAGCATGAGCGCGATCCGGTGAAGCGTTGGCGAGTTCATTGGCGAGAGCACCCCTCACGCGGCGTGCCCAGGGAGCGTCGGGAAGAACGTAGATAGCCGCGCGCTCCGACATGACCGCCGGCGCGATCGTTCTCGCCTGCGAGAGATCACTGCGTCTCGCTTCGCCAAGCTCGCCGAACACCGCTTCAGCATGGATGAAGCGGAAGGGATCGGTGTGGCGCCGCAGGCTCCGATACAGCGTCGACGGCGCGGCGATGAGATCGGCTTCGCTGTCGCCGTAGGCGTTGTAGGCGATATTCCTGCCGAGTTCTTTGAGTGCCGCGACGCGGTCGCACGACAGCGACATCGACTTCGCCAAGTCGGTCGCCTGCTGATCGAGATCGTCACCGAAGGCGGCCACGATGGCCCACACGCGCTGGCTGCCTTTGAGATAACGATCGACCAGTATGCCGGTGCACACCCCTGGCGACGTATCGATGTGCGCTTCCAGCCCCGGATGTTCCGGCACTGCGCCTGCAAAGTGATGATCGAAGTATTGGACCGTCACGCCGCGGTCAAGCAGCGAAAGCAACGCCGCGCGATTGGCGTCGACCGAGATGTCGAGGGCAGTCACTGCGTCGCCGCGCTGCGCTGGCACGCGATCCAGCAGCGCAACGTCGCGTTTGGCACCGGTCACCAGTACCGCTTCGATGGGCTTCGCGAGGCGAAGCTGCAGCAGCGAGCAGATCCCGTCGGCGTCGCCATTGAACACGTCGAAACAGGTCATGGCGATGAGCCTAGCAGATCCGCATCGGCTGCAGCGACCGTCGCCATCACGCTGGGTCAAGCCCGATCGTCGCGTCCCAATCTCTGCAGCACACCCTGCCAGTGTGCTGGCGAACGCGCTTCCGAAAGCGGCGCTTCGGCATCCCAGGCAACGACGTCGGCGAGCTCGTCGGACGCCAGCGGCTCCTGAGTGCGCAGTTGAAAGTCGAGCACAGCGAGGTTGGCGTCGGAGGCATCGTTTTCGGTCTTTCGCCGCTGCTCGATCCGTTTGCGCAAGATCGCCGCGTCGGCCTCCAAGCTGACAATAACGAACGGCACGCGGAACTCCGCTGCGAGCTTGCGAAACATGTCACGCTGCCAGCGCTTGAGGAACGCGGCGTCGATGATCGAGACGTAGCCCGCCCTCACTGCAGAACGTGCGAATGCGAGCACACCGCCGTACGTTCTTTCGGTCGCCTGCAGCGTATACAGACCCGCTTCGACTTCCGCCTCGTCGCGTTGGCTCGCATCGCCTGCAATGCGCTTGCGCTCGACGTCGGTGCGGACGCGCACCCCGCGAGTTATCTCGACAAGCGCCTGCGAGACAGTGGTCTTGCCGCAGCCGGAAAGGCCGTGGGTGATGATGATCGCCGGCTGAGGCGGCTCTGCATTGCGTCGGGCGAGCTTGACATAGCCGGCATATTCGTCGCGCGCGGAAGCCTTGGCGCCCGCTTCGCCGCATTGCGCTGCACGAAGTCTCGCGATCTTGGCCCGCACCAGCGCCCGATAAACGAGATAGAAGCGCAGCACGCTCAACCCGTCGTAATCACCGGTGATCTCAAGGTACGCGCTCAGGAAGCGGTAAGCGAAATCGGCACGGCCGCGGTCCTCCAGGTCCATCACTGTGAATGCGACTTCACTCATGACGTCGATCCAGCGCATCGCCTCACTGAATTCGATGCCATCAAAGATCACGGGTTTGCCGCCGATGAGCGCGATGTTGCCCAAGTGCAGGTCGCCGTGGCATTCGCGCACGAAGCCTTCCTGGCGACGGCGCAGCATTATCGTGGCGCGCGCTGCATAATCGCGTTCGGTCCACGCTTCGAGGACGTCGAGGTCGGCGGAGCCTGCTGTGCAATCCAGCAAAGGACGGATCTGCGTGAAGTTCTGCCGGGCGATGCGAAGCACCTCGTCCGGCATGCCGAAGGAGGTGCCCAGCCGCACCACCCCGATCGTGCGATGAAAGACCGCCACGGCGCTCGCCAGCGCATCGATATCGGAGGCCTTGAGCTCGTCCCGGGCAAGCACTTCACTGGCCAACGCCTGCTGCGGAAATTCTCGCAGCTTCACTGCGTATTCCAACACCGGACCCTCGCCGCCTATGAGCGGCGCTTCCAACTTTCCGGTGATGGGAACCACATCCAGATAGAGTGAGGGAGCAAGCCGACGATTGAGCCGGAGCTCCTCCTCGCAGTAAAAGCGCCGTGCAGGCAGTGTGGTGAAGTCCAGGAACCCCAGATTGACTGCCTTTTTGATCTTGTACGCGAACTCGCCGGTCAGAAGAACGTAGGAGATATGCGTTTCGAGCAGCTTGACTCGTGAGCGGTCAGCGACAAGGCCATGCTGCACCAGCGCCGTGACGAGTCGCTTCTGGGCAGCCGCGTCGAGGTCGCTTTTCGCGGTGTCCCCGCTGGGCCGGTGTCTTAAGCTGATTTCGATCATGCCGAGCGCCATGATCGATCTTCAGCGAGCGCGCTGCGTTGATCGAGGTCAAGTGCGCGCTGAGTGGGCCTTTACCTCGCCCCTTTGGCGGCGTGCGGTCCCCTCGAGCTGGCGGGTGGCACCCGCGAAGGCCTCCTTGAGCGCGACATACACGTCCTCGTCGTCCTTGTGATTGACTACGAGCTCGTGCTGCGGAATGCGAAGATCGATGCGGACACTGAAGCGGCGCCCCTGCTGCTTGTGCCGTGCAATTTCCTCGATGGTCACGTAGCAGCTCACGATGCGAGCATTGAAGTTCTCAAGTTTCGCAACTTCGTCGCGGATGCGCTCCTCGAGTGCAGGCGACTGCGGCATGTGTCGGACGGTGATGCGCAAGGGAACTTGCATTGTCGCCTCCGGTAGAGTCGCGCACGACGAGTCGCGGTACTCCCACTTCAACGCTCCCACGTGACATGCAGCGTATACTCGTCTTCGCCGTAGCGCGTTTCCAGCTTCCCATGATAGGCCCGTTCGAGCGCGTTTCCGATGCGCCGCGGCGTATGGATGTCGGTGGTCGTGACCACAATCTCGTCGGGCGCTTCGTTCACGTCCATGATGCGGTTCATCGGGTGCTCGTCACGCTCCTGCCTTGCTTCGTGGCGCAGGAGTTGCAGGACTTCGTCGCGATGGCTTCCGAGAAACGCCCCCGAGAGGGTCACCACGCCGGCAGGCAGCCTGTCGCGGATGCGCCGGCATGCCGGGCAGCGCTCGCGATTGGCGTCCTCGGGCGGGCTCGCCCATTGCCAGCGACCTCGGTGGAAAACGGCTCCGCAACTCTCGCAAACCGTCGGTTCGGGATACTTGCCTCTCGCCTGATAGGGATCGTGACGCGGATCATCGAAGATACGGTCGCGATAGGAACTGCGCGTAGCGCCGCTGATCGGCGTATCGGGCGTCCTGATAGGGTTTCTGCGAGTCACCTTGATTGATAACACCCCGGATACTAGCGAACGTCCGCCGCGGCCCGTGACGCTCGTACTGGTTCGAGTCGAGCACGCGCCCAGAAGTTCACCGGCTTGCCGCCACACGGGCCTGCATTGGCGCTTGCACCCATTTTCGGCGACGCCGATAGGCGGTAAGCTAACGGTTGAATCCCTCGCTCCGCCGCGGTCCAAATCCAAGGAGTCATTCAATGCGCAACGAAGCTGAACTTCGGGCAACCATCGCCAAGATGGTTGAGCCGGGCAAGGGCGTGCTTGCCGCCGATGAAAGCATTCCAACGATTACCAAGCGCTTCAAGGCGCTGAACATCGAGTCGACCGAGGAGACGCGGCGCGCCTACCGCACGCTGCTGTTCACGACCCGCGGCGCCGAGGAATACTTAAGCGGCATTATTCTGTTCGAGGAGACGCTCACCCAGAAAGCCGACGACGGCACGCCCCTGCCCGAGCTGCTGATTCGACACGGCGTGATGCCGGGCATCAAGGTCGACAAGGGAACCGTCCCACTTCCGGCGGCGCCCGGCGATCTGATCACCCAGGGGCTGGATGGCTTGGGCGAGAGACTCTTGCAATACAAGGCTCAAGGAGCGCGCTTTGCCAAGTGGCGGGAAGTCTACGGCGTCACCGATGTGAATCCGACGCCGCTCGGCGTCGCGGCCAACGCGGAAGTGCTGGCGCGTTACGCATCGATCTGCCAGGACGCCGGGATCGTTCCTATCGTCGAACCCGAAGTGCTTATCGACGGCGACCACACTATCGAGCGCTGCTACGAAGTGAGCGACGCGGTATTGCATGCGGTCTTCGATGCCCTGCACCGGCATCGGGTCATGCTCGAGGGCATGGTGCTCAAGCCGAGCATGGTGCTTCCCGGCAAAGATCGCCCCCCGAAGGCGAGTCCGCAAAAGGTTGCCGAGGCAACTCTACAGATATTGCGGCGCAACGTGCCTGCCGCCGTGCCATCGATCAACTTTTTATCCGGTGGGCAATCCCCTGACGAAGCGAGCGCCAATCTTAACGCGATGAATGTGATGTATCCCCATGCGCCGTGGGTCTTGTCGTTCTCGTACGCGCGCGCCCTGCAGGACCCGGCGATGCGTGCCTGGGCAGGACGCAAGGAAAATGTCGCCTTGGCGCAGGCCGCGTTCTATCGGCGCCTCAAGATGAACAGCCTGGCACGCAGCGGCAAGTGGAGCGAGGCAATGGAGCGGGCGGCCTAGCGAGTATATTCTCCGTCGCCGCGACCCACCCTCGTCTGCAGCTTCGCCTGCAGCGAATCCACCTCATTGCTTGACTCATTGCCGCATCGCTACGCGGCTCGATGACGCGAGCCATGCTTGCGCGTGAGCAGACGTATGTAGCGCGGCAGACGTGGGTCGCGATCATGCTGCTGTGGCTCGCCGGCAATGGTTTGAGGCTCACAATCCTCGCCGTTCCGCCGGTGATCGCGATGATTCGCGATGAGTTCTCTCTCAGTGCGACGGAAGTCGGTTTGCTGAGCAGCATCCCGCCCGCACTGTTCGCGGTGGCGGCGTTGGGAGGCTCACTGCTGGTGGCGCGTCTGGGCGTCAGAGGCGCGCTGGTCGGCGGACTGTTCATCGTGGCTCTGGGGTCGGCTCTGCGCGGCTTGAGCAGCGGGTACGCGGTTCTCTTCGCGACCACGATAATCATGTCGGTTGGCGTTGCCATCATGCAGCCGATCATGCCCACCACGGTGAGGCAATGGTTGCCGCATCGCATCGGTCTGGGCACCGCGATCTACACCAACGGCCTGCTCGTCGGAGAGATCTTCCCCACGCTTCTAACGATTCCCTTGGTACTGCCGCTGCTCGCAAACAGCTGGCGACTTTCACTGGTCTTCTGGTCGCTGCCGATCGCCATGATCTCGGTCGCTGTCTATCTGTTTGCGCCGCGCGTACGCGAAAAGCACGGCGCGGCGCCGCGCAGCTGGATGCCCGATTGGCGCAACGGTCTCGTATGGCGGCTGGGAGCCTTGTTTTGCTGCATCAACGCCATCTACTTCAGCGCCAATGCCTTCATTCCCATCTATCTCACCAGCGCAGGCCGATCCGATTTGATCACCGGTGCCTTGAGTGCGCTCAATTTCGGCCAGCTCCCCGCGTCGCTGCTGTTGCTGGTGACTGCCGGAAAACTGGAACGACGCGCGTGGCCGTACGTCGCTTCCGGTTTGTTGTCGCTCGTGTCGATTGCCGGCCTGGTGCTGATGGTCGGCCCCACGACGATCATCTGGGCAGCACTGCTCGGCTTCTCGGATTCGGCCGCGTTGATCGTCGGGCTCACGCTGCCCCCACTCCTTTGCCGCCCCGAAGACGTGGCGCGCACGTCGGCGGGAATGTTTACCATAAGCTATGGCGGCGCGGTTGCCATCGCCATCATCAGCGGCGCCGCGTGGGATATAAGCAGAACCCCGGCGCTGGCGTTTGTTCCCCTGGGCGCATGCGCGCTTGGCCTGGCCGCGGTGACGCTGAGTCTTCGAGCAAAGAAGGAATTGGCTTGAGTCGGGACCCCTCGTATCGCCTCGACAATCAGGCGCTAGGTCACGCCGCGACGTAGACGTGCGGAGAGGCCCGGGTTTACTATCGACGAGCGCCTCGTCGAGCGCCCATGCAACGCAAACTCACCGTTATTTTCTCCGCGGACGTGGTCGGTTACAGCACGCTCATGGAGCGTGATGAAGCGGCTACGCTGGAACGGCTCAAAACAAACCGGAAGTCCATTTTCGATCCGTGCGTCGCAGCGCACGGGGGACGCATGGTCAAGCTGATGGGGGACGGTGCACTGGTCGAGTTCGGGAGCGTCGTTTCGGCGATCAACTGTGCTCACGAAATCCAGGAGGCGACCGAGACGGATCATAGCGCGCCGGAGACCGATCGCATCCGCTATCGCATCGGCATCACGCTGGGCGAAGTCATCGTCGAGGGTGAGGACATCTACGGCGACGGCGTGAACATGGCGGCTCGACTGCAAACACTCGCTCCTCGCGGCGGAGTCGCGGTATCGCGCGCGGTGCGCGACCAGGTGCTGGGCAAGGTCGCGATCGACTTCGATGATCTGGGAGAGCACAGCGTCAGGAACATCGAGCGCCCGATTCAGGTTTTCGCCATGCGGATGGCAACGACCAACACACCTCAATCGCCGTCAACGCAGCAAAAACCGCAACTCTCGATCTGCGTCCTGCCGTTTTCCAACATGAGGGGGACCCGGAGCAGGAATATTTCAGCGACGGCATCACCGAGGACATCATCACCGATCTCTCCAAGGTCTCTGCGCTGTGGGTCGCGGCTCGCAACACGGCTTTCACCTTCAAGGGCAAGCACGTCGATGCCGCACAGATCGCGAAGCAACTCAAGGTGAGCCATCTGCTGGAAGGCAGCGTGCGCAAGGCCGGCGGCCGCGTGCGGATCACCGCTCAGCTCATCGACGGCGCGACAGGAGGCCATGTCTGGGCCGAGCGCTACGATCGCGACTTGAACGACATCTTCGCGCTGCAGGATGAGATCTCGCAGGCCATTGTGGCGGCCTTGAAACTCAAGCTGCTGCCCGAGGAGAAAAAGGCAATCGAGAAACGCGGTACGAACAATCTCGAGGCCTACAACCTATATCTGATGGCTCGGCAGTACAGCGTGACCGGCAATATCGGAGCCGCCCGCCGCAACGAAATGATCATCCGCCTGTGCCGACGCGCCACCGAAATCGATCCTGAATACGCTCGGCCCTGGGCGCTGTTGGCCATCGCACAAATGAGCTTGCGGTTTCATCTGGGGCGTGAGGGAGACGACGGTCTGGCCGCCGCGGAACGCGCGCTATCCCTCGATGCGAATCTTCCCGAAGCGCATTCTGCGAAGGCTCGGGCGCTGACGCAAAACGGCCGCTTCGATGAGGCGCTGCGCGAAATCGAGATTGCCCTTCGCCTCGACCCCGAGTCCTACGAAGTCAACAGCGCTGCGGGGCGATGGCACTACATCAGGCGCCGATTCGACGAGGCCATCCGCTACTACGAGAAGGCCGCGGCGCTCATGGAGACAGATTATCTCGCGGCTGGCTTGCTGGTGAGCTGCTACAAGGCGACCGGAGATGCCGAGGGAGTGCGTCGAGCCGCCAAGCGTGCGCTGGCGCGCACCGAGAGAATCGTCGCACTCGAGCCCGACAATGGATCAGCGATGAGCTATGCCGTCGGGGCGCTCGCCGCGCTGGGCGAGTCGGAGCGTGCCAAGGAGTGGGCCGAACGCGCGCTGCTGCTCGATCCCGACAACCTGAACTTGCGCTACAACTTTGCCTGCACGCTGGTGGTCGACCTGCACGAATTCGAAGCCGCGCTCGACTTGCTCGAACCGGCGTTCAAGCAATTGCGGATCGAGGCGGTGAATTGGGCGAAAACCGATCCCGATCTGGATCTCATACGCGGTCATCCTCGCTTCAGCGCAATGCTCCAGGCAGCGGAAGCCCGCTTGACGCGGGCCTGAGGCAGTCTGCTGCATAGACTTCGTCTCATCCCAGGACCCACGCTTTATGCAACTGGCGATCCCGCTGTTGCGCCCATCTTCGCATCGGAAAGCGGGCGCTCGAGCTTCCCGCAGCCGACTGTCCGGTCATTCCTTCGCTCGCAGGTCGCAGCATCGTGCCCCACGACCATCGCAACTACTTTCTTTCGCAGAGTCCCGCCGCCGACGAATTGCGGCGCAACGCCGACGTGATTCTCGTAGTCGGCTCGCGCGTAGGCAACCTCGACGTGCCCTACGACAAGTACTGGGGCGCGCCGTCAGCTTCCAGCCTGATCCATGTCGACGTCGATCCGCGCCACATCGGTGTCTCGCGGCCGGTCGCTTTGGGTATCGTCGCCGACGCCAAAGCAAAGCTCGAAGGCTTGTGCGCCAGGCTTTCGAGCCGCGCGATCGCCAGCCGCGGCCGGCAAACTTGGTGACCCCTCGCGCGAGGTGGTCTGCGTAACGGGCGACGGGGCAGCCGGCTTCAACATCATGGAGTTGCAAAGCGCAGTGCGCGAAGGCGTGAAGCTCACCGTGGTCGTGCTCGCCGAGGGTCAGTGGTCGATGGAGATTCCCAACCCTACCGCACGCTGGGGGAAGACTTTCGGCACCGCAATGGGCACGGTCGATTGGGCTCGAGTCGCCAAAGGCCTTGGCTGTCACGGCGAAACCGTGGATTCCTGACCAAGCTGGCTCCCGCGCTCGAGCGGGCACGAGCGCATCGAGGGCCGTCGCTCGTCTGCGTACGTACCAGCGTCGAAGCCAATCTGTCGGTACCGCCGGCGGTCTTGGGACGCTTCTTCGAAGTGTATTTCGGGTCGAGCCAGAACACCTGATTGACTGATCGAGCGAGCATTCGAATCCGAATCGCTGAAGGCAGAGAACCATCCCCCAATGCGATGCTATTGACGTTGCCTGTGCATCGCGGTAGCTTCGTCGTCATTCCAAGCGACGGCGCATTTCAAACGTCTTTTCGCTGACCGTCGCGTTTGCTGAAAGGGTCATCCGGCCCTTTCAGATGGTTACAGGACAGATCGACTTCCTTCGCAACGCTCGATTCACGAACCGCCGTCAGGTATCCCGGGAGGTAATGTGCAAAAGTCGCTCTACATCAACGCAGACAAGTGTACCGGCTGTCTGCAATGCGAAATGGCGTGCAGCTACGAGAACTACGGAGTCTTCAATCCTGCCAAGTCGCGCATCAAGATTTTCGACTTCGATCACACGGGAAGAAAAGTTCCTTATACGTGCACCCAGTGCGACGAGGCATGGTGCCTGCATGCATGCCCGGTCGAAGCGATCAAGGTAGACGCCGCTACGGGAGCAAAGGTTGTGCTCGACGACGTGTGTGTCGGCTGCAAGGTATGCACCATCGCGTGTCCCTTCGGCACGATCAACTATGTGCAAGACACCGGCAAGGTTCAGAAATGCGACCTTTGCGGTGGCGACCCCGCCTGTGCGGCGGCCTGCCCAACGGGGGCGATTACGTATGTCGACGCCGATTGGACCGGGCTGGAACGCATGAAGCAATGGGCAGCCAAGGTCGACAATCAACCGCGCGCATAAGGGAGGACCATCATGGCCTGGGCAGGAAAAATTCTGCGTGTCGATCTCGGCAAGGGCACTTGCACCTCGGAACCCTTGAACATGAAATGGGCCCGCGACTACATCGGGCAGCGCGGCCTCGCGACCAAGTATTTCACCGAAGAGGTCGATCCGAAAGTCGATCCGCTTTCGCCCCAGAACAAGATCATATGGGCAACCGGACCGCTTACGGGGACGATGGCGTCGACGGGTGGGCGCTATTCGGTCATTACCAAAGGAGCACTCACCGGAGCAGTTGCCTGTTCGAACTCCGGTGGCTATTGGGGCGCCGAGCTCAAGATGGCGGGTTGGGACATGATCGTCTTCGAAGGCAAGTCACCGAAGCCGGTGTACTTGTATATCGAAAACGATAACGCGAAATTGCTCGACGCCGACTGGCTCTGGGGGAAATCGGTGTGGGATACCGAGCCGGCGATCAAAGCGAAGCATCAGGATCCTCAGATTCGCGTTAGCTGCATCGGCCGCGCCGCCGAAGCGGGCTGCTTGTACGCCGCTGTGATCAACGATCTGCACCGCGCTGCCGGGCGTTCGGGAGTCGGAACCGTGATGGGCAGCAAGAATCTCAAGGCGATTGCCGTGCGTGGTACCAAGGGCGTGGGCAACATCCGCGATCCCAAGGGTTTCATGAAGGCGACCACGGAAGCGAAGAAGGTCCTGGCTGACAACGCGGTCACCGGACAGGGGCTGCCGAAGTTCGGGACTCAGGTGCTGATGAACGTCATCAACGAAATCGGCGCGTTGCCCACCCGTAACCACCGCGATGTCCAGTTCGAAGGCGCCAAGGATATTTCCGCCGAAGCAATGCATCAGCCGCGCAAGACCGACGGCAAACCGAACCTGGTCACGAATCAGGCATGCTTCGGCTGCACGATCGCGTGTGGTCGCATCTCCAAGATCGACGAAACGCACTACACGGTGCAAAACCGTCCCGAATACTGGGGTGCCTCCGGTGGACTGGAATACGAGGCGGCCTGGGCGCTGGGCGCAGCCAATGGCGTGAAGGATCTTGAAGCGTTGACCTACGCCAACTTCGTCTGCAACGAGGATGGCTTCGATCCGATCTCCTTCGGCGCCACGGTCGGCGCGGTCATGGAGCTCTACGAAATGGGCGTGCTCAAAAAGGAACAGTTGGGCATCGAAGCGCCATTCGGCTCGGCTAAAGCGCTCACCTATTTCGCCGAGCTCACCGCCAAGGGCGAGGGGTTCGGCAAAGAGATCGGACTGGGCTCGAAGCGGCTGACCGCTAAATACGGGCATCCCGATCTGTCGATGAGCGTCAAGGGACAGGAATTTCCCGCCTATGACTCGCGCGGCATCCAAGGCATGGGACTCGCGTATGCCACCTCGAACCGGGGAGCCTGTCACTTGCGCGGCTACACGGTCGCTTCGGAGGTGCTCGGCATTCCGGTGAAGACCGACCCGCTGGTCACCGAGGGCAAGGCTGGGCTGGTGAAGGCGTTCCAGGATGCCACCGCAGTCTTCGATTCGGCGGGCGTCTGTCTGTTCACCAGCTTCGCCTGGACGCTCGCCAACGTGCAGCCGCAGCTTGCCACGGCTTGTACCGACGAATTCACCCTCGAGGAGCTGAATCTGATCGGCGAGCGCATCTGGAACATGGAGCGGGACTTCAACAACCGCGCCGGGTTCTCGAGCGAGGACGACACGCTGCCCAAGCGACTGCTCACCGAGCCTGCAAAGACAGGACCGGCCAAGGGGCTCACCAATGGCTTGGACAAGATGCTGCCTGAGTACTATCAACTCCGAGGCTGGGACGAGAAGGGACATCTCAAGCCGGAGACCCGCGCCCGTTTGGGTTTGTGAGCCGGCGCCAAGCCGCCGCGTCGCTTAAGGCTGGAACACGGGCGGTCCCTGGCGGGCCGCCTCTTTTTCTCGTGGAGAAACCTTCGTGAAACATGTCATTGTCGGCAACGGCCCTGCGGGCGTCATTGCCGCGGAAACAATTCGCAAGCAACGTGCGAGCGACGACATCGTTGTCCTGGGCGACGAGCCCGAGCCGCCCTATTCGCGAATGGCGATTCCCTATCTCTTGACGCGCAAAATCGACGAGCAAGGGACCTATCTGCGCAAGGACCGCAATCATTTCGCGCAACAGCGCATCGAGTTGCGCACGGGAAAGGTAACTGCGGTTGATACAACGGCGCGCCATATTCAGCTCGCAGATGGGACGACGCTTTCGTTCGACCGCCTGCTGATCGCTGCGGGCGCGACGCCGACTCGCCCTCCCATCCCTGGCATGGACCTGCCGCGAGTGCATCCCTGCTGGACCCTCGCCGACGCGCGACGCATCATGGAGCTCGCGAGACCGCAGTCGCGCGTGCTGCAAATGGGCGCCGGGTTTATCGGGTGCATCATCATGGAGGCGCTTGCGGCGCGCAAAGTGGAGCTCACGGTTGTCGAGATGGGCGATCGAATGGTGCCGCGCATGATGGGCGAAGGCGCCGGCGGAATGATCCGACGCTGGGTCGAGCAAAAGGGCGTCGGCGTCTACACCTCGACGCGCGTCGAAGCCATTCACAGCGACGGGCCGCTTTCGGTTCGCTTATCCAACGGCAAGCATCTGTCGGCGGACCTGGTGATAGCCGCGACGGGCGTGCAGCCCAACATTGGCTTTCTTGCGGAGTCGGGCATCAACTGTCTGCAGGGCGTGCTGACCGACGAGCGCATGCAGACTAACGTGGAGGGCATTTATGCGGCCGGCGATTGCGCCGAAGCCTTCGATGTGGTCTCCGGCAAAACCATCGTCAGCGCCATTCAGCCCAACGCCGCCGACCAGGCGTACTGCGCCGCCATGAACATGGCCGGCAAACAGGCGCAACTGCGGGGCGTCACGCAGATCAACGTGCTCGATACGCTGGGGCTTGTTTCGACCTCTTTCGGTCGATGGGAGGGCGTGCCCGGTGGCCAGCACGCCGAAGTTTCGGACGATTCGAATTTCCGCTTCATCCGACTTGAATTCGATGGTGACGTGCTCGTCGGTTCAAACACCATCGGACACACCGAGCATGTCGGCATTCTACGGGGCCTCACGCAATCAGGCGTCAAGCTCGGCGCCTGGAAGGAGCATCTCCTGCGCGATCCGCTGCGCCTGCCCGAGGCCTACCTTGCCGCCGCCCAATCGCAGCATGCTTGGGGACTCGGCCGGGCCTGACAACGACGTAGAGCTCGCGCCTTGGAAATCACGCTCAAGCTCTTCGCCACGCTCGGCGACTATCTTCCTGAGGAGCTCAATGGCAGGGTGCGCAAATACAACGAGCTTCAGATTGAAGTGGACGAAGCGTCGACCGTGCAGGCGGTTATCGAACAGTTTAATGTCCCGACTGCGCTCGCGCACCTGGTGCTGGTGAACGGCGTTTTCATCCCGCGCCATGCCCGCGCCAACTCTCGATTGCGGGTTGGCGACGAGCTGGCGGTGTGGCCTCCCATCGCGGGCGGCTAGCAATGTCTTCCGAGTTTCATCTGCGCCGCCAGATGAGCTGCACGCGCGGGGAGCTCATGTCGTGGCTTCCCGGCGCGACTCGCGGGGCACTGATCGAGATTGTCGGCAACAGGGGGACAATCACGATTGACGGTGGCAGCGTCGAGATAAGCTTCGAAGAAAAAATGCCGCGGCGCGTGGGCGCGATCGCGCTTCCTACGCTGGACGTCTGCTTTCGCTTCCACGGTCTCGACGAGCTGGCGCGCGAGAACTTTCTGCAATATTTCGACCTTTACACCCGGCGCGGCGGTGGCTGAACGCTCGCACGCCGATTGCACGTTGGCGATTGCCATTGGAGTCGCGCAGAGACCGAAGGCGCGTTTGCCCTGCCACCAGCGCCACCGCTTGGTAATTGGAAGCCATGACGCGGAGAGTGACGGGCAGGCGCAACTGAGGTTGCAATTTTCGTGTTTCGGCGTAGGCTCAATCTTGTAGTGCACGTGAATGAGAGAGGCGATTGCCCTGCGCGATGTCGAGCACCCCGACACCCGGATTCGACCATGGTCAGCGGACGCGATCCATGGTTGCCCACTGCCTTTTTTGTAGCCATAGCAATCCGGCGCGAGCCAAGTATTGCAACGAATGTGGCTCGCCGCTGCACCTCAAGCCGTGCAAGGAATGCGACGCGATCAATAATGCCGCCGCGGAGGCTTGCTACAAATGCGGGGCGGCGGATCCCGGGCTTACCACCCCCTACGCGGCCACGCTGACTCCTACAGTGGAAGGCCTGGCGGCGCTCACGCCCGTCGATGCCACTGTCGGGCGTGGACCCGTGTCGCGCGGCGACTCCGTCGCGCGCAACCCGGAGCGGCGATCGCCCTGGCTTCCCGCCGACACTGCCGCGGCAAAAACGCCGGATGTGAGCGACGCTGGCGTGACGACCCCGCTTTGGGTGGCTGATGAGCGCTCAGAAGTCCGGGAGAACCCGGACACGAGCCCTGACTCCGTGTCCGAGCATCGTGATCGCAGCGCCGGGCGGCGTCCAAGGCTCCGCATCGCAATCGCCTCAATGGCTATTGTGTTGCTGGGAGCGATCGCGCTCCCCGCGTACTATGCCTACCGAAACCCGGCGAAGCTCGCGGACTGGCTGAGCTCAGCACGGGCAATGGTAGGGCCCAGCGCCGACGAACATCCGGAACAATCCGCTTCCGAGACGAACGTTGCGCCCACGGCCGGCGGGTCGATCGCTAATGCAGGCACTGCGACCATCGCGGCTCCAGCGCCCCCGGAGCCGCAACCGTCGGCTGGTCCCGCGACCAACGCGGCGATGTTGCAAGCTCCCGCGGACAGCACACCGATGTCGGATGCGCCCGTCAATGGCGCTGCTTCGCCGTCGAATCCGCTCCATGGAGGGGTGACATCGCCCATACAAGTCTCAACGCGCGGCGAAACGATCTCTCAGAGCGTCGCGCCGCACGTCGAAAAAAAGTCTCCGAGCGCAAGCAAGAAGAAGTCGAAGAAAACGCAAGCTAAAAAGACGGCTGCTCCACCTGTGCAGTAGCAGATTGAACGAAGCCAACATTCCGGTCACTGCGCGTTGGCAACCCGCGAGCGTTCCAGGAGTCCCATGAGCGTTCGCGCATTTCTCTGCCCCTGATCTTCATAGTTGTTGTTGAGCACGACATGAACGCTTTTCGCGGCGATCGCCTCGATCTTCTTGCCCAGATCAGCAAGCTCTTCGTCGTTGTAATCGTAGTTGAATCGCTGCGCCGATGAGATCAATCCCTTTTTGTTCCAGGTCTCATGGTTACGCCCGTGCAGGCGAACGATCGCCAGTTCGGGATGGGTGACCTCCCATACACTCGGAATCGTGTTCGGCATTCCCTGCGGTTCGTCGACGATGACATTGACCAGCTTGCGTTCACGCTCGAAAGCCAGAGTTATGGGAGCGTGTTTCTCCGTAAACCAGGTCCTGTTGCGAAATTCCACGGCCAATTGGTAACCCGGTAGCTGCTGCAGGCACTCCTCGATGTGTTGGCGATTCTTCGGGTGAAAGGCGACCCACGGTGCGAACTGAAAATGAACCGCAGCCAGTTTCCGTGAACCCCCGAGCGGTTCAATCGCGCTGCGGAATTGGCGCCACATTTCATCGGTGATCTCGCGGGGAAGGTCCTTGTAATACACGTTCCTCGTGGCGATGGGTGCGAGCGCTTGAGCGATTTCCTTGGGCAGCGCCACGACCGATGTCTGATGTCCGGTGAATAGGCGGAACGCCTTAATGTTGAAGGTAAAGTGCGGTGGCGTGCGTTCCGCCCAAAGCTGCGCGACTTCTGCCTTCGGCATGGCATAGTAGCTGCTGTCGATCTCGACCAACGGAAACTGGCTGGCGTAGTAGCGCAACCTCTCCTCCGGGCTGTTGCATTTCGGAGGATAAAAGCGTCCTGACGCGATCAAGGTCTTGTCCGTCCAGGACGCGGTGCCGACGAGGATGTTGCTCATCTAGGGATCATTAACGCGATGCGCTATCTTGAGCCGTAGCTCGACGATCCGAAGTTGCCGGTCTTGGTCTTTCCGCCCTGGGTGAACTTGTAAGGGTCGGTGAACATCACGGAGCAACCAAAGCAACCGTAGAACGAGGTTCGATACGCGGGTTGACGGTCGCGTTCGATAAGGATGCGATAAAAGCGCCGATGGCCGCACAGCGGACACTCGAACCCCGGATAATCGTGGCAACGTTCTTCCCCTATCCCCATGCAAGCGAGTCTATCGAACGTTCGTTCGATGCGTCAATCGGACGTTTCAGGAACTCGATAAACGCGCCTACCGTCCCAATATCACGGAAACCAACTCTATTAGAGGAGTCCCATGCGAAATGCGATCACCGTGCTGCTGACAGCAGCAGCGCTCGCTGCCGGATCGGCGCTGGCGCAGGAACCAACACTGAACGACGTATACCGGGCCGCCCAATCCGGCAACATGGCCCAGGCGCAACGCATGATGGACGATGTGCTGCGCGCTCATCCCAACAGCGCCAAGGCGCACTATGTCGAAGCCGAGCTGATGGCCAGACAAGGCCAGCTTTCCGCCGCCGCAACCGAACTCAATACCGCCGAGCGCCTGGAGCCGGGACTTCCCTTCGCCAAGCCCGAGGCCGTGCGCGAACTAAGGGCGCGCGTTTCGTCATCGGGTCGAGGATTGAGCCAGTCGTTTGCTCCCACAGGCACCCCATCGTCGGGCGGAGGCATCCCCTGGGGCCTCTTGCTCGTCGGCGCCGCAGTCATCGGGTTGGTCGCGCTTGGCATCCGTGCCATGAGCCGGCGTAATGCCGCACCGGTTCCGGGTGCGGGCATGCAGCCCTACAATCCGAACGCTCCGATGCCACCTGCAGGAACGCCGATGGCGGGTCCGGGCGGAAGCGGCATCGGCTCAGGACTCCTCGGTGGCTTGGCGACCGGCGCGGCGCTGGGTGCCGGAATGGTCGCCGGCGAAGCGTTGGCGCACCGCCTGGGCGGCGGACACCATGACGAAGTCGCTCCGTCGCACCCTGATGCAGAGCCTTCAGATATGGGCGGCAAAGACTTCGGCGTCGCCGACAATTCTTCCTGGGATGACGGCGGTGGATTCGGCGTTGGAGGCGGCGATGGCGGCGGCGGTGGGGACTGGACCTGAACCGGACCGCTACCCGGCGAACACTAGCTACACAAGCCCAGGATTCGCTCCTGCATTTTGCACTGCGACGGCGCGGCTTGCGCCTTGACATTCGTCTTGGCCACGACGCACGCCTTCAGTTCCTTGGCCGTGGGCGGGTAATAGAACCATCCACGGCCGAGACTCGGCAGCGACATCTCGGTCTCGCACCACTTGGGAGGTCCTTTTTCCTGCAGCACCGGGAAGTTCTGGCATAGCGACCTCGCGAATCGCGCCATGTAGTCCCTGGTGCCTCTCATGTTGTAGTCGTAAGGTGACCAGGTACGCCTTGACCGCCAGCGCGGGCAGATCCTCCGTCAGGAGATTGGGATAGCTGCTTGCGCGCACCATTGCCGGGAAATAGGTCTTGAGTGCGGCTTTGCTGCCTGCCTGATCAGGCTTCGGCATTTCCCGCGGCAGCCTGATCGAGGAACGCCTGGTAGAAAGCCTGCTGCAAAAAGAGCAAGCAACAAAACCCGATTCATCGACGTTGGCCCTCGGTCCGGCGCTCGGTGCAAAGACCAAGCGCTGCAATCTGTGGCGTGCAGGCACGGCCGGCCGCGTCATGGTTTGGCTGCGTGTCGCTCCCGGTTGCGGGTTGCGGTGCGATGCTCGTTGGGTTTCCAGAACTTGGTGACGCGGGCGCCGCAGAGAAGTCGGCGGAGGTATCTCGAGGAGGAGCTGTCGTACCGGTCGGTCCCGCGGCGCCCCGCTCCGGCGCCGCAATGGCTTCTGCGGCTACGGTTGCCGCTATCTTGGCTGCGGGCACGGACACAGTTTCATTAGCCGCCTGAGCGGACGCGGCGACAGGTTGGTCCGCAGGGCCATCGTGATTTGTACGCGCGTCCTGCTCGGATTTCGCGGTCGCGTCGTCGCCATCGTCGGGATGGTGATAGGCAAGGTAGCTCGCCGTCGCCACACCCGCGACCAATAACATCGGCAGCGCCACGCGCGTGACAAGAAAACGCCAGGAAATCCTGCGCGAGCGGGCGGGATGCTGACCGATGCGATTCGGCGAAGACAGAAGTGGCGTCACGCCTCGCCCGAGTGAGCGTTCGTGCGCGAAGAATTCAACCAGATTAGTGACGACTTGCGTTGCGTCCCGGTGCGGCGGCCGCTGGAAGGTATTCACCTCCTCTGCGGTGGCGCCCTGCACCGACTGCCTTTCAGGCTCGAAGCCAATGATGGGGACAAAGCCCGCGGCCGATTCGAGCTCTACGGACTCTGCCGGAACCTCGGTGCTCTTCGCTTCGACCGGAAGATCCGCACCGCACTTGTAGCAATTTAGAGCCGAGCGATCGTTCACCGCATCGCACTGCTGACACGGTTTAAGGTGCAACGGTGCAGCGCATTCGTTGCAGTATTTGGCGCCAATAGGGTTACTGTGCTGGCAGAAAATGCATTTGGAACTGGACATGAGATGAAGCCGTAAAACTGCGAATTGCGGCGGAGAGGTTGCGCGCGAAATTAGCCGCGAAACGCAACAAGAGCTAATTCTATCAGCTGCACCAGCATGCGAACGAGATAAATCGTGCGGAGGCGTATGGGCTACAGTGATGGGGACAAACTCCTGCAGCTTTACGCGCCCTTGGCGCTCGGATAACCCCGACAAAGGTGTGGTTCTCCACTCCCGGGCCGTGAGGTGTCGTGCACAGCTAACTCCTTTTGTTCCGCCAGACGTTGATAAGCGATCGCAGCTTCTCCGAAGTGCGAAGCCGCTCGTCAGACACGGCGTCGAGGAAGTCGGCGAGCGCCTTGGACTTCGTCAGCATGTAGAACAGGATTGCAGTGACGCCTCCGGTCACGGCCGCCAGGACAAAGAATTGCAGGGCCAGAGGTATCTCGGCGAATGCGAACAGGTTCATGCCAAAGAAACCGGTGACAACGCTGCCTATCATTCCGAAAACCGTGACCACCGTCAGCCGGACGACGGTGTTGGCCTGTCGTCGCAATGTATCGGTTTCGAGATACTGCGCCATGTCCTCGATTTCGTGGCGCACTTCGACGTACAGCGGATCCGTGCCGAGATAGGAGGACGTCATCCGGTAGATCTCCTTCGCCTGCGGCTGATCGGACACCTCGTGGAACCAGTAGCGATGCGTGAATCGCAGAAAGATCTCCAGCAGTTGCCGGATGGTGCGCTTGAATCGGCGCACCGAATCGGGATCCTCGATCACAAGCTTGTTCAGCGCACTGACCATCCGGTCGGAGAGCATCAACAGCGTCGCTTTGTGGATGTGGGGAATCAGGAACAGCACGAAATACTGGTGACGAAACTGAGCGAGCAGACCCGCGTCGTGATCGACAAAGAATGGATCATTCGCATCGCCGATCATGACAAAGCCGTGCCCGCATGACATGAAACGGGTGCCTGGACGCCCGCTCCGCTCTTCGTTCCAGAATTGATCGTAGCAATAGCGGTCTTCGAAATTGCGCATGTAGCGCTCGGAATACGGCAGCACGCTCGATTCGCCCGGGCCGGTCACCAGCCCAAGCCGCACAAAATCCGCCCGGGTAAGAGCGCGCGCATCATCCATCGCGAGATAAGCCATCAACGGCATGCGGGCGTATTCGATCTGCCGGTAGCGGATCAGGCCTTTTTCCTCCGAGTAGTCCGGGACGAGCGGACGCAGGAGGCAAGTCCAGAGACTCGAGAAAAAAGGCGCTCGATGCCGGTCTACGAATTCCAGGTATTTTTGCCGCTCCTCGTAGTCAGAGACCGCGAGCACGGAGCCGTCTGCGCCGAGCCACTCCGCAAGAACGACACAATGCCCGCCTCTTCCGCCCTTCGCCCAATAGGTGGGATAAGCGCGGCCGAAGCGATACATCGCCTCCTCGGCCCGGGTCAAACTCAAGTCGTCGGCGAAGATCTCGATGACCAGCAGGATAACGTCGATATCGTAGAGAAAGCACAGGTCGACATGGTCTACGTTGAACGTCTCGGGATCCGATGCCGGGCCCGGAAAGGTCATGCGAACCCGGGCGATGTCGCTGCGACGGAAGACTCGAAGAGGTGATTCGGCGCCGCGTGCAGTAGCGCCGCGACCGAGACCTTCACCGTAGAGAAAGCGCCGGACATAGGGCAGGAATGTCACGAACTCGCTGTAGTAGCGTTCCTGCAGGTTCTCCGACCTGCCGTCAAACTTGTCTTTGAGCTCTCGCCAGGAGTGCTCGTCCTGCGACGCCCGGAGAATGTCCCACGGTTCCTGAATCTGCGACTCTTCGCGGATCGGCATCACCTGCAAAGGCCAGATGAGCACCTGCCTGAAATGGCGAACGAGCTGCGGCATCGCATTCCCCTCGTTTAGCCTCGCACCGGCCTGGGTGTACGGTGATCGCCATGGTGGCCGGCGTTCGTTGCGGTCTGATCTTATCTCCGGCGGTGCGACGGCGCACGTCTGACCCCAAACTTGGTTTATGCGTTTTCGGGCAAGCTTCGCTACGCTCGCATCACGCACTTCGCGTACAGATCGCCCAGCACACCGTTGGGATCGTACTTCCGCTTCAGTGCGTCATAGCTGCTTCGACTGTAGATCTCCCAGAACTCCTGCTCGGTGAAATATGAATCCGAGTAAAGCGACTTGATGCCGCCGAGCTCGCTCGCCTTGCGTTCGATCTTGCGATTGCAAAACCCATCCGGAAGTGGCTCGCGACTCGCGACCGCGTCCCAGAACCCGAAGTTGATGTAGATCGTGCCTTGAGTCAACGGATACAGCGGAAAGCGCGCGCCGGATTCGTCGGAGCGTATGGGACAGATCCATATGGGCAGTATGCCGACCTCGGCATGCAGAAACGAAAGAAACTCCGGCGCGTGCTCAATCGGGATGTCGATGTCCTGGATCACCGATTCCGTATGGACGCCGCGCAAGCGGTTCAAGGCACGGGTCACGCCCCACCGGGAATTCCAGCGCATGATGCGCTGATAGGTAATCGAATTGAGTCGCTCGCGGCCGAAGAGCCTGCGCAGAAGGGGATGCTGAGCGCCGATGTTTTTCGAGCACCAGAACCAATCGGTGTCCCAGCGCCATAGATAGTCGCGCGTGGTCAGATAATCGGTCGGCCGCTTGCGAATGGATCGATAGTAGATGTTCTCAAAGGTGTAGTCGCTGGGGTAGGGAGCGACATCGGTAAAGCGTCCGCGAGAGAGAAAAATCTCGCCCGGCGCGAAGACCACGCCGTCGAGAAAATGGACGCCGCCCTCGGCGCACAAGCGGCCCACATCCGCGAAGCATGCCTGCGCAGTGGAATAGCGCACGTGATCGACGTGCACGAACTGCTTGACCGGCGTTGTTTTCGCCGTCAGCTTGAGCGCGTAGCCTAGCGTGCCGTAGGAATTGGGGAAACCGAAAAACAGGTCCCTGTGCTCGTTGTCCGCGTTGCAGCTGACGATGCGGCCATCGCCGGTAAGTACATCGATTTCGACGATAGCGTCGTGCACCAGCCCATGTCTGAACGAGGTCGCCTCGATGCCTACACCTGCATACGCGCCGCCCAGCGTGATCGATTTGAGCTGCGGCACGACCTGGGGCATCGTGCCGTGCGCGAGTGTCGCATCGGCGAGGTCGACGAAGGTCGTCATTCCCTCGGCTTCGACCAGACCGGCTGTCGCATCGACACGCAGAACCTGGTTGAAATGCTTGAGATCGACTCGCTCGCGTTCGCGCGGGGCGCGATCCCGAAAGAGGTTCGAAGTTTCCTTTGTCAACCCGAAGCCGACGCGCGGCGCGGCGGCCAGCTCGGCCAGCAGCCGGGCCTTCTTTTGTTCGTAACCGGTCAAGCTTCGCCGCGGTAGAGAAAGGCGCGGCTCATCGGGTAGCCGCTGCTGATGTTGCCTTTGCTCACCAGGACCTGGAAGAGATGCGTGCGACCGTTCTTGGCGCGAAACATCTCGGCGCACGCCCAGAGATACGTGCGCCATTTGCGCCGGAAGCTTTCATCGAAGCGGGCAGGATCGAGCGCGTGGATCACATCCCAGTTGGCGTCGAAGCGCTCGCCCCACGCGTCGAGTGTGAGCGCGTAGTGCCGGCGCAGGTTCTCGACATCGAGCACTTCCAGCCCGGAACGCTCCATAGCGTCGATGGCCTCCGCGAGGCTCGGGATCCAACCGCCGGGGAAGATGTGTTTGCGGATATAGAACTCGGTCTGGAAGCTGCCGACGTGACCGATGAAATGGATGACGCCGAGCCCGCCCGGCTTCAAGGTTTCGGCGTGCGCACGGACTACCTCTGCGAGCTTGTCGCGACCCGCATGCTCGAGGGTGCCGATGGAGAGCATTTTGTCGTACTTGCCCGGAATCTCGCGGAAGTCGCACTCGATCACCTTGAGCTTGTCGCCAAGATCGCGTCGCGCAAGCTCGGCACGAAGCTCGTGCACCTGCTCGGTCGTGGTATTGATGCCCGTGCCCAGTGCGCCGTACTTGTGCCACGCGTGGAATAGCAGTCCTCCCCAACCGCATCCCACGTCGACAAAGGTCTCGCCTGCCTTGAGCTGCACCTTGCGGCAGACGTGATCCATTTTGTTCTTCTGCGCCTGCTCGATGGTCTTCGTTCCTTCCTTCCAGTAGGCGCAGGTGTACATCATGCCGACTCGATCCAGCCAGAGCTTGTAGAAAGGCTCGCCAAGTCCGTAGTGGTAGCGCGCGTTGGCTTTCGCCTGCGCGATCGATCGGTTGGAAAAGCGGAACTCGTGCCACCGATTGCGAATGCCGACCAGCGCATTCGGGTCGTCGTCGAAGGCTGCTTCGAATGCCGCGCGCGCGGCGAGCTGCAGATTGCCTTCGATGTCGACGCTGCCGTCGAAATAAGATTCGAGCAGCCCGATGTGCCCGAAGAGCGCCACGCGGCGCTCGGCGCCCGCGGTGTTGAAGCGAAGCGTGAATGCCGGCTCGAGGTAAGGACGATTGCGGTACGTCGAGCCATTGGCGAAAACGACCGCGAACGAAAGCTCCGTGGCGTTTCCGATAGCTGCGAGCCGCCGGCCGACCATTCCGCCGGGCGCGGTCGGCTCGCTATCAGACCTCTGGTAAGGCGGTGCGAGCAGGCCGCCCATGTGATTGAGCCGGCCCGCTTCGGCACGATCTCGCTGCTGTTGTCTCTGTCGCTGGGACGTCATTGCCATTTTTGCATTTTTGTTTTGCTTAGGGGTGACGACGCCGTGCTCGCCGATGAATCAGGGTTGCCCTTCCCTTGGCGGACCCAATATATCGCACAGACACTGCCTCAAGTCGAGGGTTCCGGCTCAAGGAGTCGGGCTGAAGACTCCCGTGCAGAAGCTGCAAAAGCCCCAATCACCGGGGAGCGCCGCGTCGTATCGACGCCCTTCTGTGCCACGGCGCCGTCGCGGAAGATCGACGATATGTCCGTTCCGATACTTGCTTTACGCGTATAAAGCTGGGCGCTGTGGACAACAGTGGGAATTGCCGGTGGATGTTCCGTGCACAGTATGGAATCGGGGCCCTACCGGGCTGATTTCCGAGGGCTTTTCAACGGCTCTTTCTGTGCACTAAAAAGCACTTGCATCGCCGCTTGCGAGCTACTATGATTAGTTCTGATTCAGCGCTTGAACACAAGATATAGTGGGTTTTGATTCATAAGGGATTTCCGGGAGCCATGCCGGAACGCCTCGGGAGAGCTTTCTTTTCTCCGAGGCCGGCAGTCCGGAAATCGCGCCGAGTATGGAATTGCGCAAAGCAGCCGCTCGGCGCGGATAGCGACCAAGAACATAAGATTTTGTCAGGAGAGCAAACCATGCAACTTAACAGCCCCGCCCCCATTCCGTCCCCGGCAACACCGCAAAACATGATGGCGGGCGAGGCGGGAGCGCCCTTGTCGGCGAACACCGATCCCCGCCTCGCGCAATACAAGGTGATCCGCCGCAATGGCGCCGTGGTCGGTTTCGAGCCCTCGAAGATCGCGATCGCCGTCACCAAGGCGTTCCTTGCCGTCAACGGCGGCCAGAGCGCTGCGTCGGCGCGCGTGCGTGAGCTTACCGCGCGTCTCACCGACGCGGTAGTCGCCGCGCTGATGCGGCGCAAACCCGAGGGTGGTGCGATCCACATCGAGGAGATCCAGGACCAGGTCGAACTTGCGCTGATGCGCGGTGGCGAGCATGAAGTCGCGCGCGCGTACGTGCTCTACCGCGAAAAGCGAGCGCAGGAGCGCGCGTTGGAGAAGCAGAAGAACGCCAAGGGCGATAGCGCAGCGATCAATGTCGTCGACAACGGCGTCAAGCGGCCGCTCGATCTCGGGCGGCTCACCGAACTGGTCAAGGCCTCGTGCGAGGGCCTGCCCGATGTCGACCCCGAGCGCATTCTCAAGGCGACGCTCAAGGACTTGTACGAGGGCGTGGCGATGGAGGAAGTTCGCAAGTGCAGCGTGCTCGCCGCGCGCACGCTGATCGAAAAGGATCCGGCGTACAGCTTTGTCACCGCGCGCCTGCTGCTCGACGCGCTGCGTTTCGAGGCGCTGGGCGAAGAAGCCACGCAAGCCGACATGGCGACCCGGTACGCGGAGTACTTCCCGCGCTTCGTCAAGCACGGCATCAAGATCGGGCTCCTGAACGAGACGCTGGCGCAGTATGACTTGAAGGTTCTGGGCGCAGCGCTCGTATCGCAGCGCGACCTGCAGTTCGGCTACCTCGGTCTGCAGACACTCTACGATCGCTACTTCCTGGTCGACCAGTACGTCGGCGGACGCCGCTTCGAGCTACCGCAGGCATTCTTCATGCGCGTCGCGATGGGCCTGGCACTGAACGAAGTCGAGCGCGAGGCGCGCGCGATCGAGTTCTACAACGTGCTTTCGACCTTCGACTTCATGTCGAGCACGCCTACCCTGTTCAACTCCGGCACGCATCGTTCGCAGCTTTCGTCGTGCTACCTCACCACGGTTGCCGACGACCTCGACGGCATCTATGAAGCGATCAAGGAAAATGCGCTTCTGTCCAAGTTCGCCGGCGGCCTGGGCAACGACTGGACCAACGTGCGCGCACTTGGCAGCCATATCAAGGGCACCAACGGTCGCTCGCAAGGCGTCGTGCCGTTCCTGAAAGTGGTGAACGACACCGCGGTCGCAGTGAACCAGTGCTTTGCGCCGGAGACGCCGGTCTATACCGCGCGGGGCGTGCAACCGATCCGCGAAGTGCGCGTCGGCGATCTGGTGCTGGGCAAGAGCGGAACCTACCGAGAGGTACTGGGCAAGCACGTCTACAACCAGCGCGGGCCGATGATGGAGATCGATATCAAGCATGCGCTGGAAACGCTCGAAGTCACCGACGGACATCCGTTCTGGGCAATCCGCGGCGTGCCCCGCGAGCAATCGGTCGAGCGCTCGCTCGATTGGCTCACCAGAGGCAAGGTCAAGGCGGAGTGGATCGAAGCAGGCAAGCTGGCGGTGGGTGATTACGTGGGCTTCACGATTCCCACCGAAGTCGTCGCGGTCGACGGCCTGACCGAGGATGATGCACAGCTCTACGGCATCCTGCTCGGCGACGGCCATCTGTCGAAGAACGGCCTGCAGTGGGGTGTGTCCGGCAATCCGGCCCGCGACGAGCATCTCGAGTTCGGGTTCCACCTACGGGCAAGTGCACTGGGCCTCGGGTCGGGGCGTGGTCCGCGATGCGACAACCGGCCGCATCGCCGGCCCGGGCCCGGCGACCCTGCCCTTCGTCTACGACGATCTGTACGACGACAGGCACCGCAAGCGCATCGCACCGCGACTTGCGCATCTTCCGAAGCCGCTCACGCTGGCGATGATCCGCGGCCTGCTGGAAACGGACGGCGGAGTGTCCCGCGGCAAGGAGATCTATTTCACGTCGACGTCGCACCCGCTGGCCGAAGGATTGCGCTACCAGCTCTTGCGGCTGGGCGTGCCGACTAGCGGTCAGCGCCGCATGCGCACTAATGGGCATCGGGCGCGCCGCGGGGATGGCTCCGAGACGACATTCAGCGGCACGACCGACGCCTACGATCTGCGCATCCCCGCGGTGCCAGAGATCGCCGCGCTGGTGAGTTGCAAGCCCATCGGCAAACGCAACTGGGTCACTCACGGCGGCACGATATTCTCCCGCGTGCGCTCCATCGAACCGATGGTGATGCGCCCGATCGTGGTCGATCTCGAGGTCGATGCCGACGAGTCGTACATGACGGCGTCCGGACTCGCGCACAACGGAGGCAAACGTAAGGGTGCGGTCTGCTCGTATCTCGAGACCTGGCATCTCGACATCGAGGAATTCCTCGAGCTGCGCAAGAACACCGGCGACGATCGCCGTCGCACTCACGACATGAACACAGCCAATTGGATTCCCGACCTGTTCATGAAGCGGGTGATGGAAGGCGGTGACTGGACGCTGTTCTCGCCATCGGACGTGCCCGATCTGCACGACAGATGGGGTCGCAGGTTCGAGGAAGCGTATACACGCTACGAGGAGCAGGCGGCGCGCGGGGAACTGAAGCTGTTCAAGAAGATCCCCGCAGTGCAACTCTGGCGCAAGATGCTTTCCATGCTTTTCGAAACCGGACATCCGTGGATCACCTTCAAGGACGCGTGCAATGTGCGCTCGCCGCAGTCGCACGTCGGCACCGTGCACAGCTCCAACCTGTGCACCGAGATCACGCTCAATACCAGCGACAGCGAGATCGCGGTGTGCAACCTGGGCTCGGTCAATCTGCTCAATCACATGAAGCGCATCGGCAAGGGCGACGACGCGGTGTGGGAGCTCGATCACGACAAGTTGAAGTGCACCATCACGACCGCAATGCGCATGCTCGACAACGTGATCGACATCAACTATTACGCTGTGGCGAAGGCGCGCAACTCCAATTTGAAGCACCGGCCGGTGGGCCTCGGCATCATGGGCTTCCAGGATTGCCTGCACCTGTTGCACACCCCGTACGCCTCCGACGATGCGATGGAGTTCGCGGATCTGTCGATGGAGGCCGTGTGCTACTACGCGTATTGGGCATCGACCGAGCTAGGCGAGGAGCGCGGCCGCTACAGCACGTTCAAGGGCAGCCTGTGGGATCGCGGCATCATGCCGCAGGATTCGCTCAAGCTGCTCGCCGAGGAGCGTGGCGGCTATGTCGAGATAGACGACTCGACGGCGATGGATTGGGACGCGCTGCGCGCGCGCATCGGGCAGTACGGGATGCGCAACTCCAATTGCATCGCCATCGCACCGACGGCGACCATTTCCAACATCGTGGGCGTGGGCGCATCGATTGAGCCCGAGTATCAGAATATCTACGTCAAGTCGAACCTGTCGGGCGAGTTCACGGTGGTCAACGAGCACCTGGTGGCGGAGTTGAAGAGGCTCAGCCTCTGGGACGAGGTCATGGTTTCGGACTTGAAATATTTCGATGGCTCGCTCGCCAAGATCGACCGTGTGCCTGCGCCGTTGCGCAACCTCTATGCGACCGCGTTCGAGGTCGATGCGAAGTGGATCGTCGAAGCCGGCGCTCGCCGCCAGAAGTGGATCGATCAGGCGCAGTCGCTCAACATCTACATGGCCGGCGCGTCCGGCAAGAAGCTCGATGAGACCTACAAGCTTGCCTGGGTGCGAGGCTTGAAGACGACCTATTACCTGCGCACGCTGGCAGCGACTTCGGCTGAGAAATCCACCGGCCAGGGCGGCGAGCTGAACTCGGTGCCGACTTCGGCTGCGACGGGTGGCGGCGGAAGCGTCGCCAAAGCGGCGACGACGCGCGCAAGCGCGGCAACGCACACGGTGCAGGAACCCGAGCCGCCCAAATTCTGCTCGATTGACAGTCCCGATTGCGAGTCCTGCCAGTAGCGCTGAATTTATTCGGCCGTGGGATCTCAAACAGTGACCTATGTCTTCAAGGGTGAAGATCCGGCCCACGGGCACCAGCGTCTTGATCGTGACCGACATGCAGAACTGCTTCGTTCCCGGCGGGACGCTTCCTGTGGCACAGGGAGACGAGATCGTGCCGCTCGTCAACGATGTCGCGCGCCGCTTCGAGAACGTGATCCTGACCCAGGATTGGCATCCGCCGGGTCATGCATCGTTTGCGTCGTCGCATGCGGAGAAAAGACCGTTCGAGACCAAGCAGCTCGCGTACGGCGAGCAGGTGCTCTGGCCCGATCACGCGATACAGGGCACGCGCGACGCCGAGTTGCACCCCGATCTCGACGTCCCTCACGCCCAGCTCGTGATCCGCAAGGGTTATCACCAGGGAATCGACAGCTACTCGGTCTTCTACGAGGCGGATCGCAAGACCTCAACCGGGCTGAGCGGTTACCTCAAGCACCGCGGGATCGACAAGGTGTTCCTGTGCGGGCTGGCGACGGATTACTGCGTCTTCTGGTCGGCGGTCGACGCGCGGCGGGAAGGCTTCGAGACGCACGTGATCGAGGACGCCTGCCGGGCGATCGACCTTCAGGGCTCGCTCGCGAAAGCGTGGGACGACATGACCAAGGCAGGTGTGAAGAGGATTCGATCGAACGACATTGAATAATGAATACCGGCGCGACCCCAGACAGGAACTGGTTGCTTGGTTTAGCAAAGAACGCCGGGCGTTAGCGACGCGGAACCGCGTCATCGGAGGTGGAGCAGGAGCAGCAGGCGTTTCTGGCAACCAAAGGAGGCCCGGTAGATGGCCCAGTACGAGCATGTCCCATGTCATGTGGTGGATGCGCGATATCTAGGTGACTACAAGGTGTGGTTGGAATTCAACGACGGCAAAAAAGGCGTGGTCGATCTCGCCGACGAGCTCTACGGCGAAGAATTCGAGGCGCTGCGAGACAAGAATCGGTTTGCGGATTTCACGCTGGATTACGGGCTCGCGACCATCGCGTGGTCCAACGGCGTTGATTTCGCGCCCGACTATCTTTACGAAAGGCTGCATCCGGTGCACTGAGAAGTTGTCTTGATTCGGTAGCACTCCTCAAGAGAGTGGCGCCTCCGAGGTCCGGAAAGGGAAAGAAGTCCCCGTCCGGCGAATCGGTGCCGGTGCGGGGACAAGAGGATAGCTGGACAGGAAACGAGGCAAGTATGCTGACATTCGAAGACGATTTCGTGACGCCCCCGGCGCAGCCGCGCGTTGCGCCGGGATCGCCCGAGGCGATGTTCGCGCACGCAGTTGGCAACATCGCGGGCGGCATTTTGTCACCTCAATTATCCAATGAGCCCGTGCATGATCTCGGTGCCGAGGCGCAGGCCCTTGCCAACGGCTTCCGCCGCGTGCGCGCCGAGGACAAGCGCGTTATCAACGCGCAGTCCGACGTCAACCAGCTCGTTCCGTTCAAGTACAAGTGGGCCTGGGAAAAGTATCTCTCCGCGTGCGCCAATAACTGGATGCCGCAAGAGATCAACATGCAGCGCGATATCGAGCTGTGGAAGAACCCCAACGGCCTGACCGATGACGAGCGGCTGATCGTCAAGCGCAACCTGGGCTTCTTCGTCACCGCAGACTCGCTCGCGGCCAACAACATCGTGCTGGGGACCTACCGCCACATCACCGCGCCCGAGTGCCGCCAGTACCTGCTGCGCCAGGCGTTCGAGGAAGCGATCCACACCCACGCCTATCAGTACATCGTCGAGAGCCTTGGCCTCAACGAGTCGGAGATCTTCAACGCCTATCACGAGATCAAGTCGATCCGCGACAAGGACGAGTTCCTGATCCCGTTCATCGATACGCTCACCAACCCGACGTTCAAGACCGGGACCATGGAGGCCGACCAGAAGCTCCTGAAGAGTCTAATCGTGTTCGCCTGCATCATGGAGGGGTTGTTCTTCTACGTGGGCTTCGTGCAGATTCTGGCGATGGGCCGGCAGAACAAGATGACCGGATCATCCGAGCAGTACCAGTACATCCTGCGGGACGAGAGCATGCACTGCAGCTTCGGCATCGACCTCATCAACACCATCAAGATGGAGAACCCGCACCTTTGGACGCCGGAGTTCCGCGAGGAAATCCGCGAGCTGATGAAAAAGGGCGTCGAGCTGGAATACGCCTATGCCGAGGACACCATGCCGCGCGGCGTCCTGGGATTGAATGCTCCGATGTTCAAGGAATACCTGCGGTTCATCGCCAACCGCCGCTGCCAGCAGATCGGCGTCGATGCGCTGTTCGACAAGGCCGACAACCCGTTCCCGTGGATGGCGGAGATGATCGATCTGAAGAAGGAGAAGAATTTCTTCGAGACGAGAGTGATTGAATATCAGACGGGCGGGGCTCTCTCTTGGGATTGAAGGCGTCGAGACGAAAAGGCTGCATCTAGCTCGGTCAACGGATGCCAACGGTCCTCCGGCTGGGCGCGTGGCGATTTCATTTTTACTCTAACGAGCGCGACGAGCCCCCGCATATTCATGTTGCTACACCCGAAGGCGACTGCAAATTCTGGCTTGACCCGATTGCGCTCGCGCATAACCGCGGTGTCTCCCCTGTCGAGCTGCGCAAGATCGAGCGTATAGTTTACGATCGGCAGGTCTTTTTCCAGGAGAAGTTTCATGAGTTCCACGGACGTTGAGCGCGAAGCAGTCGCCATCCGCGTGTGGGTAGAAGGCCGTATGGTGTTTCTCGAACTCATCGACGGACGCCAAATCGGCTTTCCAGCCGATCGCTACAAGCTGTTGAGTCGTGCGACCGATGACGATCTCAAGCGAGTGACGCTACGCCTGAACGGGCTCGCGCTGCGCTGGGACGATTTGGACGAGGACTTGACGGTACAGGGCATCGTCGAGGGCCGCTTCCAGCTTCCGCTACCTATGATGAGCGCCGCGTAATGCATCGCAGCAGTCGAGCCCGAACGATGAAAAGTACGAGAGCTTGAAAAAGGAGAAGAGCTTCTTCGAAACACGGGTGATTGAGTATCAGAGGGTGAGGAGTTAAGTTGGCATTGATTAGGGAAGGCGAAGCGAACCGAGGAACCGGGGGCAAAATGCCCCGTTTTTCTTCTCCGTTCCCGCTATTCACACAGGAGCGATTCGACGGTCTACCTCTGCCCCTATACATGAATGCAAACATTGAGGCGAGATACAAGAGCAAAGCTCAACAGGCGCGCGTCGAAAGCGAAGCTTGGATTGCGCAGAACGGTTTCTGTCCGGGTTGCGGTGATATTCTGACCCAGACGCCGAACAATACCCGGGGCGCTGGATTTTCTATGCCGCGGGTGCGATGCTCCCTTCGAGCTAAAGAGTACTGGCCGAAGGTTTGGGAGCATAGTGCCCGATGGTGCTTACGAAGCGATGGTCGGTGCGATTCGCGCCGGTCGCGGCCCCAATCTTTTCCTCCTTGGATATTCGCTTCCATTCACCGCCATCACTTCGGTATTGCTTCCTAAGCACTTCTTGGTTGAACCCATCGTTATCCGGCGTCGACCGTTGAGCGCAGGAGCACATCGGGCGGGTTGGGTCGAATGCAATCTGGATTTGAAGCTGCTGCCAAGGTCTGCCTTCGTGCAATACGTCATCGACGGGAATCATCGAGCCCAAGCCTGTTGTCATGGAATCGTGGGCAGCTTCCCGAACAATCGCAGACGTTTCCTACGAACCGTTGCTCGCAACTTTGTTCCCCGGGAATAATAACATTCGACCGAAGCTTCGTCAGCAGCTTCAGCAACTGCGCGATCTCGGCCAAATTTCCTTCTTGGGCAAAGGCAGGTACGCGCGGCTCGCCACCTGAGGGGGTTGGTTCAAGTACTACGGACCGAAAGGATTCAAATGCAACTGCCCAAGATCGTCGTCGAGGTTGGTGGCGGACTCGTTACAAATGTTTATGCGGACTCCGCCGTCGAGATAGTGATCGTTGACTGGGATAACATTGAGGCAGGAGACGATTCTCCCCATCGCCTGCGATTCTCAGACGGTACGGCGGTCGACGAATTCATGATCGCTGACAATCAGGTTGCTTGACTCGAAAGCCGTCGCTGCAGCGAGACTGGGATGATCCTCCTCCTCTTCAAAAGCCCGCGTCTTCGACGGCACCAACGCCGAGTGCGCCGAGGGCATGTACTTGCGCGTCTCCGACGGGCTGATCCCGCCGACCTGCTGGTGATCGACGGCGATCCGCTGAAGAACATTGCATTTCTCGCAGCGGATGGAGAGCATCTGAGGATGATCGTAAGAGGCGCCGCGATCGTGAAGGACGAGCTGCGCTAACGGCGAGAACTCCACCTACCGATGCGCCCCCTTGGACCTCCGCAGCGCTTCGATTTCAGTCAGTAGCTCGGACAGCGGCAGGACTTCGATTCCTCGGTCCAGCGGATATCGCTTAGTTCCCGGATTGACCACGTAGACCTTGTGCAAGGCGAGGTCGTGGATCGCCACGCGCATCGATTTGGTGACTGTCGGCGCATCCGCGTACTTCACCTCGACGCCATAACGTCTGCCTCCGATCGTCAGCAACAGATCGATCTCCGCGCCGGCCTGCGTGGCCCAGAAGTAAGCGTTGCGCTCGCCCGCGGCCAGGATCGCCTGCTCGAGGACGAACCCCTCCCAGGATGAACCGAGCTTCGGATGTCCTTCAAGCGCCACGAAGTTGGCCAATCCCAGCAGCGTATGCACGATGCCGCTGTCGCGGATGAAGACTTTCGGCGAACGGACCTGGCGCTTCCCGATATTCGCGAACCACGGCTGCAGTTGACGGACCATGAACGCTCCAGTGAGGATGTCCAGATGGCGCTTGACCGTCGTGTGAGCTTCGCCGAGAGATCGGCCGACCTCGGACGCGTTCCAGACCTGCCCGTGGTAGTGGGCCAGCATCATCCACAGGCGGCGCAGGGCCGTCGAAGGAATCTGCACGCCGAGCTGGGCAACGTCGCGCTCGAGAAACGTGCGGATGAAGTCCTCCCGCCAGCTCATGCTCTCGCTGTCGTTGCGGGCCAGGAAGGAGCGCGGAAAACCGCCCCGCAGCCAGAGCTTGCGCAGCGCTGCAATTCCAGCCTCGCGCAGATCGAAGCCCCCCATTTCGACGAAGCCGACCCGGCCCGCGAGCGTTTCCGAACTGTGTCGCATGAGCTCGGGTGACGCGCTCCCCAGCACGAGGAATCGCGCGAGTGTCTGCGGGCGATCCGCGAGCACTCGTAGCACGGGAAATAGCGCCGGCTGGCGCTGGATTTCGTCGACGACCACCAGTCCGCGCAGGGGTGTAAGAGCTGTCATCGGCTCGGCGAGTCGCGAGGCACTGACTGGGTCCTCGAGATCGAAGTATTCGGCGCGTGACGAGCCGACCAGCGTATGGACGAGCGTCGTCTTGCCGCATTGCCGCGGACCGAGCAAGGCTACGATCGGATTGGCGCGGAGTGCCGCCCGAACGCTCGCAAGCAAACCGGTGCGGTGGATATGCTTGGCGATAGTCATTGAATTTTGAACAAAGGCCGCTCAAAATGCAAGCTTGGTCCCGGGCGACGCGGCCCGGCTCATTTCTGTCAACTAACAACCACGAGTCTGCCATCGTCGCCGCGTCGCTGCTAAGATCGCCCAAATTGGAATGTCGAAAGCCCGTCGGCAGATGAACGACGGCTTACAGAGGAGGTTCGGATGTCCATTCGATACGCACCTGCAATCGTCGCTTCCGCCGTGTCTTTGATGGTCGCTCTCGCGGGAGCGCAACAAACGCAAACTCCGGCCACGGCGCCCCAACCTGCGCCCGCCCCCGCGGCTGCCCCCGCGCCCGCTCAAGTGCCATTTTCGCCTGCTTCGACTCCGGAACAGGAGCAGCTTCGCCTCGTCCCTGTCAAGGGACACGGCGGCAAAGTCCATCTCCTCCCGGCGACGATGGAAACGACGCAATGGGGCTGGTTCAACAACGCCCAGCCCCCGGTTCTGCACGTCAACTCGGGCGACACCATCGTCTTCGAGACCATGATGCATTCGCACAATCAGGTCGTGCCGGGTACCACCATCGAGCAGATCAAGAAGCTGAGGACCGATTTCCCCGGTCGCGGTCCGCACACCTTGACCGGCCCCGTCTACATCGAAGGCGCGGAGCCGGGGGATGTCCTCAAGGTGCGCATCAACAAGATCGTGCCGCGCGCATACGGCACTAACTTCAACGTGCCCGGAATGTTCGGCGAGTTTCCGAGCAAGTTCCCCGACGGACAAGTGAAGTACTTCTATCTCGACCTCGAGCGCAAGATCGCCGAGTTCGCTCCCGGGATCGAGATTCCGTTGCGCCCGTTCCCGGGCACTCTAGGCGTCGCGCGCGCCGAGCCTGGCCAATACAGCTCCGTTCCACCCGGACGCTACGCGGGGAATCTGGACATCCGCGACGAAACGGAAGGCAGCACGCTCTATGTCCCGGTGTTCGTCAAGGGCGCTCTGCTATGGACGGGCGATTCGCACGCCGCGCAAGGCAACGGCGAGATCAACTTGACCGCGCTCGAAACCGCGTACAAGGAAATGAGCGTGACAGTCGAGGTCGTCAAGAACATGAAGCTCGAGTGGCCGCGCATCGAAATCAACGATGCCTGGATCACGGTGGGCATCGACAAGGATCTCAACGTGGCACTCGACATCCTCAAGGCGGAGACGACGAATTTCCTGATGGAGCAGCGCAAGATCGACAAGGCTGCAGCGGAGAAGGCGATGATGGCCTCGTGGGACTGCCGCGTGAGTCAGGTCGTCGACGTGAACAAGGGTCTGCATTGCTTCAGCGCGAAGAATCCGAAAGGGCAGCGCAAGATCGAAGCGCTGCCCGAAGCGGAAAACAAGGCTTATCTTGTGACGGTGGGCAAGGACGCCGATCTCAACAAGGCAATGGACGATGCGTCTTGGGCGATGATCGAGCTGTTGCAGAATCAGAAGAACTTAAGCCGCCTCGATGCCTACGGTCTCGCCAGCATGGTGATGGACTGCCGGCTTGCAACGCCTGATGGAGCGCAGAAGGCCGTGTACTGTCTCGTGCCGAAGAGCACCTGGGTCGCGCAGAGATAAGCGAATGCGGGCCGGACTTTTCGGCCTGGTGCTGGCGGCGATGGTGGCAGTCGTGGCCGCCGCTCCGGCGCTCGCCGTCGTGCGCGTAGTCGCCACCACGACGGACATGGCGGCTCTCGTTGCGGCGGTGGGCGGCGATCTGGTCTCAGTGGAAACACTGATACCGCCCGCGACCGATCCCGAAGCCTTCGAGCCGCGTCCCGGCGATCTCGACCGCGTGCGCCATGCCAACCTGCTGGTCCGCGTCGGTCTCGGCTACGATTTCTGGTTGGACCCCTTGATCCATCGGGTCGGCGACAAGCGGCTCATGCGCGGAGGAACAGCTTACCTGGATGCTTCAGCTGGCGTACCGCTTCTCGAAATACGCGGGCAGAGCGTGGTGAGCGAAGGAGGTCATGCACACGGCGTGGCCAACCCACACTACTGGCTCGACCCGGAAAACGCGGCCATCGTTACCGCCGGGATTGTCGAAGCGCTCGCCCGCTTCGCCCCGGCGGAGCGCGATCGATTCGTGGCGAATCGCGAACGCTTCCTGGCTCAGCTCGACGCGCGCCTTCAGCGGTGGCGCGAATCGCTCGCCCCTTTCGCGGGAGTTAAGTTCATCGCCTACCACAACTCGTGGCCTTACTTCGCGCGCCGCTTTCGGCTCGATGTCATCGACTTCGTCGAGCCCAGGCCCGGAGTAGCGCCCAGCCCGGCGCATCTTGCTCATCTGATCGCGCAGGGACGAAAGGCGCAAGTGCGCGCCATCGTGCACGAACCGTACGAGCCGGACGACCAGTCGCGCCTGCTGGCGGAAAAGCTGGGCGTTCCGTTCGTGAGGCTCGCCACTTCCGTCGGCAGCCTGCCACATACCGAAGACTATTTCGCTCTGTTCGAGTTTAATGCGGCGATGCTTGCGCGAGTGCTGGGCACACCAAGACAGTGAGCACCATGGAAGACGCGCTTTCGCTGCTTCTGCTTCCCTTCGCGGCGTCGGTCGCCTTCGTCCTCATTCATGCCTACTTCGGCGTCCACGTGTTGCGTCGGAATATCGTCTTTGCCGACTTGGCACTCGCGCAACTCTCGGCGCTGGGCGCCACCGTCGCCTTCGCCGGTGGATACGCCCCCACGAGCCCGGCTGGGTTTGGCTATGCGCTGCTGTTCACCGCCGTGGGCGCGGCGCTGCTCACGTTCTCTCGCGGTGTCGCGCGCTTCGTGAGCCGGGAAGCTTTCGTGGGGATTCTGTACGTGGTGGCGACCGCGGCCACTGTCCTCGTCATCGACCGCTCGCCGCAGGGAGCGGAGCACGTCAAGAGGATTCTCATCGGCAGCATTCTCACGGTGGGGACTGCGGATGTCGCGAAGTTCATTGCGCTGTACGCCGCGATCGGCGCGCTACACTGGTTTCTGCGCCGCCCGCTGCTTGCCATCTCGAGCGAATCGCAGCCGCAGGGACGCACGACGCTTGCCATCCAAGTCTGGGATTTTGTCTTCTTCCTGTCCTTTGGCGTCGTGGTGACCAGCTCCGTCACGACGGCGGGCGTGTTGCTCGTCTTCAGTTTCCTTATCGTGCCCGCGGTGATCGGCACGATCTTTTCGCGCAAGGTGCATGTCGTGCTCGTAATCGCTTGGGGCGCCGGAATTCTCGCCAGCGTCGCCGGCTTCGCCGGGTCCTATGTTCTCGATCTGCCGACAGGTGCGACCATGGTCGCGGCGTTCGCAATGGTTCTCGTGCTTGCCGGCCTCGCCAAGGCGCTGATATTCGTCGAGGCTGCGCGGCGATCCGCGAATCGGCGCATCGCCGGCCGAATCGTGATCGCATCCACGCTCATCCTCATCCTCGCATCGAGCCTGTGGCTGATCATCAACCCTGCCGCCGATCAGCCGCTGGTGGCGGCCTTCGAAGCTGCGACGGGTCTCGGCCCCGCACATTTTCTCAAGGCGAGCGATCGCGACATCTACGAGAGTGCGGGACGCGACATGCTGCGCTTCCAGGGCGAAGTGGACCGACTCAACGCCAGGGAGAAGGCGGCGCGCTATGAGGGAGCGCCCCTGGCTGACGACGAGATTCGACGCATCGCGTCATACCAGCAAAGCTTCAACGAGATGACGCGCGGCGAGCAGTACGTTCAGGATGTGTTGCGAGGCAAGGCACGAGAGCGTGAACGTTGGGCCGTCGGCTTGCCCGCGGCCATCATCGCGACGGTGGGGCTCGGACTTATGTGGGGTCAGAGACGACTTTCGGAACGACGCAGGTGACCCAACTCAGGCCGGCGCGCAGGTCATCTTCCAAAAAGTCGTCTCTGACCCTACATCACCGGCTCCTGCATTCCATCCCCGCCGACGCACATCATGTCTAGTTATGCTGGAGCTTGGCTGCCCCCTCCGTTAATCTGGCGCCGAGACAAAAGAGCGACCGGATGGCATCCCGAGTGAATTCCGACCAAACAAGCCCTGGCGGCGACAAGTCTGCGGAGCGCGACAAGCACGAGCCAAAGCGGCCGTCCGAAACCAGACAGGCGCTGCGTGACATCGGCCGGCTGATCGTCGAGCTGTGGTGGCGTTTTTTCGATTGGCTCGCGGTGGTGTCGTGGAAGACGCTGCTGATCGTCTACGGCCTGGGGCTGCTTCTGGCGGGGATGCTGAACCGGCCCAACCCCTTTGTCTTGTTCATTGTCGTGTCCTCTATCGTCAAGGTCGTCGCCGGAGGCAAACGGCGCGCGGAACTGACTGCTCGCCAGGCCACCCAACGGGCTGAGACCGAGCAGCTCGAGCGCACGGTGCTGGAAGCGCGTATGGAGGCACTGCAGGCTCAGATCGAACCGCACTTCCTGTTCAATACGCTGGCCAGCATCGACCAGCTCATCCAGACCGATCCGCCGCGCGCCTCGAGGATGCAGCAGAGCCTCATCCGCTATTTGCGCTCGGCGATGCCGCAGATGCGCGAGGCGGGCCGTCCATCACTGGGCCAGCAGATCAACCTGTGCAGTGCATACCTGGAAATCATGGCGATGCGCATGGAACAACGCCTCGAGACCGTCGTCAACGTGGCAGAGGGTTTGAAATCCGCGGTTTTCCCGTCGATGATGTTGCAGACACTCGTGGAGAACGCCATCAAACACGGCCTCGAACCCAAGGCGGGGGGTGGCAGGCTGGAGATCAACGCCGAGATCGTCAATGGTCAACTCGCGGTGCACGTACTGGACAATGGCGCGGGCTTCATGCCGAAAACCGACGAAGGCGTGGGACTGGCCAATGTCCGCGAGCGACTCAAGGCCTTGTACAAGGGACGAGCCGAGCTGATCATCAGTGTGCCGCCCGGAGGCGGCACCCGCGCTACGATCAAAGTACCGTACGAGATTGCCCCTGCCGCCGCTTGATCCGACGAGTGATCGCATGCACGCCAAACCCGTCCCCACCGCTGTCGTCGTCGATGATGAACGCCTGATGCGCGAGCAGATTGCCGGCCGCCTGAAGGAAGCGTGGCCCGAATTGCAGATCGTGGGTGAGGCCGGCAATGGCCGCGAGGCGATCATCATGGTGCACAGCCTCGAACCGGATATCGTCTTTCTCGATATCAACATGCCCGAGATGGACGGTATCAAGGCTGCACAAGCGCTCGCCGGAAAGGCGCATCTGGTCTTCGTCACCGCCTACGACCAATATGCCATCGATGCCTTCAACCATGGCGCGATCGATTACTTGCTCAAGCCCGTGGAGGCGGAGCGCGTCGCGCTCACCTGCAGGCGCCTGCGCGAGCGGCTGCAGGCAAAGCCTGATCCGATGAACGATTTGCTGGAGCAACTTTCGCAACGACTCGGCAGCTTCTTCCGCGCCGAGGATAAATACACTCGTGTGCAAACCGAGACCTTCGAGGCGTTGATCCGCAAGCCGATCAAGGAGCTGATCGACGAGCTCGATCCGAACGAGTTCTGGCAAATTCATCGCGCCACTGTAGTTCGCGTCGATGCGGTCGCGCAGGTCAGTCGCAACTTTCGTGGCAAGCAGATCGTGCATCTGAAGGGCAGCGACCAAAAACTCGAAGTCAGCCGCACCTTCAGTCATCTGTTCAAGCAGATGTAGATGAGGCCGTGTCGCGCCAGGACACGGCCCCCCGTTCTGCAGTGGTCTACCGAAAGCCGCCGGACGCCGTAATCCTCTCGCCCGTCAGCCACCGGGCGTTGTCGGAGGCCAGGAACACGGCGACTTTCGCGATGTCCTCCGGTTGCCCGAAACGTCCCAGCGGGGTTTCGGCTACGATCTGCTTTTCGAAGTCGCTGCCGATGATCCCTGCGCTGTGGACGCCTTCGGTTTCCACGCCGCCCGGCGCGATGGTATTGACACGGATCTTCCGCGCTCCCAGCTCCTTGCCGAGCACGCGTGAGATCGAGTCGACGGCGCCTTTGGTCGCTGAATAGATCACCGAGTTGGGCGGTGCGCTCTCGCTGGCGACCGAACTGATGTTGATCACACTGCCGCCGTCGGGGCCGAAGTGCTTCAGCGCTTCCTGGATGGTCAGGATCGACCCGAGGACATTGGTGTTGAATTCGCGGTGGAATTCTTCTTCGGTGACATTCTCGAGGGGCGCAAACGCGTAGATGCCGGCGTTGTTCACGAGCACGTCCGGTGCGCCGAAGGCCTTCTTCGTCTCCGCAAAAAGCCGCCGTACGTCGCCCGCCTTCGAGACGTCGCCCTGGACTGCGATCGCCTTGCCACCTTTGCCGGTGATTTCCGCGACCACGCGTTGTGCTCCCTCCTTGCTGGAGGCATAGTTCACCACCACTGCAGCACCCGCCGCGCCCAGGCTTTTCGCAATCGCCGCGCCGATACCCTTCGACGCGCCCGTGACGACAGCCACCTTGCCAGTCAGTTCACTCATTTTCGACTCTCCTGTCGGTTACGTCATCCATTTGACGCTTAGACAAGTATCGAAGCGACAAAGCTGAACTTCAAGGGCTGTATCGTTATAAGCTTAGATCTTGGAGAGACGCTCCAGGTAGGCGCGCAGGACATCGCGGCGTAGCGCCATGTTCATGAACTTGCCCTCTCGGACAATCTCCAGCAGCCCGGCCGTTTCCAGCTCCTTGATGTGATGCGAGAGCGTGGCCGCGCTCACGTCGTGGGCCTTCTGCAGCTTGCTGCAGGGAAGAGGCTCCTCGCTGGCGCCGATCTGCTTGAGGATCTGATAGCGGCGCGGCTCGGCCAGCGCGCGGGCAATCCGTGCAAACTGCCGATCCGTCAGGCGAGTGTTCGTGGGAGCAGCCATAATTTCCTATTGCAACCAGCCCGCCGGCAACTGTCCGCGGCCGCGACAGGAAGGTCGGAACCCGCACATCATCGCCGCGGTGTGTAGTATGTACGCAAAGCAGGGAGCTGGTGCGTTTTCGCGGCCCGGGCAGTGGCGGTTGTACGCCGCGAGCGTCTGACCTCATACTGCGTTGTCTGCACTTAGCTCGACGAAGGATAGCGATGCCCCGCAGCATTCTCGACGAAGCGCACATTCATCCCGCGATCAGGGCGAAGATCGCCGGCCACCACGAGGATCTCATCCGTGAAGTACAAGCGGCGGTCGCCGCCAACGACGTGGTCGTAGTCGGCATGAAGCAGAACCCTAATCCCAGGAAGGCGCGCAAGGCGCTCGACGCGGCAGGGATCGCGTACAAATACCTGGAATACGGCAGCTACCTCGGCCCTTGGCGGCGGCGCAACGCGCTCAAGCTGTGGACGGGATGGCCAACCTTCCCGATGATCTTCGTGAAGGGCATCTTCGTGGGCGGTGCGTCCGATGTGAAGCGGCTGATCGACAACGGCGAACTCAACTCGCTGCTTCGCGGGAAGCGCCCGAAGAACACAAGCCGGCGCTGAAATCGCGCAACCCTTCGGCGCAATAACTGCAAAGCTTCGCGGCTGGCTTAGCTGAAAGCGCCGATCAGCCTTCGTGACCGGGCTCGATCAGTGGAGCCTTGACGGTGGCCTCATTGCGGAGGCCGTTGCACTCTGTTCGATGCCTTGGCGAAGCGAGCGAAGGCTTTCATCGAACGCAGCCCCGATCGCAGTCAACGTGCCGGTGCACATGTCCATCCAGTCGGAAACAAGGCGCATGGGGTCGAGCGAGGTCTGCGCGACCTGCTTGGGTCTTTGCTCATCCGATGATGCTGTCTCCGGGCTGCGTAGACCGCATCGTTCAAGCGAGTCCCGGGCTGCGAGGTGGAACGGCAAACGGGTGTTCAAGGTGTGCGTCGCCCATGGAACGAAAGCCGCCGCCTGCGGCAGTGTCGAGTTCATCAAGCCGAAAGTGTCAAGCATCCCCATGAACTGCCACGTCGCAGAGAGCGACGCGGGCAGTTGCACCAGCGCGCCCAGTGTCGTCACCGTGAGCTTCGAGCAAAGCGTGTCCGCCTGTTGCAGTGTCAGATTGTCGAGCGCGGTTGCGATGGACAGGTTGCCCTTGCTGTGCCCCACCATCTTCGCGACCGGAGATCCCGGAAGCGACAACAGCAGGCCCAGGCACTCGGTTTCCGGCAGGCCGCGCACGTAAGCCACGAGCCGACGCGGGTCACCGTTCGGTTGCGTGTCGGCGCTAATCCTGCGCAGCGCAGGCGTCAGCGGGGCAAACCATGTATCGATGATCTGCCGCAACTGGTTGGATCGGTGCAAGACGAACCAGCCGACTAAGCCCTCCGCCAAAGCATCGGCGAGCCCGTATCCGGAAACGATGCCAATTACAGGTCGATCCAGAGCATCGGCTACGTTGGCGGCGAGCGCCGCGGTGCCCAGCGCGGAGCTGCCGACGCCGGCGATGGCCACCACCTCCAGGCTCTTCGCGTCCGCTGACGCAAGGAACTTCTCGACCTGCTCGAAATGCTTGACCTCGCGCTTGTCGCCATTTCCGGGATGCACGACAAGAATCGAGCCGTCGGGATCAGACCATTTCAGTAGAGCACGTCGCGTCGCAGCGGGGATCGTATGGATGTCGTAGAACAGCAGATCGAGCACGTTGTTTCCGGCCCGCAACATGCGCACCGGCATGCGCAGGAACAGCCGTTCGAGCACAGCGAGACCGGAAAAATCGAACCCCAGGCGAGCATAAGAGCCAGCGTCGTCCGCTTCGACCCGGGTCGGCAGACTCGCGCGTCCCACAAGGTGCGAGCTGCGCCCGTCTGATCGCGCGCTCGATAAGCGCTTGGAGCGTGATGACGAGGTCCGGTGTGCGAGCGGTTTCGTGCGCGAGAGGCTTTCCATGGGTCCCCTACTGGCCAAGCCGGCCGTGTGCGGATAAAAATGCTGCCGTCAAACTACCGGGCGCTGCCGCCCTTCGCAAGGTGAATATTCCCTCTCGTCGTGATCGCCTGCACTTCGCGAAAACCGTATCGAGGGACTTACCCGCGTCCTCGCATCCGACCACCTGCTCTGTCGCCAAGCACGAACGCTGTATCATGACGCAGATGATTCACGCCGTAGTCGGCCGTCACGGAGAAGTCATGCATCCCGCCCACGCATACTCGATCATTTTTGTTGCCCTAACTACGGCATGCTCGGTCGCTCTCGCGCAGAACGTGAAGATTACCCCGCTGGGCTCCCACGCCGGCGAGCTATGCAGTCGCGATCGCGCCACGATTTTCGAGGATCCCACTGGAGTTCGCATTCTCTACGACGCCGGACAATCGGTTTTGGGCGCCGACGATCCGCGGCTCGGGAGGATCGACGTCGTCATCCTGAGCCATGCGCACGGCGATCACCTCGGCGACATGAAGATGAAAGCGCTCGACGCGGGCGCGTGCGACAACCCTCAAGTGGTTTCGGCGGCACCGAATTCGACCACTGCCGAGATCGCCGCGGCGAAGAATTCCGCGATAATCATGGTCGTGCCGCTGGCGAATTTCGTCGGGCGCAAGATCGAGACGATTCGCGGAAAGCCAACGGCGGCCTGCGGTTCGCCGGACGCCGAAGTCGCCGTGCCGTCCACTGCCCCGTGCCTCGCCACCGTACAGACCGGCGGCACCCGCGTAGTCCGGGCCTCGGGCGCCTCCAAAGCTGTCGAAGTCACGACCGTGCCCGCTGCCCACGATAGCACTGTGCCGGTCGCGCTGCTGAGCGAGGCGGAACGCAAAGAGTTAGAGCCCGACAACGTGAGCCTCACGCTCGGGCCGCCGAGCGGATACGTCATCCATTTCACCAACGGCCTTACCGCATATTTGAGCGGCGACACGGGAATTCACGCCGACATGCAAACTGTCGTGCACGATTTCTACAAGGCGAATCTGATGGAGCTCAACTTCGGACAGAGCGCGCTCACGCCCGAGGCGGCCGCTTACGTCGCCAACACGCTGGTGCAGCCGGCTTCGGTGATCATCAACCATGTCAACGAAGGCGCTACCAGCGGCGGCAAGCTTCGTCCGACGTCGCGCACCGCAGCATTCATCGCGCTGGTGAAAGGGCGACCGGTTTACCCCGCGTTGAGCGGCAAAACCATGGAGTTCGACGGCGCCGGCAAGTGCGCCGCCGGCTGCTAGAGCGCAATCCGGAGAGCCTGCGTCATGAAAGTCACCGGCCAATGCCATTGCGGCGCGATCGCCTACGAAGCCGAGGTCGACCCGGCTGGGGTCCAAGCATGCCACTGCACCGATTGCCAGCGCCTTTCAGGATCACCGTATCGCGCCTCGGTCGGTGCGCCGAGAGACTCGTTCCGGTTGCTCAAGGGTACGCCGAAAATCTACGTTAAGACGGCGGACAGCGGGAACAAGCGCGCGCAAGGATTTTGCGCTGATTGCGGATCGCCGATCTATTCATCGAAGATCAGCGATCCACCAATGTACTCGCTGCGCGTCGGTTGTCTCGATCAGCGCGCGCAGCTGCCGCCCATGAAGCAGATCTGGTGCCGGTCATCGCTCGATTGGGCGATGAACCTGGAGAGCGTCCCGAAGGTCGAGCGTCAATAACGTGGGGCAAGGCAACGCTTCACAGGACTGCAGTAGGATTCGAACCTATTCACGCTTGCATCCCTGCTGCGCATGAAAATCGCAACCTGGAACGTCAACGGCATCCGCGCGCGCGAAGCGCAACTCTGCGAGTGGATAGAGCGAGACCGCCCCGACGTGGTGTGTCTTCAGGAGATCAAGGCGCGGCCCGACCAGGTGCCGGATCGCTGCAAGCTCTCCGACTACCACGTTTTCTGGCACGGCGGCGGCGGTTATTCCGGCGTGTCACTCCACCTTAAGCGCGAACTGCTGGAGGTTCCCGACTTCAGCCATCCACATTTCGACATCGAGACGCGCATCGTGCAGGTGGCGCTGGGGAATCTAGTGCTTGCCTCGGTCTACGTTCCCAATGGCGGCAAGGACTATGCCGCCAAGATTCGATTCATGACGGATCTCGTTGCATGGGCGAAGCTACTGCATGACCAGGGCCGGGAGTTGGTGCTCTGCGGCGACATCAACATCGCGCGTGCCGACATCGATGTCCATCCGAGAGAGCGCAAGGCCGACGTTATCGGCCAGCTCAAGGAGGAACGTGACCTGTTCGAGGCTTTACTCGGCGAGAATCTGGTCGATGTCACGCGCGCCAAGGATCCGGACAATGAGCGCCTGTTCACCTGGTGGCCGCCTTGGCGGAACATGCGCCAGCGCAACATCGGCTGGCGCATCGACTACATCCTCGCGTCGCGCGCGATCGCGGACGGAGCCACCCGCTGCACGGTTCTCACCGACGTCGGCACCAGCGACCATGCGCCCATCTTGATGGACATCGCGTGGCAAGCGGCAGCTTGAGCTTTTACTGGCTTGCGCTCTCCAGCGCCGCCAACGCCTGCGCATCGAGCCGGATCTCCGCCGCGCGCAAAATTTCCTGTAGCTGATCCGGGTTGGTTGCGCTCGCAATTGGCGCGGTAACGCCTGGTCGCGTCATCAGCCAGGCGAGCGAGACTTGCGCCGGCGTCGCGTTCAGGCGGCGCGCGACTTCGCCGAGTGCGTCCAGGATCTCCATTCCGTGAGGGTTCAGGTACTTCTTCATGCCGGGCCCGCGTGCGCTCTTGCCGAGATCCGCTTCGGAGCGATATTTGCCGGTGAGGAATCCAGCCGCAAGCGAAAAATACGTGATGACACCGAGGTTCTCGCGCACGCACAACGCCTGCAGCTCGCCTTCGAAGCTCGCGCGCTCGCAGAGGTTGTAATGCGGTTGCAACGTCGCGTAGCGCGGCAATCCATGTGCCTTGCTCGCGTGCAGTGCCTGCTGTAGACGCGCGGCCGTCAAATTCGACGCGCCGATCGCGTTGATCTTGCCCTGGCCCAGCAATTGGTCGAACTCAGCCAGCGTCTCGTCGAGTGGCGTGTTCTCGTCATCCCAGTGCGACTGGTAGAGGTCGATACAGTCGATCTGCAAACGACGGAGCGACGCCTCGACCGCCTGCAGGATGTAATCACTGCGCAGGATCTTGTGTCCATGCCCCATGTCGGAGCCCACTTTGGTCGCGATGACGACGTCGTCGTGCCGTCCTCGCTTTGCGATCCAGCGTCCGATGACCGTTTCCGATTCGCCACCCTGGTGTCCAGTGACCCACCGCGAATACGAGTCCGCCGTGTCGATCAGGTTGAAGCCGGCGCCGACGAAGGCGTCGAGCAGCCGGAACGACATCGCCTCGTCCGCCGTCCAGCCGAACACATTGCCGCCCAAGGCGAGCGGCGCGACCTCGAATCCGGTATTACCGAGCTTGCGTCGATTCATGCCGAGAAGATGGGGACCAGCCTCACAAGCTTACACCCGTGCCTTGCCGGATCGCCCCACGAGAGGTGGGACGATGCCACACCCGAAATAGGCAAGATTTTCCTTGTAACGGATACAAAATCCACTATGCTTGTCGTATGCAAATAGCGGTGTGATTCGAACCACCCGCCGACAGCAAATCGACAGCAAGTGACGGAAGCACAGCACTGGAAGAAGGTCCGGCCATGGGTCGGACCTTTTTGTAATCGGCGAGGCTCGATCGGGATAAAGGTGCCGTCGAGTCCGACACAGAATCGTCGTGGCGAGGGCGGTTTTATTCCTGGGACAAAACCAGGGTAGCGAGGGGGTGGTTGATGATTTCGGCTTGGTGGCTTTTGGTGTCGTTTTGTGGAGGCGGGTGCGCCGGAATACTGGTCGCGGCATTGATGCGGATGTCGGGAGGCTTGCCCGACCCGTCTCTGCAGATTCCGGACCTCAACGGCCAGCCTTGGTAGTTCGGCGGGCGTAGTATTGGGTGTCCGCGGTTAGAGGTCGCCAGCCGGTCGCGGTTGTGCGAGGGTGGTGTGTCCCCCACGAACCCGGCAATTTCCGCCCAAGCCTGCTCGCTGGAGCTCTTCTCCCCTTCAGTCCAATCGCACGACCTGCTTGCCACGACCGTGCCCGGTCGCCATGGCGCGAAAGGCGTCCCCCACTTCATTCATCGAGATGGTGCGCACATGTGCGTGCATGACCCCCTTTCGCGCGAGGTCCAGTAAGCGGCGCCATATCGGCGGCCCGTTCTTGAGGATGACCGGAATCGCTCGCTGCCGTGAGGTGAGCCGAGCGACAACCGCACTCATCGCAGCAGAGATTGCCGAAGCAGTGTCGGCGCCCGTGTTGATGTAACAGCCCGATCCCGTGAGAACCCGCTTCGCGTTGCTGAAGGACGAGGCACATGGGGTGTCGAACACGACGTCGAAACGGTCCTCGCGCTGGGTGAAGTCGTCGCGGGTGTAATCGACGACCTCGTCAGCGCCGAGTTGGCGCACGAATTCCACGTTGGTCGCGCTGCAGACTGCGACGACATGGCCGCCCCGATGCTTCGCGATCTGAACGGCGAAATGACCGACACCTCCTGCAGCCCCGATAACGAGAACGCGTTGGCCTGCGGCCAGATGAGCATGGTCGCTAAGGGCCTGCAGGGCTGTCCCACCCGCCAGGGGAAGAGCCGCTGCTTGAATATCGTCGATTTCCCTTGGCAGCGACACCAGCCGTTCATAAGCGACGACGATGTATTCGGAGCAGGCGCCATCGCGCCCGAAAGGAAGCAGTGAGCCCATGACCCGCTCTCCGACGTGTCGCTCAGTCGCCCCTCCGCCCAAGCCGACAATGGTGCCGGCGAAGTCGCAAGCAACTCCCCGTGGCGGCCCACGAAACAGTGGGACGAAGCGCAGACGGCCCTCAAGGATTTTCCAATCGACAGGATTGAGCCCTGCGGCGGCTAGGCGAACCTTGGCATAACCCGCTGCAGGCGAAAGCTCTTGCAACTCGTCGATCTCGAGTACATCGGGCGAGCCGTAGCGGTGATAGCGCAGCGCGCGCATGGGCGATTCTAGCAAGGTTGCGGGGACGCGAAAGCGGCGCTTTCGTCGTGTTCAAAAAAAGCGGCCCCGCAGGGCCGCTCCTCCTCGCCTACGTCAGCGAATGACATTTGCGCGTGATACTCGGTGCCTTGGAATTCATAGGTCACGTCGAAAGAGCTGGTGCCTCCCGGAACCGTTGCGCACCGCTCAACGTATGGCGTGCTCTGTGGCTTGCCAGCCAAGAGATCGCCCGTGCCGTTAAGCAGCACCCCTGGAAGCTCCAAGGGACCAACCTGCTGGCGTTCCATCCAGCAACGCTGTTCTGTTGCACTTCCGATCGGATGCACGGACGTTACGCGCGCCTGGTAGATCTGATCCCCAGGGTTCACGTAGGTTGTTGCCGGTGCCTGCGCCACGGTTATCGCCGGTGCTGGCGCCACCGTAACTGTCGGCGACACGACCGCCGCCGGGGCTTGGTACTCAACGCGAGCTTCGCCTACCGGACGAACGGACGAGATTCCTCGCCTCATTTCCATCGACGCAAGCGACGGGTAGTTACCCTGCTGCAGAATTACGCACCGCCCTTGGAAACCGGGCTTGGAGCACGCTTCCCAACGGCCGCTAGCAACGTTCGCCGAAGTGGCGAGATCATCGAACTGATACATGCTCAGGTCCGAGATTGGTCCGTTGGCCGTCAGGTACCGCCCGAGATAGCCTTCACCTTCGTAAAACGTAACTTGTGCACCTGCCTGGGTCGCCAACGCAACCCCGGCGACTCCCAGCAACGTTTTCAAGCCAACCATAATCAACCTCCGAATTTCGTTGCCTCCCACGACAAAATACTAACGCGCGAGACTTGGTAAGGATGTCGGCGCAGCTCGCTAGATTTGTAAGATATACACCGACGTTGCGTTACGCTATAGACAGACCTGTAGCACACGCGATCGTCCAGAACCCGGAGAACTTCGTGAAGATGATGCCGATGTCCGTTGCACTCTTGATCGCTCTCGCGCTTCTCTTCGCGCCAGCCGTAGACGCGCAACCGTGGCCGGCTAAACCCGTGAAGATCATCGCAGTGTTTCCTCCAGGGGGCTCGGTCGACCAGGTGGCGCGTGCGCTGGCGCAACAGATGTCGCTGCAAACCGGCCAATCATTCGTCGTCGACAACCGTGGAGGCGCGTCCGGTTCCATCGGCACGGCCGCAGTCGCCAAGGCCGAACCTGATGGCTACACACTTGGCGTCGTTTTCGACACCCACGCGGTGAATCCATCGCTGATTCCGAATCTCCCCTTCGATACGCTCAAGGATCTGACGCCGCTGATGCTGGTCGGTACGGGTGCAATGGCGCTGGTCGCCAACGTCGCTCAACCGTACAAGTCGTTCAAAGACGTCGTCGCCGCAGCGAAGGCCAAGCCCGGTACCGTCGCCTACGGGACGATTGGCGCCGGCAGTCTCGGGCATCTGACCATGGCCCAGCTCGGCAATCAGCTCGGGGTGGAGTTCAACCATGTGCCATACCGCGGCGGTGGTCCGCTGATGAACGACGCCATCGGCAACCAGGTACCGCTCGCAATCGGTTCGGTGTTCCTGGTGAGCCCGCACGTTACCTCAGGACGTCTGCGCGCGATTGCCGTGACTTCGCTCAAACCCGATCCGAGTCTTCCCGGCGCCGAGCCGATCGCCGCGCAAGGCGTCCCGGGTTTCGAGGCCTACACTTGGTGGGGCGTGTTCGGTCCCGGCAACATACCCGCGCCGCTTGCGAAGCGCATCTATGATGAGCTGACGACAGCGATCAACGCGCCGGCAGTGCGGGAAAAGCTGGTCGCGCAGGGCATCGAAGTGAGCGGTGCACCGGGCAGCGAGCTCGATGCGCTGGTGCGCAAGGAGATGGCCCGATGGGCGAAGGTCATCAAGGACAACAACATCAAGTCGGGCGACTAAGGAACCTGTGAATAAGCCCCGCGTGGTCGCGACGGAGGCTTTCCGGGAGGAGATGCGCGAAGCAAGGCGATGCCAATAGCAGGCGCTATTGGCAAGCCGAGCGACAAAGCAGGTCGCCCGGAAAGCCCCGTCCCATCCGGGTTTCGGCGCAATGGCCTCATCTGCTTTGTTGCGCAGCTTGCGAATAGTACGAACTATTCGCTGCGCCGCGACGCCTCGCATCTGAAACCATTGCGCCAGAAACGCGACTCATGTGGGACTTCTGGATTCCCGCTTGCGCGGGAATGACGAAGCAGCGCGTCCTCTAGGTACCAACCTCCGGAGACCTTAATTCATCGAGGTCGCGCCGGGAAACGCCCTGCGGTAGAGCTCCCTATCGATGTACTTCAATGGGTCGTTCAAGTCCCGCTTGGGCTGTCCGTACTTGGAGCGCAACCCGAGCACGACCTTGAAACCTTCGACGTCGATCTTGAGATCCCGAGACAACCCGCGCCGTTTGTCGACGAACATCTCATAGGTCTTCTTTGCCAACGCCGGCGTCATGTCACGGTCGTTGGCCACCAGAAGCGCTTCACAAACATCGCGGTTCTGCGGGTCGTATATCCAATCGATCGCCTCGCGCTCGGCCCGCATGAAACCGATCACCGCCGCTTCGTTGTCCTTGATCCATCCTCGCATGCCAAATGCGGAGCGTCCCTGATATGCGCCCAGTAGATCGGTCGCGTTGCCAAGCCGGGTGAATCCCTTCGATTCAGCCTGCAGGTCGAACGGAGAGGAGAGCAGCGTGGCGCTGAATTTGCGATCGAGCAATCCAGCGTAACGCAGGTTGGTGCCGCCGGAGCGAACGTACTTGACGTCCGAGTCCTTCATTCCGGCTTTTTCCACCATTTCGCGCAGCACAAAGGCGAAGCCGGTGGTCAGTGCATCGACCCCGAGATCCTTTCCGCGCAAGTCGCCGATGCTTTTCACCTCAGGCAGCGCGACCAGGTTGAGATTCGCGTCGTCGAAGCCGAGGAATGCCACCAGGTCGGGTTGCACCTTGAGAGGCGCTTCGCCCTGCCCCTCCTGGTAGGCGACGAGATTGTCGATGGCGCTGGTCGTGATGTCGAAGCGACCTTCAACCAGCCCGGTAATGAGATAGACCGAATTTGGGGTATAGCGCAGATTGACATCGACGCCATGCTTGGTGAAAAAGCCTTGGCGCTGCGCGACGAATGTCGGCAGGTTGAAGCCGCCGGCAAAAGTGACGAGGTTGATGGTCCGTAGCGACGGCGTCGCCTGTGGTTGGGCAATCGCGCCACCGAATGCGAGCGACAGAGTCAGGACTAGGACAACGCGGATCATTCGAGCTTCTTCGAGCCGGCGGTGATGCGACGCGGTCACAGCGATATCGAAGTCGAGGGCTGCCGATGTCGATCTTATACCCTCGGCTCGCCGCGGCTGTTAACCGGGATGGTCGGGCCCGGCGCGAAACCCAACTGCGCGCGGTGTGTCGCACCGCGGAAGACGTAGGTGACGTCGTAGTACGCGGGCTGAGCCGAACCCGGCACCGCGGCGCAGCGCTGCACGTTCTGCGTGTAGGTTTGCGCGCCACGATTGACGTTCGCGCCGACGGCGGCGCCGCCGACGGCGCCGATCGCAGTCGCGACATCGTTGCCACGCCCGCTGCCGATCTGGTGGCCGAGCACGCCGCCGATCACGCCGCCAATGATCGCCCCGGGAACATTCGGCTGGTTCTGGCTCACTACCTGCTGTTGCTCCACCCAACAGCGTTGCTCGGGCGGTCCGACGACTGCCCGAACTGCCACGACATCCGCGGTGTACAGTGTCTCCCCATAGTGCGGATAGTAGGAATACGCAGGAGCGGCCGGTGGCGGCGGCGCATATCCATATTGCGGCGGACCGCGAAGCGGACGAACCGACGAGATCTTGTTGTTCATGCCGAAAGAGCCCAGCGAAGGATACTGACCTGGCCGCAATGTGACGCATCGTCCGCGGAAGTACGCATCCTCACAGACTTCCCATTGCCCGCGCTCCACAACCGCCGAGGAAGCCCGATCGTTGAAGCCAAAATCCTCCAGGCTTGTGATCGGACCATTGGCGGTAAAGACGCGCCCACGTAAGCCCTCGTGCTCGTAGAAAATGACCTGGGCCGATGCTTGTCCGGCAAGTAGCATCACTACGAAAGTGAGCGACGTAATTGGCGTTTTCATAAGGACCCCCTTCAACGTGCAGCGGACTGCGCCTCCATGATGCTCCACCGCGATGCCGTTTGCGAAATACAAGGAGCCGGCGCCAGCGGCGGAGGCCTCTAAGCTCGCGTCCTTGACTGCTAGCCTGCTAACTGCATCAACGGCCAAGCACCTCACTTGGTGGACGGCCAAAGCTGGAATGCCGATGCATCCCTTTGTTTCCGCTCGCTCCTAAGAGCGTAATCCGTGGCTGGTCCGACGTTGCTCGCTGATCTGGTCGATACCTCCGAGGCGGTCGCCAAGGACGCTTCGCGACGCAGCAAGATCAGCCACCTGGCGGACCTGCTTCGAAGGCTGTCGCCGGAAGAGGTGGAAATCGGCGTCTGCTATCTCGCGGGCATTATCCGGCAGGGCCGAAGTGGCATCGGCTGGGCAACGATCCGCGACGCCCAACCCGGGACTAACGCGCAAAGCGGCGCATTGACGCTCATCGAGGTCGACGCGGCGCTCGCACAAATCGCACGAACCGCGGGGTCGGGATCCATTGCGGAGCGCACGCGTCTTTTATCGCAGCTCTTTGTGCGAGCGACTCCTCGTGAACAGGAATTTCTCTCGCGACTCATCATCGGCGAATTGCGGCAAGGTGCGCTGGAAGGTCTGATGATCGAGGCCGTTGCCGCCGCTTCTTCTTTGCCGGCGGAAGCGGTGCGCCGGGCGGCGATGATTGCCGGCGGCGTCGCGGCGGTTGCGGTCAGCGCGCTGACGGAGGGATCGGTAGGGCTGGATCGATACTCGATCACTTTGTTCCAACCGCTCGCTCCGATGCTGGCTCAACCTGCCGACGACATTGCTGCAGCGCTTGCGCAGATCCCGATGGCGGCTCTGGAATGGAAACTCGACGGAGCGCGGGTGCAGGTACACAAGAAAGCCGACGACGTAAGGATCTACTCCCGCACCGGCAACGATGTAACAGCTGCGGCGCCCGAAATCGTGTCAGCGATCCGCGTTCTGGATGCCGAGACGCTGATTCTCGATGGCGAAGCCATCGCACTCAAAGCCAACGGCGCGGCTTACCCTTTCCAGGACACCATGCGTCGATTCGGACGCGTGCTGGACATCGATGCGATGCGCCAAAGCATGCCTCTGTCGGTGTTCTTCTTCGACCTTCTGCGCCGCGATCAGCAGGACCTCATCGCTTTGCCATCGGTCGCGCGCTTCCAGGCGATGACCGTGGCGCTACCCTCTCAATTGCTGATGCCGCGGCTGGTCACCAGCGATGTCGCTGCGGCACAGGCTTTCTACGACGACGCGCTGGAACGAGGCCACGAAGGCGTGATGGTCAAGTCGCTGGACGCGCCCTATGCTCCGGGCGCACGCAGCGCTCTGTGGCTCAAGGTGAAGCGCAGTCACACGCTCGATCTCGTGGTGCTTGCTGCAGAATGGGGGCACGGCCGTCGTCGCGGCTGGCTTTCCAATCTGCACCTGGGCGCAATGGATACGGCAAGCGGACAGTTCGTCATGCTGGGCAAGACCTTCAAGGGAATGACCGACGTGATGCTGACCTGGCAGACCGAAGAGTTGCTCAAGCGCGAGGTCGGGCGCGACCAATGGACCGTACGCGTGCGCCCCGAGCTGGTCGTCGAAATCACTTTCAACGATCTGCAGGCGAGTCCTCGTTATCCGGGTGGCCTGGCGTTACGCTTCGCGCGCGTCAAAGGCTATCGTCCGGATAAGAAGCCGGAAGATGCCGACACCATGGAAACGGTGCGCTCCATCTATGCGAGCCAAGCGCAATCGTAGGCGCCAACGAGTGGACAGCATCGTTCACCGGGATGCATTGGCGCACGATAAAAAGGCAGCTGCGCTTGTCAACGCAGCTGCCTTTGTTTGATCGGCTACCGGAACCGACTGAGCTTGTCTACGCAACCATCTTAGGCGCGCGGCTCGCCGTTCTCATTGACGGTGATCCTCGGTCCTGGAGGCGAGCTCATTTGAACATGGTGCCAGGATCCGCGAAATTCATAGGCAACGTCCCAGTACGCCGGCTGTGAAGAACTCGGCACGGACGCGCAACGCTGCACGTCTCGATCATAAACCTCACCGCCCCCTCGGTTGACATTGGCGCCGATTGCCGCGCCGGCCACGGCACCGCCAGCCGTTGCGGCATCATTGCCGCGACCGCTGCCGATCTGGTGTCCCAGGATACCGCCGATCACACCGCCCACGATCGCACCCGGAACGTTGGGACCACCCCCAGATTGAACCTGTTCGCGTTCAACCCAGCACCGTTGCTCAGGTGGACCAACTACTGCACGTACCGATGCCACGGGGACTTCATACAGCCGCTCACCTTCGCGCCGCTCGTAGCCATAGGCTACCGGCCCCGGAGGAGGAGCTGCTCCATAAGAATCACCGCCGATCGGCCGGATCGAGGAAATCCGATTGTTCATGCCCAACCGGTCGAGAGACCAGTACTCGCCGGGACGAAGCTCGGTGCATCTTCCCTTGAAATACGCATCTTCGCAAACCAGCCAGCGGCCTCGTTCGACGATGGCGGACGACGCCCGATCGTTGAAGTCTGTCCTGTCGAGATTCGGCACTGGCCCGTTGACGCTAAAAGTGTGGCCGCGGAAACCGTCGCGCTCATAGAGCGTCACCTGAGCCGCAGCACTCGCAGCTATGGCGATGCTGGTCACACCGACAAGAGCCTTCAAAATACTTCGCATGGGTTACCTCCTGTTCTACGCCGCGAAAGCGACAAGACATGCTAACGCGCGAGCGTTTTGCACGTTGTCAGCAGGGGGCGGAAAAATGCGTAGGACGGGAACCGACAATGAATTGACGGTGTATGCGTTTCTTGACGGTGTGTGCGTTTCGCAGCGCAGCGAGATGGTTAGCGCTCGGGGACTCTCCCGATACCAGGCAACTTGAGAGCCGGTCGACGCAAATCGAACCCCACCACCAGTCCGAGCACATTCAATTCGATGCCCTCGTGACGCGCCGCGGTCGCCCCGATGAGACCGAGCAACGAAAATTGATAACCGGTCCCACTGGGCGCGCGTGCAAAAAGATCGCCGATCGGGAGATAGTCCTTACCGATGGCGATGGAAGGCAACGTCAATTCAAGCTCCGGAATTTCGCGAGCGATGTAGGCGACAAAGGTATTGCTGTTGGGGCCGGGCCAGACGCTATAGCTCAGTGCATGGGGATAGGACGCGATGGCGGCCTCGAGTTTCGCGATCGCCGCTTCCGCATCGGCGCCACGACAATCACTGAGCAGCATCGGTCGGGCACCGTACCACTCTGCATCGGGAGCATGCGCGCTGGACACCGAAATCACCGGTTGCCCGGTGCGTGCGAACCAGCCGAGCACCTCATATCGCGTGTAACGATCGGCATTCCTGGGCTTCGCGGCGATCCAGGTGTGAACGCCAAATGCCCCGCGCCAGCCGAAAGCGCGACTCGCGTACACCTGGACGACTGGCTCACGATAGGCGGTGGGATCCGGGGCCAGACCGGTTGAACGGTGAGTTGCAGTGCGCCAGTCGGCATACAGCGGCACTCGACCGGTCGCCAGCGTCCACAACGGTCCGGCAATGAGAACGACGAGAAGCAGTACGAGCCAGAGAAGCATGCGTTTGACCTTCCGCGCGATCTGCCGCATGGCTCGGGAATCAGCCGCAAATGACAAAAGCGCGCCGCCGATTCATCGGACTTGAGTTCGAGCCGGGGAGAAGCGCGACAATACCTCGATCGTGGCTGCGTTGTCGACAGCTCAGCGCGAAATGCGTATGTTCGAGGCTCCGCAACCCAGGCGATTGCCCGCATGGACGCCACAAGACTTTTATCCGCGATCTCAGAGCAGTGGGACGCGGAAATCGTTCCGCAGCTCACGGAATACATCCGCATTCCGGCGAAGTCTCCTCACTTCGATCCGCAGTGGGAAGCCCATGGCCACATCGAGAGAGCGATCGAGCTCGCGCACGCGTGGGTCGGGCGTCAACCCGTGCGTGGTCTCCTCACCCAGATTGTTCGCCTCCCGGGGCGGACGCCGCTCCTCTACTTCGACGTCCCCGCGAACAATGGTAGCGCCGGCACGGTGCTTCTCTACGGGCATCTCGATAAACAGCCGGAGATGGCCGGCTGGCACGAGGGTTATGGCCCGTGGGATCCTCGGTCAGTCGATGGGAAGCTCTATGGACGCGGCGCGGCCGATGATGGCTACGCGGTTTTCGCCGCGCTCTGCGCCATCGCAGCGCTGCAGTCACACGGTATTCCGCATTCACGCTGCGTCGGCGTGATCGAGACGTGCGAGGAGAGCGGCAGCTATGACCTTCCCGCGTATCTCGAAGAGCTCGCTCCCCGAATGGGCCAGGTCGACTTCGTGGTGGGCCTCGATTCGGGTTGCGGCGATTATCAGCGGCTGTGGGCGACCACATCCTTGCGGGGACTCGCGGGGGGAGTGCTCACCGTGAAAGTCCTGACGGAAGGCGTCCATTCGGGCGACGCAAGCGGCGTGGTGCCGTCGTCATTCCGGATTGCGCGGAGGCTTCTAGACCGCCTCGAAGATGCTGCGACGGGCAGACTCCTGCCCCGGGAATTTCATGCGCCGATTCCCGAGGAACGCATCGTCCAAGCTCACCGCGCCTCCGAAATCCTGGGCGACCTCGTCATCAAAAAATTTCCTTTTGCAGGTTCCACGCGCCCGATGGCCACGGACCCTGCGGAAGCGATCCTCAATCGCACCTGGCGGCCCGCCCTGTCGATCATTGGAGCCGATGGGATCACTGCCGTCGCCGATGCGGGCAACGTGCTACGGCCCCACACATCGCTCAAGCTATCGCTGCGCTTGCCACCCACGGTTGACGCAACGGAGGCCGTGCGGGTGCTGAAGCGATCGCTCGAGAGCGACCCGCCTGACGGTGCGTCCGTCCGTTTTGAGATCGAGGAAGGAGCGACGGGCTGGGATGCGCCGCGGAGCGCGACCTGGCTCACTCGCGCGCTTGATGCCGCATCGTCATCCTTCTACGGCACAACCTGTGCGGCCATGGGTGAAGGCGGAACGATTCCTTTCATGGCGATGCTCGGCAAGCACTTTCCGGATGCGCAGTTCCTGATTACCGGTGTGCTCGGGCCGCATTCCAACGCGCATGGGCCCAACGAGTTTCTGCACGTTCCCTACGCCAAGAAATTAACGGCGTGCGTCGCCGCGATCATCGCGGCCCACGCCGTGGCGTAAGCAGACTTAGCCTTTTCCTTTGGCGGGGTCCACGACGTGTCGCGAGTCGGACGCATAGGCGGTCGACTGCGCCGCCGCATCCAGACGCTTGACGTCACCGGTCAACTCGCCGCCCTCTTCGACAATGAGCTTGCCGTAGCGGATGGTGCCGGAAACCCGACCGGTACCGTGCACGACCAGTCGAGTGCGTGCTGTGAGTTCGCCAGAAAACTCGCCTTGGATCTCGGCCACGTCGATGAGCGCATTGCCTTTGAGCGTTCCGGGGGCGGCGACCTGCATGAGCTTGCTGTGGACCGTCGCTTCGACCTGCCCTTCGATGACCAGGGCGTCACAATCGGAAATTTCGACACCCTTGAGCTTGATGTTCACGCCGACAAAGAGCTTGCTGCCTGGCGTGTCGGTGAGAACGGGCTCTGTCGCGGCGACGGGAGCCGATGGCGCCGCTTCCTTGGTCACCTCCACTGCCGTTGAAGGCGCGGGCGCCGGAGCCTCACGGGCAGGCGCTGGGGGCGGCGTCACAGGACGCGCGGTGCTCGTGGTCTGCGGACGTGGCACCGATCCGGGAGGATCATAAACGGCGGGCTTGAGTGGCGACTTGACTCCTTCTCTGGCATTGAAGTTCAGCATTGCACCTCCCTGGTTCTGTGAATGGACCGATGACATCGTCATTATATGCCGTGACCCATCAAGCGCAAGCTAATTCGAAGATCACGCCGCGGCCAAGTTGCGGAAAAACGTTGGTGGCATTTATCCACGATTGAACCACAGCACCGATAGAGCCGAAGCAGCAATCAGGAATGCGGCTGCCACGGCAGTAAACAGGAAGGTGATTTCCGTGTCCTTTTTTTCCATGACCAGTCTAGCGTTCAGGTTCTGATACACCTTGCGCAAATCAGCGGCGGTGCCCGCATAGAAATATTCGCCGCGAGTTGCATCGGCAATCGCCTTGAGTGTCTCCTCGTCCAGACGCACGTAGATGGACCATCCCTCGAATCCGATCTGGCCACCTTCAGCGGTTCCAAAGCCCACCGTATAGACGCGCACACCGTGATCCGCAGCCATTCTTGCTGCGTCGAGCGGATCGGGACCGGTCGTTCTTCTGCCGTCGCTCAACAAGATGATGACTGCCGACGTATAAGATCCCGGCGCGGCCGGTTTGAAGTCATTTTTGGCAGACTTGGGTGCATCGAGAGACCTTCCACGCGTGCCGTCGCGCGTCAGACCGCCGTTGAACACCAGCGATTCCAGATCGATGCCCGCATCGGGAAACAGCGTCTGCAATGCGACGTAGAGCGCGCTACCCGTTGCCGTGCCACGTTGCAGCTGGAATCGATCGATGGCCGCAAGCAGATCCTCCCGGTTCTGCGTCGGAGGCTGGACCAGCGACGCTGTCGCGCCGAAGGACACGATGCCGATGCGCACGTCTCGCGGGTGATCTTCGACAAAAGCTTTGGCTGCGGCTTGTGCCGCTGTCAATCGGTTGGGATCGACATCGCGCGCACCCATGCTGAGGGAGACATCGATCGCCAGGATGACCGTCTGTTGCGCCGACGGCAGGGTGATGAGCGCAGTGGGGCTTGCCATCGCAAAGATCATGGTGACGACGGACAACAGGAACAGCAGAGGGGGAATATGCCGGCGGAACCGCTGCCGCGGACCCATCGCCTCCTTGACGATGCCCACGCTTGCGTAGCGCACGGCCTGACGTTTTCGGCGATGCAGCAGCACCCAGTAAGCGGCCACGAGGGCGGGGACTGCCAGGAGCAACCACAGGATATGGGGATGCAGGAATTTCATGGGTCGAATCGCAACTGCTCGCACTCAATGATAAGCCTACGGCGCCGGACGTGGGAAATCACGAGCGGGCTGGCGCAGCGTCATGCGCTACGCATCGCCGCGCGCCATTTCCGGGACGAATTTGGTTCTCAGTAGATTGGCACGCCGCCGCGGCAGTCGCTCAACTCTATCGCACGACGCCGGTAAAGAATGGCGCGGACGACGGAGCGGTCATCGTCGTTGGAGACGGATGCAGAAACGACCACGCCCCCTCGCCGGATTTCTTCCACACGGTCTTTGCGGGTTTGGGGCGTCGAATCCAGATCCAGCAGGCTGGAAAGGAGCTTCTCCAATATTCCGCGGAACGCTTCGGCTTCTTCCCTGACCGAAGCGCAGGGGACCCCGTCGGGATTGGCGGGATTGTTGGTTACGCGGACGTCGCGAGCGGCCAATCCGCTATGGCGCATCTCGTCGGCAGCCGCCTGAGCATCCCGGAAATGGTCGAATGCGCCCGCAATAAAGGCCATCTTTGAGTAGTCCCGTGCTCGTGAAGACTTGAAGACCAGCATATCTACCGTAGAACATTAGGGGTGGTGCCGGCATCGGTGAGGGTCGGATTCCGCTGTAGGACGCAACCCCATGATTCCAAGCCCATCGTCCGACAAACGCCTCCATCGAACCGCCGCCCGTCCTTGCGTTAGCCTGGTGCGATTGGGACAATTCGACGCCGGCGTCTGCCTCGGGCGCTGTTTATGAGGACGGTCATGCGGTCAACTATCCTTTGTCTTATCGTCTCTGCGATGCTGCCATGCGCCGCCTGCGACAAATCGCCTGATCAGCGGCAGCGCGAGCAGGCGGAACTCGATGCGAAAGTCGCGGAGAAGTTGCACAGCGAAAAAATGGCCGAAGTACGCACCCGCGCCGACGAGGAGAGGGCGTCCCAGGCGCGCGCCGCGATCCGCGAAGAAGATATCCGCCGCGAAGCTACCGAAACCTTCTCCAAGTTCGACAGGGAGCGTCCGTGGACGCAGGACCTTCACGACGCTACGACACAGGAGGCCGCTGCGGGACGCGTGAGAGCGCTGATGAGTGACCCCATGTCCATGGAGGTGCGCACGAGCAGCATGAACTCACAAAAGACAGCGGTATGCATGGAGATCAACTATAAGGAGGCGGGCACCTATGTCGGCGTTCGCCAGGCGCTGATCACGCCCGACACCGTGCTGGTCGAGCCCGACAAGAACAACGTCGCGCATCGAGTCTTCGAAGTCAGCGCAAAGAACCTGGGCTGCGACGTCGCCCTCGCGGCGACCAAAGGGAAGTAAGCAGACGATCGGCCGCTTCTGCAGCGACAAAGCTTTCCTCGGCCTCGGGGCGGAAATATGCTTCGCATCGCACTCACGCCGATGCTCGCCCTTGGCCTGCTCTTCATGACGTCATGCTCCAGCGTGCCTGCTACATCCACCGCGAATTCTGCCGCCGTCAACGATCTGGCGCCCACGGGCAAGCTTCGCGCCGCCATCAATTTCGGCAACCCGGTACTCGCCGCCAAGGATCCTGCGAGCGGCGAAGCACGCGGTGTGTCGGTCGATCTCTCTCGCGAATTGGCGCATCGGCTCGGAGTGTCGCTGGAGATGGTGACCTTCACCGCAGCCGGGAAGGTGGTGGAAGCCGTCAAGTCCGGCGCGTGGGATATTGCATTCGTCGCGATCGATGCGGCGCGCGCCTCTGACATGGACTACACCGCACCCTACGTGGTGATCGAAGGCGCCTACCTGGTGCCGAACGCGTCGACAATCATGAGCAACGACCAAGTCGATCGAGACGGAATCCGCGTCGTCGTCGGCGCTGGAAGCGCCTACGATCTGTATCTGTCACGCGAGTTGAAGCGAGCGCAGATAATTCGCGCTCCTACTTCGGCAGAGGTGGTGCAGACCATGGTGGCGCAAGGCCGGGACGTGGCGGCAGGTGTCAAACAGCAGCTTCAGGCGGACGCCGCGCGTGTCCCGGGCGTTCGTCTGCTCCCGGGCCGCTTCATGGTGATCAACCAGGCGATGGCCACGCCTAAAGGCCGTTCCGCCGGCGCTCACTATCTCGATGAATTCATCGAAGCGATGAAGGCTTCGGGCTTTGTCGCCGATTCGCTCGCCCGCCACGGTATCGAGGGCGCAATGGTGGCCCCGCCGGGTCGCTGATTCACAAGATGGCCTCATCTCCATCTTGTGAATTCCTTGGTCATCGCCACGTCGAATTGAAGTTCCGTCTTCGGACCCCCTCGCGTGCTGTCATCCATCGCCAGCTGACCGGTCAGCCGTTGCGGATTGTCTGTAGTCAGCCTGAGCGCCGTCGGCGGCGACGTACCCGAGAACTGAAGCTTCTGATTGTCAGCCACGAACCAGTAATTGAGTCGCGGTCCGGCATCCAGGTCGACCGCGAGGCCTTCGCGCAGATCCGCGTCGGAGCATGTCATCGCCTGGCATGCTTTGAGTTTGCTCGCCAAGTCCGCGGTGGAAAATATGAGTCGGCGGACAACCTTACCCGCCGCCATATCAGGTCCCCTGACCAGATAGACGTTTTTCACCGCCATGATGACCGGTCCTGATTTACCGGTGTAAGTGATACTGCCCTGCCCGCCTCCGCCGTAACTGACCCATGCGATCCCGGCGAGGAGCGCGGCGCAGAGTGTTATCAGCGACGTCCTGATGCGACTGCGGCTACGACCTGAAAGTTTGCGACCTCCCTCAAATCCTGCCTTCATCCTGTTTTCTCCTAGGAATGGAACTCGCGAATGGAACCCGCGACCTTAGGACATGCGCGATCCGATCGAATTCCATTTGGCGAGGTCGCCGTTCACCGACCGGACTCAAGTTGAAACCCTTGCCCTCAGCGGTGACAATAGGCAGTGCCGCGCACGGCGCTTCCGGAAAGAGGCGACTCCATGGCTGTCCCGACGATCAGCTTGCGCAACTCCGTTCGTCAGCAAGTCAGCGAGGCCGAATGGGCGAAGCGAGTCGACCTTGCCGCATGCTATCGGTTCATCGATCTGTACGGAATGTCGGAGATGTCGGCCAATCACGTGAGCACGCGCGTGCCAGGCGAAGGCAACGCATTTCTCATCAATCCGCACGGCCTGCTCTACGAGCAGATGCACGCCTCGTGCTTCATCAAGCTGGATCTTGCCGGCAACATACTGTTCAACCCGACCGAGTACGATATCAACAAGGCGGGTTACGTTGTGCACAGCTGCATCCACGCGGCCCGGCACGAGGTCGACTGCGTGATCCACACCCATACCATCGCCGGCATGGCGGTGTCGGCGATGGAATGTGGTCTTCTGCCGCTTGCCCAAACGTCGATGCGCTTCGCGAAGATCGCCTATCATGACTACGAAGGGGTTGCGCTCAAGGTCGAGGAACAGGAACGCCTGGTGCGCGATCTCGGAGCGCACGAAGGCATGATCCTGCGCAACCACGGCCTGCTCACCGTCGGTGCGAGCATTGCGGAGGCCTTCAACAGCATGTTTCGTCTCGAGCGAGCCTGTCAGGTCCAGGTCGCGGCGCTCTCGTGCAACGTCAAGCTGAAGCTTCCTGCCCCCGAGGTGGTCGACGAGTCGTGGCGTTTATATCAGCCCGGCGTGCGGCGCCGTTTCGGCGTGCTGGAATGGCCGGCATTGCTGAAGAAGCTCGACAAGATCGATCCTTCATACCGCGAGTGAAAAGGTCCGCATCCGGGCTGCATTCTGCTATGCCGGTTTGCACGGTACGGCTGCGCATCGTCACGCTATCGCTCGCGTGGAGCGCTGTCATGGCGGCGGCGTGCGCGCCTGCGCTGGTGCTCGCGCAAGGCGTCTATCCCAACCGGCAAATCACCATCGTGGTCGGCTTTTCCGCCGGCGGCAGCACCGACATTGTCGCGCGCCTGCTTGCCGACGAAATGCGCAGGACCTGGGGCCAGCCGGTCGTCATCGACAACAGGCCAGGCGCGGGTGGCAACATCGGCGCCGCAATTGTTGCCAAGGCCAAGCCGGACGGCTACACCTTGCTGATGGGATCGGTGGGGCCACTCGCTATCAACGCGTCACTGTACGCCAGAATGCCTTATGACAATCTCAAGGACTTCACCCCGATATGCCTGGTGGTTCACGTACCCAACATGCTGGTGGTCAATCCGATCACCATGCCAGTCCATTCGTTCGCGGAATTCATGGCGCTGGTGAAAGCAAATCCAGGGAAATACTTCTTTGCCTCGACGGGAACCGGCACCTCGTCCCACCTTTCAGGAGAAATGCTGAAGACGGTGGCAGGCGTCGAAACCACGCACGTCCCTTACAAGGGCGCGGTTGCGCTCAATGACCTGCTCGCCGGCGATCAGGTGCACTTCATGTTCGCAACGATCCCGTCGGTGATCGAGTTCGTGCGCGCGGGACGGCTACGCGCGCTCGCAGTGACGAGCACCAGCCGCTCGGCTGCGGCACCCGAGATACCCACCATCGCCGAATCCGGCTTTCCCGATTTCGAGGCGTCGTCCTGGTTCGGGCTGCTGGGTCCCGCGGATCTTCCCCGCGACATCACGATGAAGCTGCAAACCGAGCTAAGGCGCATTTTGAACATCCCCGAAATACGCGACAAGCTGATCCAGCAGGGGGCCGACCCGGTCGCGAGCACGCCGGAGGAATTCGGCGCGTACATGCGCGCGGAGACGGTCAAGTGGGCCAAGGTGGTCAAGACTTCCGGTGCCAGGGCGGATTGAGCGCAACGAGTCCAACCATGAACGACATGCCGTGCTTTGTCTGGAGAGCGAGCGCCGCCATCGGCGCGATGGCTTTGGCGACCATCTTGTGCTTTAGTCCGGCGCTCGCCGAGCCAACGAGCATCACGGTCGCGAAGGAATACGGGATTGGCTATCTGCCGTACATGATCATGGAGCACAACAAGCTGATCGAAAAGCATGCCGCCGCACTCGGGGTCAAGGATCTCAGCGTCACCTGGCAGACTTTCGGCGGCTCCGGCTTGATGCAGGGAGCAATGATCGCCGGCAGGCTCGACTTCGCATCGAGTGGCGTCCCGTGGTTCTTGACGATGTGGGACAAACTCAATGCGCAGGTGAAGTCTCCTGGAGCGCTCGATTCGATGCCGCTTTATCTGAACACCCGCAATCCGGAAGTGAAAACGCTCAAGGACTTCAGCGACAAGGATCGTATCGCGCTGCCGGCGGTCAAGACTTCGGTGCAGGCAATGACGCTGCAGATGGCGGCCGCGGCTGTATTCGGCGTTGATAACGCCGGCAAGCTCGATGCGCTCACCGTTTCACTCAGTCATCCCGACGCGATGAACGCGCTGCTGTCGGGAATAAGCGAGATCGACAGTCACTTCACTTCGCCTCCTTTCCAGGACCTCGAGCTCAAAGACTCTCGCGTGCACAAGGTTCTAAGCTCGTACGAGTTCACCGGCGGTCAGACAACCTTCATCATTTCCTGGACGACGAGCAAGTTCTACCAGGACAATCCGAAGACTTACCAGGCGTTCACCGAAGCGCTGCTCGAGTCACAGGCGTTCATCGCCAGAGAGCCCGCTGAAGCCGCCAGGATCTATCTCGAGATGTCGGCCGACAAGCGCCTCACCCAGGACGCCCTGCTCGCGATGCTCAAGAATCCAGACTACAAGTACACCCATGTGCCGCAGAACGTCATGAAGTACGCGGAGTTCATGATCAGAACCGGCTCGATGAAGACCCGACCCGCCTCGTGGAAGGAACTGTTTTTTCCGAATGTGCACGATGCGCCGGGAAGCTGAGCTGACGCATTCCTGTTCACCCAACTTGAACGACCCTGCACATTCATTCGACGTCGTCGTCGTCGGCGCTGGCAACGCCGGGCTTTGCGCGGCGCTGGCCGCGCGCGAAAACGGCGCGAGGGTCCTCGTCCTGGAAGTCGCCCCGGAGAGCGAGCGTGGCGGGAATTCGCGATTCACCGCGGGTGCGATGCGGGTGGTCTACCGCGGCGTGGAGGACCTTCGCGTCTTGATCCCTGATCTTACCGATGACGACATCGGCCGCACTGATTTCGGCGCGTACACCGAAAGCCAATTTTTTGAAGACATGGGGCGCGTCACCGAGTACCGTAGCGATCCGAACCTCGTCGAGCTTCTGGTCAAGCAAAGCTTCGACACCTTGCGCTGGATGAAAAGCAAGGGGGTGCGTTTCGCTCCCATGTACGGCCGCCAGTCATTCAAAGTAGGCGACCGCGTGCGGTTCTGGGGCGGTCTCACTGTGGAAGCCTGGGGAGGCGGACCCGGGCTTGTCGATTTACTGGTCAAGGCAGCGCAGCGGGAAAGCGTCGCGATCTGGTATGGAGCCCGCGCGTCACGGTTGATCGCCGACGATGCAGGCGTGCACGGCGTCATCGTGCGTCGCGCCGGGAACACTATCGACGTCCCGGCCACGGCGGTCGTGCTCGCCAGCGGAGGGTTCGAAGCCAATGCCGAATGGCGCGCACGTTACCTGGGGCCGGGATGGGACCTCGCTAAAGTGCGCGGCAGCCGCTTCAATACCGGAGCGGGGATCGCGATGGCGCTCGACATCGGTGCCTCGCCCTGCGGCAACTGGTCCGGCTGCCACGCCGTCGGCTGGGACCGGAATGCTCCCGAATTCGGCGATCTCGAAGTCGGCGATGGTTACCAGAAGCACAGCTATCCCTTTGGGATCATGATCAATGCGAACGGCAAGCGCTTCGTCGATGAAGGCGCGGATTTCCGCAACTACACTTATGCGAAGTATGGTCGAGTCATCCTTGGCCAGCCTCAGCAGTTTGCGTGGCAGATCTTCGATTCGAAGGTGACGCACCTGCTTCGCGACGAATACCGCATCCGGCAAGTGACCAGAGTCCGAGCCGATAGCCTTGAAGAACTCGCGTCAAAGATCGACGATGTCGATGCTCGCGCGATGCTCAGCGAAATTGCGGCGTACAACGCAGCGGTGCGTCAGGATATCAAGTTCGATCCCACCGTGCGCGACGGCCGGCGCACGGAAGGCTTGGCAGTGAACAAGACCAATTGGGCCAATACCATCGATTCGCCGCCATTCGAGGCCTACGCCGTGACTTGCGGGATCACGTTTACCTTCGGCGGTCTGCGCATCGACAGCAATGCGTGCGCGCAGAGTGTCGATGGCGGCGCGATTTCCGGCCTCTACGCCGCAGGCGAACTGATCGGAGGACTGTTCTACTTCAACTATCCGGGTGGAACAGGGCTGACCTCCGGCGCTGTATTCGGGCGCATCGCCGGCTCGCATGCGGCTCGGGCAGCACTGGCGAAGAATTCGAGACCATAGGCCACCGGTCAAGCATGCTCCGGTACGATCAGCCAGATGCGGTTGCATCCATTCTCATACGCATAGCGGGCATCTGCGACCAGTTGGCTGATTAAATAGAGGCCAAGTCCGCCGACGGGCCGAGCAGCAAACGGCGCATCCAGTTCAGCGGACGCTCCACACGAGCGAGCCAAGGGATCGTAGCGCGGGGCTGCATCTTCGTAAAAGATGGCGACCCCACCATTGCATGCCGAGAGCTCGATGCGAACGGGCAAGTCGCTTTCAGCGCGATAACCATGCTGGACCGTGTTGGTGAAAAGTTCCTCGATGACCAGCGTCAGTCGCAACGCAGTGTGGCGATCAATGCCGTTGCGTTCGCAGAAAACTTGCGCGAAGGCGGCGGTGTCGCGAAGTGCGGCAAGGCGCGCAGGAAACTCAGTGTGCTCTCTGGCGCACATGGGTTTCGTGAAATCGGGTCGTGTACACTACTCCGGGGTGGGTCACTGAACGAGCCGCAGACAGTTCGTTTCCGCATTCTACGTGTGTCGTCGGGATTCCGGCAGGG